>JAKPXU010000198.1 GCA_029571905.1 Acidobacteriota bacterium | reverse complement strand
ATGACAATGGTCGAAAAAATTCTGGCCAGGGCGACCGGTCAAAAAACGGCCAGGGCCGGGGATGTAGTTGAGCCAAAAGTCAGTCTGGCCATGTCGCATGAGAATGCCGCACTGGTCATAAACCAATTTTTAGAAATCTATAAAGATACTGGTCTTAAGCCAAAAGTCTGGGATCCGGATAAAATTGCCATTATCCTGGATCATCGCGTTCCGGCTGAGAGTGCCAAAACTGCTACCAATCAGAAGAAAATAAGGGAATTCGTGGCTGCCCAGAAGATTAAGAAATTTCATGATATTCGTGGTGACGAGGGCGGCATCTGTCACCAGATTTTACCCGAAAATGGTTATGTTCTACCCGGAACGGTAGTCGTCGGGACAGACAGCCATACCACCACGCATGGAGCCCTGGGTGCTTTCAGCTTCGGCATTGGGGCAACAGAAATGGCCTCAGTCTGGGCTCTTGGTCAGGTTCTTAATGTGGAAGTGCCGAAAACAATCAAGGTGGTGGCCAAAGGAAAATTTGGCCGCTATGTTCTTCCCAAGGACTTTATTCTTTATCTCATCGGCCGGATTTCAGCTGAGGGGGCTAATTTCAAGGTCCTCGAATATCATGGTCCGGCCATCCAGAAGATGCCCACTTCCGGGCGGCTGACCGTGGCCAATATGTCAGTCGAAGCAGGAGCAACTTCCGGTATCTTTCCGCCAGATGAGGAAACACTCCGTTATCTCAAAGAAGAAGCCAAGATCAAGGGGCCGATCGATATTTTTGGCCCTGATCCCGAGGCGGAATATGATCAGGTGATTGAGATAAACGTGTCTGAGCTCGAGCCGATGGTGGCCTGCCCTCACACCGTGGACAATGTCAAGCCAGTCAGTCAGATTGGGCGGGTTAAGGTTGACCAGATTGTTATCGGTTCGTGCACCAACGGAAGGCTGGATGACCTGGCTATCGCTGCCCGGATTCTTAAAGGCAAAAAGATCGCCAGAGGAACAAGAATGCTGGTTTTCCCCGCTTCTTTCCGGATTTATCAGCAAGCTCTCCAGCTTGGTTATCTGGCTGATCTGGTCAAGGCGGGGGCGGTGGTGATGAATCCCGGTTGTGGTTGCTGTCTGGGTGTGCATGAAGGCGCCCTGGGTGATGGAGAGGTGGCTTTGTCCACTACTAACCGCAATTTCAAAGGCCGGATGGGCAATCCCAGAGCTGAAGTATATCTCTGTTCACCGGCTGTAGCGGCGGCTTCGGCACTGACCGGTTATATTAGTGATCCAAGAAAAGGAGGTAAATAAGATGGCTAAGGTTGTTCTGAAGCTTGGCGATGATATTTCAACCGATATTATCTATCCAGGCCGGTACATGGCGACTGTGCTGCCTTCTGAGACTCCTCAATATGCTTTTGCTGATCTGCCTGAGTTTAACTCAAAACTGAGAAGCGGTCAGATTCCGCCTGGCAGCGTGATCGTAGCTGGCAAAAATTTTGGCTGCGGTTCCTCCCGGGAACAGGCTGCATCCTGCCTCAAAGGCTATGATCTCATTGTTGTTGCTAAGAATTTTGCCAGGATTTTTATGCAAAATGCCATTAATTTAGGTCTGCGGCTGGTAGTTTGTCCGGAGATTGAGGCCGAAGAAGGTGACGAGCTGGAAATTCTACCGGATAAGATTATTAATAAGACTTCTGGTAAGGAATTTAAAGTTGAACCCCTGCCCAAAGCCAGGCAGGCTATTATTGACGCTGGTGGGCTTATTGCCTATACACGTCAGCGCCTCCTGGCCAGGGCTGCCTCCAGGAAAAAAGCCTGAATTTGCGGCTCAGAACTTAAGCTTGAGAACTGGTGATATTGTTATAAATTGCTTAAATGTTATCAAATATATAACTTTTAGTTATACCAATCTGGCTTACCAAACGGCTCAGTTGTTCGGTAATCTTTAGAAATCAGGATCAGTTATCTTTTTTTCTTCCCAGCGGCCAAATTTGTCAAGCTGTTTTTTGATATCGCTGGCTTTGCCTACGACCACCAGGGTGTAACTTTTTTCAGGCAGCAATCGAGCAGCCGCTTTTTTTATCTCCTCTGGCCTGGCGGCCTGAATATCGACTAAGTAGTGGTCAAAGTAGTCAAAGCCGAGCTCATAAAAAACCAGCCGAAGATAGGCACTGGCCTTACTGCCGTTGGTCTCCAGTGTCTCGGGGAACTGACCGATAATATAATTTTTAGCGCTTTCAATTTCTTCCGGTGAAAAGCCCTGGCTCCTGGCTTTCTTCAGCAAATCGAAAGTGATATCCAGCATTTCGCCAATTTTCTCATTTCTGGTATAAGAACTGGCCATGAATAAACCGCCGATTTTCCATGATTGAAAACTGCTGCTTGCCCCATAGGTCAGGCCACGCTTGATCCGGAGCTCGGTGCTTAACCAGGAAGTAAAACGCCCGCCCCAAAGGGTATTCATGATGGTGGCTGGCACAGCTATTTTATCTTTTTGAGCAAAACCAGGTGAACCCAGTGCGAAGTAAGCTTGAGTGGCATCCGGCTTATCCACCAGGACGAGTTTTTGACCGGCCGGGGAAGGGAGAGGGGGAATACTGGCTGCTGGTGCCGGTCCAGCCGCTTTCGGCCAGCGGCCAAAGGTCTCGTTTAAAATTTTGATCAAGTCCTCCCGCTTGACATCACCAACCACGGCCATCATAGTCATATCCGGTCTATATCTTTGAGCGTGGAACTTCTTGAGTTCTGATAGGGACATTCTGGCCAGGGAAGAATCAGTGCCAAGCGAAATATGGCCAAATGGGTGCTGTCCGAAATAGGCCTTTTTAAAATACTGACGCAGGGCCCGAGCTGGGTTGTCCTTAACAGCCTTCAGCGTATCGACTTTTCTCGACAGCTCCTTTTCATATTCGTCCTCCTTAAAGGTAGGTGAGCTCAGACAATCAGAAGCAATTTGTAAGAGCCTGGGCAGAAATTGAGACAGACAGTCGCCGCCGCCACTGGCATATTCTTCTACTGAGGTGAAGGTCAATCTGGCTCCCATAAAATCAAGAGCTTCGGCGATCTCTTCGGCCGTCATCGTGCTGGTTCCCTTGAGCAACATATCAGCGGTGAAATTTGCCAGGCCATCGAGCCCCTCGGGTTCAAAAGCACTGCCTGCTCCTTTGATGAGCAGTCTGAAACTCACCAGCGGCAGTTCTGGATTTTGCAGATAATAAACAACCAGTCCGTTGTCCAGGGTAATCTTTTCTGGTCTGGGCAATCTTTCAGTCGAAAACAACATAGCTGGTAGCAGTAATAAAAATATGGTCAAAACAGTTAAAAACTTGCTCATCTCTGGCCTCCTTCTGGTAGCAGGTAACCGGCGGTTTTATTCAGGTCGTTAAAGTATTTCCTGGCCACCGAGGGAATGTCTTCCCGTTTGACAGCCAGGTAGCTATCGATATAGGTGAAAAGGCGTTCATAGCTGCCGTAAAGCATTTCCATCGCTCCGAGCATATTGGCTTTACCGGAGTTGGTCTGCAGGCCGAAATAGAAACTGCTCAGGCCAATATTACGAGCCTTTTCAAACTCAGTTTCGGTCAAACCCTCCTGAATTATTTTAGCCAGTTCCTCATCAATTATTTTTTCGATTCGGGTCAGATCCACACCTGGTCGCGGCTTGACCTCGATCATAAAGAGGAAAGGATCGATTTTTTCCTCAATGCCACCAGACACCGACAGAGCCAGCTGCTCTTCCCGAACCAGGCGCCGGTAGAGCCGGCTGCTTTCACCTTCGACGAGCGGCTTCTGCAGAATCGACAGAGCAAAGAAATCAGGGCTGGTGCAGGCCGGGCCATGATAAACCACCATAAAAGATGGCGTCTGAGCTTCTTTTCTAACCACCACCTCCTTGCGCCCTTGTTGAGGAGGTTCGACTGTGATGATGGGGGGTGGGGGTGACTGGGCAGGAATCGGGCCATAATATTTCTTTATTAACTCCATGAGTTTTGAACTCTCAAAATCACCAACCACCACCAGCACAGCATTATTAGGGGCGTAATAAGTCTGATAATATTGCTTAATATCATCGGGTCTCCAGCCCAGAATATCACTCATCCAGCCAATTACATCCCAGTGATAGGGATGGGCCATGATGGCTGTCGCCCGAACATTTTCGTAAAGAATAGCTTCATTGTTATTTTCAACACTCATTCGCCGTTCTGAGGCGACGACACCTCTTTCTGATTCTAGCACCTGTGGGTCAAAAAGCAGACCCTGCATCCGGTCGGCTTCCAGCTCGACCATTTTTTCCAGGGCAGTGGAAGGAAACCAATCAGTATAAGCCGTAAAATCGTCGCCGGTATAGGCATTATTGGCCCCGCCATTAAATTCCATTAGACGGTCAAATTGGCCCGGGCCATATTTTTTGGTGCCGTTAAACATCATGTGCTCAATGAAATGGGAAACGCCGGTCAAACCTGGCCTTTCACAGCGGGAACCGACTTTGAAAAAAGTGTAATAGGAAATATTGGGAATCTTATGGTCTTCATAAAGGATTATCTTCAGTCCGTTGTCCAGCTGGAAAACTTTGATATCTTCTTTTTTAAAAGAGGCTTGAAGCATGACGGTCAGCCAGCAAAGACTGAGGATAAAAATGACAGTCTTCTTGGGCATCTGGTACCTCCCCAACTAAAATCAAAAAGCGGGTAACCACCAGCCACCATTGACAGGGGGCAAACAGCAGCTAACCCAGCAGTTTCTTTAAGATCATAAAACATAGAGGCTATCATAAGCTGCAGCTAAAAAACAGTCAAGGAATCAAATAGATGATGATCTACCCCGGAAGGCAGGAAGTGCAAAAGTTAATCGTGAGCAATCAGATTGACTCTGGCCAGGCCAGATATTCACGGTCGAAATAAAAAGGGAGACTCAGGCTCTGGCCAGAAGAAGTGTCTGGGGATCAAGCTCGAGGTTTAATTTTTTCAGGCTGAGGCGGTCATGATCTTTGACCAGATTCACCTTGACCCGATCCTTTTCATTTTCCAGAGTAAAAATAATGTCAAATGAATCAAGATAATCTTTCAGAACAAAAGGGATACCCTGCTCATCAAATAAAGGATCATCGCCATGAAGAGAACAGCTGAACCAGAATTCGAGCTGATGCTCAACAGCAAACTGTTTGAATAGTTTAACATCAGCGGAAGCAGGGAGATAAAAATTAAAGCCATCCACGATGATGGTTCTGCCCGGGAAATTCCCATGGACAAGAAGAGCTTCCAGACCCCTGAGGACCTGTTCCGTATCCATTCCTCCCTGCTGGAAATTCATAATAACCCGGCGGCGGATAATCTCATCATGGGTCTCCATTGCCTTCTGCAGGTTTTCACGGGCGGCCAGGTTTTTGAACATCTCTTCATACCAGGAGATGATATAGTCAACACGACTGGCGTAGGAAACATGAATAACTCCCTGGCCCTCGACCAGCCGGTTGAGAGCAATTTGCACCAGACAGGCTGTCTTTCCCACGCCTTTGCGCGAGGCAAAGACACCCAGATTGCCCGGTCCGAGTCCGCCCTTAACACTTTTTTCCAGAAGTTTGACCGGGCTCTTCGAACTGAGAATTTTTTTGGCCATCCCCTGACTCCTTACCAGTTTTATTTGCCTTTTTCTTTCTCTATTTCTTGCCGGTGTTTTTCCATCAGCTCTTCGGCCAGAGTTTGAGGCACCCGAGCATATTTTAAAAATTCCATGGTAAATTCGGCCTTGCCCTGGGTCATTGAGCGGAGAACAGATGAATAACCGAACATCTCACTTAATGGTACCTCAGCTTCAATCGTGGAGTAAACACCGGTTTCAATTGAACTGATAATTATGCCCCGCCGCTGATTGAGACTGGCGAAAACATGGCCGGAGTATTCCGAAGGGGTCTCTACCACGACTTTCATAATGGGTTCAAGCAGCTGGGGTTTAGCTTTTTTGTAAGCCTGTTTGAAAGCACCCTGGGCGGCCAACTGGAAAGCCAGGTCGGAAGAATCGACTGGATGAAATTGGCCGTCAGTTAGCACCACTCT
>JAKPXU010000184.1 GCA_029571905.1 Acidobacteriota bacterium | reverse complement strand
TGTGAGAAAATCGGCTTTGATTTTATGGGTTCAATTATCTGGCAGAAGAAGACCACGATGAATACCAGCGGAGGAGCGACTGTTATGGGATCGTTCCCTTATCCTCCCAATGGAATTGTCGAGCTTGATTATGAATATATCCACATCTTTAAAAAACCAGGCAAAAATAAACAGGTATCTAAGGAAATAAAGGAAGCCTCCAGGCTGACCAAAGATGAGTGGAAGCAATATTTTGCCGGGCACTGGGTCTTTAAAGGAGCAAAACAGATAGATCATGAAGCTATGTTTCCAGACGAATTGCCCAGAAGGCTGATCAGAATGTTTTCCTTTGTAGATGATATTGTTTTAGACCCATTTCTGGGTAGCGGAACAGCAGTAAAGGTTGCTCTGGAACAGGGCCGGAACGCCTTCGGTTATGAGATTAATCACAGCTTTATAGAATTGATAAAAGAAAAGCTTGGCCTGGCTAATTCACTTCCTGGGTTAGGTAAAGGTGTTAAGATTGTCGAACGGCAAGAAAATAAATATATTAATTTTGATAGCAACTATATTCCGTCGATAAAAAATGAAAAACCTCAAATTGATCCCCTGCTGTTCGGTTTCAAGGCACCAAAGCTTTACAAAGTGGCAGGAATTATAGACGACCATACTATACAGCTTGATACTGGCTTAAAGGTAAGATTTTTAGGTGTCCGGGTAGTAAAAAAGGATGAAACTATTCAATATCTTAAAAACCGGCTGCTGGGTAAAGAAGTGATTTTAAAAATTAATGAGGGTGAGGTGGCCGGTAGCGAGACGGTTAACGGTTATGTCTATTTAAAAAACAAAATATTTATAAACCTTTATTTGATTAAATCCGGCTTAGCTATTCCCGACTCCTCCCAGCCTCATAAAGAGCTTAATAAATTTATATCTGCAGCTGGCTAAGCGGTTATTTAACTCCGGATGATAAAATTGTCTGACGTTTCCCTGGAAGAGGGAAGTTTTGAGCTTGACAGTTTTGACCTGATTGGTTACTTTAGACAAAACAAAATTAATATTCGCTAACCGGGCCAGAATACTCGCTGTCAGGCCAGGCGAAATTGGAGTAATCACAGGTTAATGGTTTTATGGAAGTTGGCGGCCAGCATCATCGCCCCGGCCATCTTCTGGCTGGCTTATTTTTATTATAAGGATAGAAGACAGCCCGAACCATTAATCAATCTGCTGGCGGCCTTTCTGCTGGGCTTTTTCTTTGGCTTTCTCTGTTTTATAACTTACCGACAGCTGCCTTTAATTGGACTACCGGCTGGCTTTAACCTGGTGGTAGCCAGAGGCAACTTCAGCCACATTGCCCTTTACTCGCTGGGTGTGGTCGGGCCATTAGAAGAATTTTTTAAGTTTTTGCCTTTTGCCCTTTTTATTTTAAAGAACTACGACCTGGATGAACCGGCTGACGGAGTGGTTTATGCCGCTTCTCTGGCCATTGGCTTCGCCAGCTTTGAGAATCTTGGTTATTTACCGCTCATGAGTGGTGCTGCTTATTTTGGCCGGGCGTTGGTCTCTCCTCTGACCCATTCAATTTTTTCTTCGATCTGGGGTTATCTGGTGATCAGGGCCAGAACTCGTGGGCGGTCAGAGGTCCTGGCCGCCCTGCTCGGGTTGTTTCTGGCCGCCTTGATTCATGGTCTGTTTAATATTTTGACCGTCTCTAATTCTCTTCGTATATATTCTGCTCTTCTTATTCTCTGTCTGTGGCTAATGTTTATCTATCTTCTGGAAAGAAGATGAAGACTCAGCCCTCGGATTCTTTGAGGACAACAACTTCAACCCGCCGGTTTTTGGCTCGGTTAGCTTCAGTATCATTGGGAGCAACCGGACGGCTCGAGCCAAATCCCTGATATTTCATCCTGTCCGTAGATACCCCCTGAGACATCAAAAATTCGTAGACTGTTCTGGCCCGGTCAGTTGACAGCTTGAGATTCAATTCCTCCGACCCGGTGGCATCGGTATGCCCTTCGATACTCAGCTTGATGTCAGGGAAGACCATTAAAATACCGGCCAGCTTGGCTAATTTTAGCTGGGATTCTGGCTTGAGCGTGGCTTTATTCACATCGAACAAGACTCCAGCCAGATTAATCATCAAACCCCGAGCAGTATCAGTGGTTTCGGCCACTGTGGATAAAGCTGCTTTCAGTTTGCCAGCCAGTTCATCTCTTTCCTTTTGAATCATTTCTCTTTCCTGAGCCAGCTGGTCACGCTCAGCAGCCAGCTGACGAGTTTGGGCAGCTAACTGCTCGGTTTCTCTGGCCAGGGCAGCTCGCTCGGCTTTAATTTCTTCCAGCTGGCGGGCCAACTGCTGGGCTTCGCTTTCGGCTTGATTGGCACGTTGCTCCAGAGCGGCTTTTTCTGCCTGTCTTTTAGCTTCAGCTTCAGCTGCTGCCTTTTCTTCCTGCAGTTTAAAGGTCTCATTTATAGCCTGAGCAGCAAATTGAGTGGCAAGACGAGCACCATCAGCCGCCATTTTTTTATCCCTTTGTGTCCTGGCTTTAGCTAATGCTTCATTGGCTTGATTGATAGCTTTGGGGTTGACCTGGTCAGCCCCTACTCTGGTGGCGAATTCCAGAGTCTTCTCTGCCTGTTTTAAAGCTACAGGCACATCGCTTATATACTGAATGCTGGAGATGCTATCCAGAGCAGGACGGGCGGTGGTGGAAAAGTCATTGTACATAAAAGGGGCAATCTGAACACCCTTCTCTCCCGATTCGGCATTAACAAAAAGTATTAAATTGGTTGGCCGGGTAACTGATGAATAAGGTTCAGCTGTGACCATTAAGGCCAGTATCTTCCGGTTGACAAAGAATTTCTGTGAACCAGAACAATCTCTTTTATCAACGATGATTTCTCCCAGATTTTCAACCGTCCCGTCTGGCCCGACAGCCCAGAGAACATAGGTGGAGATATCGCCGGCAAATAAAATGGCCGGTTCCAGGTGTTCAAAGCTCAGTTCAACCGCAGCTACTCCTTTTTCGTAATTAAGCCTGGCTGACATCGAAGCCCGATCAGGTGCCCGCTCAGTCTTGTTAAAACTGACTTCAATTTTTTTGCCATCAGGCAGAGTCATGGCTTTTAGATTAATCTGCCCGTAAGCCTGACTAAAACCGAATAGACAAAGGATTAAAGCGATATAAAGTGTTTCTCTTTTCATCTTTTTCCTGCCTTCCACTCAAGAACTGGTATTGATTTTATCATCAGGAGGCTTTTTAATTCAACCTTGACTTAAAACATCAGGTCAAATTGTTGATGGCTGTTCAGCCAAAAGTGTGGTGCAAAATATAGGGAAATGTGGTAGGAACTCCTTGAAACCAAATAAGTTAGGAAAGGAGTTAACCTACCACAATGACCATTCAAAATTTTATAGTTAATTTATTTGAATTACAAGG
>JAKPXU010000180.1 GCA_029571905.1 Acidobacteriota bacterium | reverse complement strand
GAAGGCCCTGCTGGCTGGAGAAATGAGCGGTCATATTTTCTTTGCTGATCGCTGGTTTGGTTTTGATGATGCCATCTACGCCTCGGCCAGACTGGTGGAAATAATTTCTCGTCAGACGAAAAAACTGTCAGCTTATCTAGCTGATTTGCCCACTGTTTATAACACACCCGAGATCAGGATTTATACTTCAGATGAGGTCAAATTCAAGGTGGTTGATGGCGTCAAGGAGAAACTCAGCCATCTACCTGAGGTCAAGAAAATTATTGATATTGATGGAGTTAGAGCCGTCTTTGACCATGGCTGGGGATTGGTCAGGGCCTCGAATACTCAGCCGGTTATTGTCCTGCGGTTTGAAGCTGACAGCCAGGAGGAATTAAGACGCATCGAGCAGAAGATCAAAAGCTGTCTGGAAGAGGTTCTGACCGGTTTGAACAGCAAATAAGAATATAAGAATAAAGGGTTCGGCGGGGAGGTAACATTGGAAGAAATAAAAAAGAGGGGTAAAAAAAAGGAAGCAGGACAGCCTGATCTAAGGGTAGTCATTCTGGCTGGTGGCAGCGGCACCCGTTTCTGGCCTTTGAGCCGCCGGCAAAACCCGAAACAATATCTAAATATAATTGGGGAGAAAAAGCTTGTTGAGCAGACCGTGGACAGGGTGAAAGGCCTGGTGCCTGTCGGAAACCTTTATACAGTGGCTGTTTCCTGGCAGACGCGGAAGCTTGAGAAAATTTTACCAGCTTTGCCCCGAAAGAATTTACTGACTGAGCCTCAGGCCAGAAACACCGCTCCTTCCGCCCTTCTGGCTACCGCCACTATTTATCTTGACAACCCCGAGGCAGTAGTTGCCTTATTGCCAGCCGATCATTACATCAAAGAGGTCCAACTCTTCAGGCAGAAACTTCAGGCGGCGGCGGCTGCGGCCTATAGATTTAAAAAAATAATTATGTTTGGTGTCCCCCCGACTTCCCCGGCTACTGGCTATGGTTATCTCCATTGTCCTGACGTTGGCTTCAAAAACCTGCGGGGGGAAAAATTTTATACGGTGAGTAGTTTTAAAGAAAAGCCGGATCTGCCGACTGCCCTCGACTTTATTCAGTCTGGAGAATATTACTGGAATAGCGGTATCTTTCTCTGGCGGGCGGATGTCTTTGAGGAAAGCCTGAGAAAATATACACCGGAGCTTTTTTCAGCCTGGATAAAAATTCTGGAGGCTTTGAAAAAAGGCAACCGCCAGACACTGGTCAGAGTTTTTCGTGAACTGCCGGTCCAATCCATAGATTATGCCCTAATTGAAAAGGTCAGAGGATCACTGATGGCCAGAGGTGATTTTGGCTGGTCTGACCTCGGCTCCTGGAGTTCCCTCTATGAACTTTTCGGACAGGATGAAAACTGTAACGTGGCCAATGGCTCAATCGTTTCTCTCGATTCAAAGAACTGTCTGATTCTCAATCCGGGGCAGCTAACAGCTTTAATTGGCGTCGAGAATCTGATCATTGTCAATTCCAAAGATGCTCTGCTCATCTGCCGGCGAGAGGCCGATCAGCGAGTCAAAGAATTGGTCGAGAAGCTTGGCAAAGAGCAACCAGAGCTTGTTTAAGTTTTAATTTGTTCTGGCTTTTTCTTCATTTCATTTAAAGAGGGTGAAGAAACTACTCAATTATAACCTTTCTGCAACTTTGAGTGGCTGGCGCCATAAGCAAAATAGACGGCCAGTCCCATTCCCAGCCAGATAACAAACCTGAACCAGGTGACTGTGGTCAGGCCAAGCATCAGATATAAGCAGAAGAAAATGGTGACCAGGGGGGTAAAAGGAACTAAAGGGGTCTTGAATTTTCTTTCTAACTGGGGTTGAGTGTGTCTTAAGACAATTACCCCGATGGAGACCAGGACAAAGGCAAAAAGAGTCCCGATGTTGCACAGTTCCAGGATTATGTCCAGAGGAAAGAAACCGGCAATAAGAGCAGTCAGGCCACCGGTTATCCAGGTGCAAAGGGCGGGAGTTCGATGTATGGGGTGAACACGAGCGAAGATCTCAGGCAGGAGGCCATCTCTGGCCATGACCATGAAAATTCTGACCTGTCCATAGACGGTAATCAGCAAAGTCGAAATCATGCCGATAATTGCTCCGGTGGCGACCAGTGCTCCTCCCCAGCGAATGCCGATACTGGCCAGGGCAGCCGGCAGAGCGTTGCCAATATCTATCTGGTTATAAGGGACAAGGCCAACTAAAACGAAAGCTACCCCCAGATATAAGACAATAACCACACCCAGGCAGAGCATCAGGCCAATGGGCACATCTCTTTTTGGGTTAATGGTTTCTTCGGCAGCAGTGGAGACGGCATCAAAACCGATGTATGAGAAGAAAATAATAGCTGCCCCCGACATGATTCCCTTCCAGCCCATCGGAGCAAAGGGGGTAAAATTACTCAAATTGACATGCTTGATTCCAAGAACAATAAACAGGACAATGACAGAAATTTTGATAACGACAATGATATTGTTGGTTACCGAGCTCTCTTTAATGCCGACAAACAAAATCCAGGTAATGAGCATCGTGATAAGGACGGCCGGAAGATCAATGACACCACCAGCCATTGGCGTGAGACATAAGGCCTTGGGCAGCTTGACTCCCAGCTCCTCAACGAGTCCGATGAAAGTTGATGACCAGCCGGAAGCCACAGCACTGGCCGAAACCAAATACTCCAGCATCAGGTCCCAGCCAATGATCCAGGCTATGATCTCACCAAAGGCTGCATAAGAATATGAATATGTACTGCCAGCCACGGGAAACATGCAGGCCAGTTCAGAATAAGTTAAGGCGCATAGGCCAGCAGTAATAGCGGCGATAAGAAAAGACAGGATGACGCCAGGGCCAGCCAGATGTGCTCCCTGGCCGGTGGCTACAAAAATTCCGGTGCCAACCACTGAGCCAATGCCCAGGGCAGCCAGATCGATGGCTTTGAGGCTTTTCTTGAGCTGGGTATGCTCGGAAGCTTCCTGTAAATCTTCTGGCCTTTTTTTTACCCAGAGGTTCATGCTGCTGCTCCTTGCAAAAACAACAGAATAGTTTTTAAATAATACTTAGATGAAATGGATTTTACAAGAAAAA
>JAKPXU010000164.1 GCA_029571905.1 Acidobacteriota bacterium | reverse complement strand
TGGGTCTATCGCCTATCGGTAAATACCTGTTATAGCTATCTTCGGCGCGAACGAAGTTTGGAACAAAAGCTTAGCCTGATTGCGCCAGAAGAAGAAAATCAAATTGGGCAGGATTATGATCCGGCCGCGAGAGAGCTGGCCGCGGCTGTCCAGGAAGCGCTGTCCTATTTGCCTGAAAAGCTGAGAATAGTCTTTGTTCTGCATGAGGTGGAAGGTTTAACCCATGAAGAAATTGGAGCCATGCTTGGTTGCCAGCCAGGGACATCAAAATCTCAGTTGTTTAAAGCACGGCTCAAGCTCAGAAAAATTCTGAGGAAAAAGCGTTTACTTGGAGGGAAAAAGTTATGAGATGCCATCAGGCGCAGCTTCTAATAAATAAGCTTCTTGATGCGGAGATCAAGAAAACAGATTATCGTCAGCTGAAGGTTCATCTGGATAGCTGTTCTAAATGCCGCCAGATTTATGAAGACTTAAAGGCTATTAAATCTGGAACGAAGGCGGAAACAGATGGTGCAGTTGAGCTTGAACCTTCGGGCGAAGTCTGGGAAAAGCTAAAAAACAAGTTAGAGGAAGAAATCATACCTGGACTCAAAGAAGAGTCAGAGATAAAGAGCAAAAGAGAGCCGGGTAAAAAGCCTTCTCAGTGGCCGATGCGGCCGAGTCGGGGCTGGAGATATAGTGTGGTTCTACTTATTATCCTGGGCATGATGGCAGGAGTTTTTTTCCTTGGTCGCTACTCTCAGCAGCGGCCTGCCGGGCAAAGGCCTCAGCTCGCTAATGGGCAGCGGGTGCTGGAAAAAATAGATGAGGCCGGCTTTTACTACCGCCAGGCAATAGAATCTCTGACCGAAGCTACAAAGATAGCTGCGGCTGATAAAAGTTTCGCGCCTGAAATGGTGGAAATCCTTCAGGCTAATCTTCAGCTTTTAGACCGAACCATAGATCTCTGTCAGCAGGCTGTTAGTCAGGAGCCAAGTAATCTGCGAGCTCGGGATTATTTGCTGAGCGCTTATAATTCAAAACTTGAATTTTTAAACAATATGCTGGAAACCAGCCGGAATTTTAATAACTCGTTGAATTAAAAATTTTAAAATAAAAGAAAGAAGGAGAAAAAATCATGTATAGGAACAAAGAGGAAAATCAAAACTTTCTGTGCTGGAAAAAAGCAGCAATTTTAATTCTTGGCTTGATGCTGATGAGCTCGCTGGTGGCGGCGGCCGGGGATCGGTTTGAGCAGAAATTGGAAAGGGTGGAAAACCTGACCAGCGATGGAAAGGTCATGATCAATAATATTTCCGGTGATATCAAGATTTTCGTCTGGAAAGAAGGAAAGGTAAAAATCGAGGCTGTCAAACGAGCCGAAGCAAAAGATGAAGCTCAGGCTAAAAAGGCCATGGAAGCAGTGGAAATTCAAATAAAGGCCGAGCCCGGGCTTCTTGTGGTCAAAACTCAGTACCCGGAAAATAAAGGATTTTTCGGGAAAGATAGTTCTGTTTCTGTTGATTATACTCTGTGGATACCTGACCGAGCTTCGGTTGAAGCCAGATCAATCAGTGGAGATATCCTGATCAGGGAGGCCGGCGGCCAGGTTATAGCTAATACGGTTAGCGGGGATGTAGAAATCAGTGGAGGGAAAAAGTCAGTTGAGGCTAAAGCCGTCAGCGGTGATATCAGAGTTGAAAAGATAGAGGATGATGCCCAGCTGAGTTCGGTCTCGGGAGATATATATGCTACTGGGATTAAGGGTTCGGTCGAGGCAGAAGCCGTCAGCGGTTCGATCCACCTGAAAGATATCAGCCAGGCGAAGAGTGTTAGTGCTAAATCAGTCAGTGGTTCAATTGACTATCGTGGCGATGTGATGAGCGATGGCCGCTATCAATTTAATTCTCATTCAGGCAATGTTGTTCTGGTTTTGCCCGCCAGCTCCTCTTTTGAGCTCGAGGCTGGAGCTTTCAGCGGGACAGTAAAAACAGAATTTCCGATCGAGATTATCGGAGAAATCTCAGATAAACAAATCAAAGGGAAGGTTGGTAAAGGCGGAGCTTATATCGTCGCCAAAACTTTTAGTGGCCGGGTCGAAATCAGAAAAGCCTGATTTTTTCATGGGGACGTGATACTCTGTCCCCCGGAAGTCTTCTCCCCTGATATCAGCTCGGGGGTAAATAAAATTGGGGACAGAGTATCACGTCCCCTTTTTCCCCTTTTTTTGTTATACTTGCCTCTAATTATTTCTTTTAAAAAGGAATAATAAGATGAGCGGACTGGCGTTGGTCATTATTGGAGCCTGTGTCTATGCTCTGGCCTATCGGTTTTATGGGGCTTTCATTGCAGCCAAAGTTCTGGCCCTCGATCCATCGCGAACGACTCCTGCTTACCGACTTCAAAATGGCTATGATTATGTGCCGACTAATAAATGGGTTCTATTCGGCCATCATTTTGCTGCTATCGCCGGAGCTGGCCCGTTGGTTGGGCCAGTGCTGGCCGCGCAGTTTGGTTATCTACCCAGCGCTCTGTGGATCTTGATTGGGGCGGTGGTGGCCGGGGCTGTCCATGATATGGTCATCCTGTTTGCCTCTGTGCGATACGATGGGGCCTCGATCATTGATATTTCTCGCAAGGAAGTCGGCAAAGTAACAGGCGTCGCGACAGCTATTGCCGTCATTTTTATTCTCATCATCGCCATGGCCGGTCTGGCCCTGGTGATCGTCAACGCTTTATTTAACAGCCCGTGGGCCACTTTTACCGTTGGCATCACCATTCCGATTGCCTTTTTGATGGCGATTTATATGAAATGGATCAGACCTAATGATATCGCCGGTGCTACCATTATCGGAGTTAGCCTGTTGATAATCGCCGTGGCCGCCGGGCCCTTTATTGCCAGAACTGCTCTTGGCCGGTTTTTAATGTTTGATGCCAAACAGATGACTGTTATCCTTGCTTCCTATGGATTTTTAGCCGCAGTTTTACCTGTCTGGCTGCTGCTTGTCCCTCGTGATTATCTCAGCACTTACATGAAACTCGGGGTCATTTTCCTTCTGGCCATAGGGGTGATCATTGTTAATCCGGCGATTAAAATGCCAGCCTTTACCCCTTTCATCCATGGAGGCGGGCCGATTATTCCCGGTAAGGTCTGGCCCTTCCTGTTTATCACCATTGCCTGTGGAGCTCTCTCCGGCTTTCACGCTTTAATTTCCTCTGGCACCACGCCCAAGATGATTAAAAACGAGAAGGATATCCTGCCCATTGCCTACGGTGCCATGCTGGCCGAAGGTTTTGTCGCTCTGATGGCTTTGATTGCTGCCACCAGCCTGATTCCAGCTGATTACTTCGCCATCAATGTTCCGCCTGAGGTCTTTGAAAAATTGGGCATGAAAGTTGTTGACCTGCCCGAGCTTTCAAAGCTGGTCGGAGAAAATGTGGCCGGGCGGCCGGGCGGAGCCGTCACCCTGGGAGTCGGCATGACCTTTATTTTTTCTAAAATTCCTTTCCTGGCCAAGCTCGGTGCTTATATCTACCATTTCGTAGTCCTTTTTGAGGCGTTATTTATTCTGACCACGATTGACGCCGGCACGCGGGTTGGCCGTTATTTGCTCCAGGAGGCTGGCGGCTTGATTTATAAGCCGCTTAAGAATACCAACTGGTGGCCGGGTGTTATCTTCACCAGCTTTCTGATTTCCTTCTGCTGGGGCTATCTCGTCTATGGCGGCAACATCTCAACCATCTGGCCTCTTTTTGGCACCTCTAACCAGCTCCTGGGAGCGATTGCTCTGGCCCTGGGAACGACGGTCATTATTAAAAAGGGCCAGGCCCGGTATCTGTGGATTACTCTGGTTCCCTTTCTGTTTATAAGTGCGACGACCCTTTATGCTGCTTATCTGAATATTGTCAATAACTACCTGCCACAGGGAAATATTCTGCTGGTCATTTTATCCATCGCCATCATGGTTCTGGCCGTGATTATCCTGGTTGAATCGGCTCTGAAATGGTATAAATGGCTGGTGACCGACAAACTGACGCCTGAAGAAATAAAAGCCAGCCCGTTTAACGGTGAACCAGCTGAAGAGGCAAAGTAAAGCTCGAGGTCAGCGCAAGCGATGATTGCCCTGGAAGGAAAAGATTTTGATATCATTCTGGTCAGCGGCGATCCCTATGCTGATCACCCCCTGTCGCCGGTTGGCGTGATTGCCCGGGTGCTTGATGCTCAGGGCTATAAAGTCGGTGTCATTGCCCGCCCCGACTGGACAACAACTGAAGATTTTAAACGTCTGGGACGGCCGCGGCTTTTTTTCGGAGTAACTTCGGGCTCGATTGATAGCTGTCTGGCCAACTACAGTCCGCTTTTGCGACGTCGCGAAAAAGATTCCAGTGCTCGTTACCGGTCGGGCAAACCTGATCGGGCGGTCATTGCCTACAGCAATCGGCTGAGAGAGGCCTTCCACGATATCCCGATAGTAATAGGTGGCATTGAGGCTTCACTCCGCCGTCTCGCCCATTATGATTACTGGGAAAACAGAGTGCGTCGCTCTATTCTTCTCGACTCGCGGGCGGATCTTCTAGTTTATGGCCCGGGTGAACTTCAGGTAATTGAAGTGGCGCGCCGGTTAAGTGAGGGCCGCCCTCTGGCTGGCATTCCTGGCACGGCCATTATCAGTCACGACCTACCGCCTGATTTTGAGGAGATCCCCTCTTATGAAGAGGTAGCTTCTGATCCAGATAAGTTTCTGGAAGCCCAGAAAACGCTGGCCAACTACAAAAGCCTGGCCCAAAAGCATGCCAACCGCTATGTCCTGCAGTACCGGGCTGCTACCTATACTCCTGAGATTCTTGACTGGATTTACAGCCTGCCTTTTAGCCGCTTCATCCCGGTCGATTATCATGAGCTTCAGATGGCAAAATTTTCAGTGGTAACACATCGAGGCTGTCTTGGCCGTTGCTCTTTTTGCTCACTGTCACTTCACCAGGGAGACCGTCTTGTCTCCCGTTCGGAAGAATCAATCCTCCAGGAAATCAGACGTCTGACCCGCCATCCTGACTTCAAAGGTTATATTGATGATCTGGGCGGGCCGACGGCCAACATGTACGGGATGGATTGCCATGACTGTGAGCGCGGTTTCTGCCTGACCTGCCCGAAACTTGACCGCTCCCATCACCGCCTTATAAATCTTCTGCGACGATCACGGGCCATTCCCGGGGTAAAAAAAGTTTTTGTACGGAGTGGCCTCCGCTATGACCTGGCTTTGAGTAGCCCGGAGTATTTGCGGGAGCTCATCAGTCACCATGTTTCCGGTTTGCTCAAAATCGCACCGGAGCATGTCTCGCCTGAGGTTCTTCGCCTGATGAACAAAAGCTCGGTACCGCTCGATGAGTTCAGTCGTCTTTTTCAAAAGTTAAGTGGCGATAAAAAGCAGCACCTCAAATACTATTTTATGGTTGCCCATCCCGGGACAACATTAAAAGAAGCCAGGGAACTGGCTCAATACGTTCAGAAGCTCGAAGCTCAAGGAGAAAGGCCGGTCGAAGGTGTTCAAATTTTCACCCCGACTCCCATGACCCGCTCGACCTGCATGTATTACACCGGAAAAGATCCGGAGACAGGGAAGTCTGTCTATGTCCCGCGGAGCTTTGAAGAGAAAAAAGAGCAGAAACGTCTTTTACTTTCGGATCTGAAGCCAGAAAAAGCAGCACAAGGCCACTACTGGCCCGGGCCCGAAAAGGCCAGAAAGGGCAGCAGAAAACCCGGCAGACATATTTAAATCTCCATTCAGTGTTTTCCTGTTGCCAGAAAATAAAATAACATCATTGATTTCATAGAGAGGCTCATCTCGTCTATCAGGTTTAAAAGCAGTGCAGATTTATTTATCTAAAAGTGCATCTGGAATATTCAGATTCTTTAATTAATCTTGCCGGCTGCTGGCTCATGTGGTTAGCCAACCCGGTCTGAAGTCACCAATTTCCCACCGCCCCCAGCCACCAGCTCTTTCGCCTGGTTAAAGCCTTCCTCGCTCAGGGCACGCGTAGCATCCTCGATATAGTAGGTCTCAAAGCCAAGCTCAAGGGCGTCAAGCGCCGTATAAAGCACGCAGAATTCAGCGGCCAGTCCGCAAAGATAAACCTGTCGCACTGCGCGTCCCCGCAGATAATCACCTAGCCCGGTGGATTTTTTCCGGCCATTGTCGAAAAAACCGGAGTAGCTGTCAATTCTGGGATCGGTCCCCTTTCTAAAAATAGCTTCGACCGGCCGATCGTCAAAACCCGAAACCAGTCTGGCTCCTTCTTTTCCCTGGAGGCAGTGGTCCGGCCAGAGAATCTGCTCCAGTCCATCAATGATGACCGTCTCATACACTTTTTTCCCTGGATGGTTGGAAGCAAAACTCAAATGATGGAGTGGATGCCAGTCCTGGGTTGCTACCACCAGCGGGAATTTCTCCTCAAGGCGGTTAATAATGGGGATAATTTCATAACCGCCGGGGACAGCCAGGCTCCCGCCCGGAATAAAATCATTTTGAAGATCGACCACAATCAGAGCCTTCATCTCAGCTTCCTTTCAACTTTCTTCAAAATTCCGCCGGTAGCGGCGGATTAAACTGTTACGTCTGGCCAGGAGTTTCGGACTCAAACCAACTTTGTAAATATGCGGATATTCAAATCTTTTATGCTCGGGAGGAAGAGGTGAGAGGCGCTCTCGACAATAAGTGGCGATCCTGGCCACATTGTTTTCGACCTCAAGCCTTTGCCCTTTTTCCATGACTTTCACCAGGAGCTCTTCATCCTGATAACGGCTCAAATTGAGGGATTTTTCTGGCTCGAAGGGATGAAACATCTCCTGCGGCCTATCTTCTTCGATAAGATGGACAGCATCAGCCACAAAGCATCCCTTTTCATCTCTGAATCTTGCCACCTGTTTTCTACCGGGCAGAGTGGTTTTGGTCACATTATCTGACAGTTTCATTCTCGGCTGACCATTAAAGACAGCCAGTTTGTAAACGCCGTCCAGGGCGGCATCGGGGGCACCGGTCACGAGTCTTGTTCCGACGCCAAAAATATCAATGGGCGCTTCCTGTTCGATAAGGCTTCTGATGACCAGCTCATCCAGCAGATTGGAAGCCACAATTTTTACCTCTTTAAGGCCGGCCGCATCCAGCATCTGCCTGGCTTTTTTAGAGAGATAAGCCAGGTCGCCACTGTCGAGGCGGATGCCCTGAAGTTTCAACCCGCGTTTTTCTAACTCTCTGGCGGCTTTAATAGCATTGGGCAGGCCGCTGCGCAGAGTATCGTAAGTATCGACGAGGAGGATCGCCCGTTGTGGGTTAGCCTCAACGAATTTAATAAAGGCCTGAAGTTCATTACCATGGCTTTCAATTAAAGAATGAGCCATGGTTCCGGCTGGCTCGAGGTCAAACATTCTGGCCGCCTCGACATTGGAAGTGCTGTTAAAACCACCGATAATGGCAGAGCGAGAGGCCAGAATTCCGCCCTGAGCAGGTGCTCGCCGCAAGCCAAAATCGCTCAGCACCCGCTGGCCCGCTGCCAGCCGCAGGCGGGAGGCTTTAGTCGCCACAAGACTCTGATAATTAATGAGATTAAGGAGAAGTGTTTCGACGAGCTGAGCTTCGAATAATTTTCCTTCTACCCGCATGACCGGCTCGAGCGGGAAAGCAACTTCGCCTTCCTTCATCGAAAAGATATCGGCTGTAAAACGGAACTTACTAAGGTAGTCAAGAAAATCCTGACGGAAATCCAGTGCCTGAAGGTAATTGAGATCTTCTTCAGAAAAATGCAGGTTTTCGAGGGCCTGAAGAAGTGGCTCCAGCCCGGCAAAAATCACATAGCCCCCACCAAAGGGAATGGTGCGGAAAAAATAATCAAAGACAGCTGGTTTGTCGGCAGTGCCATCCAGAAAGTAGGCCTGCCCCATGGCCAGCTGATAAAGATCAGTATAAAGAGGAGAAAATTTAAACAGGTCTTTTGTTTCTTTCATATTGTTTTTATTATATTCCAAGTAGCTGGGAGCTTGCTACTTTCGCCATAGATACTCATTCTGCCTTTAGTCGATCTAATTTCTCAACCTTGCTTCCGGCCTTTCCATCGCCAGTGGCCGGCAATCAATTCATAATCAGACAGTTTTGCTCTATTGATCAAATCTGTGTTTTCGACTGGATCATCCATTGTCCAGTAGTAATTACCGTCCAGAATGTAATAAAAGTTTGGACGGCTGTAATAAAAAGCCTTAAAGCCGGCTTCCCGGATGAATTGGGCCGCTTTAATAAATTCGAGCTGGTATTCGAATCCGACTTTAGACAGGGCCAGGTATTCATGAGGCGCCCGGTCAGCATAAGCCCTGGCAAAGGTCCAGGTAAATTTATTAACAAAAGTGCGGAAATCGTCTGCGGTATACAAGCTATTAAGGATTTTGCCGCTTCTCTTCCTCCCTGTCAATATCAGCCTCACAGGCCCCAATTAGTTTTTTGAAGAGGTCAGTAACCCGGCTGACAGTATCCCCGCCTTCTTTGATGCCTTTCCATTGCTCATATCCCCAGATCTGGAAATCTTTGTCAGGAAAATAGCCATACCAGATGGTTGAGGGATTTTTCAGGGTTGGATCCTTTTCGGGGTTACATCCTGTTGATTTATAATAATCTGCAGCATAATTTTCCCGCTCAATATTGATTTTTGATAGTAAAGCCAGGAAAAAGCTACGTTTGCCTTCTCTTCTTTTAAAACGATCGGACATCAAACCAAGTTTAAAATTCTTCCAGTTCTTCTTTTTTAATTTAAAGCCTCTAATACTCTTTTTGTTTATATCAAAATCACCCCTTAGCCATTCCCAATTGTCGTCAATTATTCCCTCTGTTTGTAGGTTTTTAAACACCAGTTCTGGAAGCTTTTCATTAATTAACTCGTTTATCTTATTTTGCCACCTGGTCTCATATTGCTTCTGATTCTCCTGCCAGAGTAAGTTTAACTCATAAGCTTCCAGAACATATTTTTCAAGCTGTTCTTCAAGCTGTTCGCCAAGCATTTTGTTTTTCAAGGTGTTTCTCCCTAGAAAAGTTCTATTCATATATTCAGAAAATTCTTCGATCAGGATTGAAAGCCGGGTGGCCTTCTTCTTTTTTGCCTCGGCTGCACACTGACCACACCAATTAGCCAGCTTCACGTAAGAGATAGACTTCAATTGCTTGTCGAGCTTATGTTTGTCCTGCTTCGGCATACTGAAATTAGAAGGGGGCGAGCCGTCTGGCGAAAAATATAAGATCAAGAAATTTTCACTCCCATAATTCTTGTCCATATACTCATAATAACGTTCGATTTGAGATGGCTGGTCTGGAGCAAAAGGTTTATTCTCTATGGCCAGTCTAAACGACTTATCAAAATCAATGAAGATATCAATTCGACCTGAGTTATCAGGTAAAGAATGCTCTAATTCAAGGCTTGCCTGGCTGGATTCACCGGGAATATTCTTGTCTTGTAAAAACTGTTTTATAAATAAATCTAAAAATAAGCTGTCCTGTCCATGTGCTCCATGGGGATTCAATAATTCGCCTATCAGGCGGGAAAGTTGAAGCTCTAAGAGATCTACAGTGCTAAAGGCGTTAAAATCAGGTGTTATTTGCTTATATTTTTCTAATGTCCTGTCCTTATAATCACGAAAGGCTTTTATTAATAATGATAGTATGTTTTCAAAGTCAGTTTTTTCATCTTGAATTAAATCATCCACCTTGGACCACTCCACTTAAGGCTATGATAAATTAAAGTCAGAATTTAAGTCAAATGGCAATCTTATTCGGGGTCCTAAAATGCTAGACGTGGTTGGCTGAAGGCTTTGGCGTATGCCCTTACCATTTCGAGCGAGGAATAGAACGTTCTTTGAGTAGCTTCCGATGGCTTTTCTTTCAACTAAAAGGGGATTTATTTTTTAGTGCCCTTGCATCTGACTAACAATTAGTTCTTTGGTCTTAAATTCCTCTAAATGAATTCTTACATCAACCTTTTATCTTTTCTTCGCCTTCTACCATTAAATTTTTTGCTGAGCATGTTACCTCAAGAGTAGCTCGATTATTTTTTAGAAAGCTTGCGAGTCCAAAGGAAACTTGCAATAGAAACGCCGAGACCGACAAAAATGATAATAAATGAGCTTTCCAATGAGCGTCAACTTCCCTTTTGTCTTTCCTTTAATTGGAGTGTGTAGTTCAGCGAAGATCCACACCAGAAATAGTTATTTTCTTTTCTTGATCAGAACCATCAAGAATGCTACCGCAATATTTGCATTTAATGGCTACTTTCAGGATTTCTTCACCGCAGAACGGACATTTCTTTTTCTCTTCTTGCATTTATACCTCCTTCTAATAACTAATGTTACTTATAAAAATAGGATATTCTTTGCATTAATTATTAATCATATTAAGACTTTTCCTTGCCGTCACTTTGGATCAACCAGATTTTTCACTCCTGGTTCGTTTAAAGGCCTGACTCAGCCCAAGATGAAACGAAACTTATCGTTAAGGCTGGGCTTATACTATCAGGCAAGAAAATCTCCTTTTGTTGTTCCCCTTTCGGTTGAAATGCCTTCGTTTTTTATTTTATATAAAAAGACCGGCGGTAATTCAATGCCTAAAATTGCCCTACTTAAGATCGGTGGGAAACCTTATCATTGTCTTATTTTTCTTGATAAGTCCTTTAAACGGTTGTTGGTTCTATCTTCCTCTTCATAAATAGCGCATCCATTTGATTATTACCACTATTGCTATCAGGAGTGTAGCCTTGAGATTTTGGTATATTTTTTAGCTGTCATTGGCCTGGTTTTTAATCCTGTTTTAAAATTTAGGCTCGGTAATCTGTGAGAAATATTTATATTCCTACCGCTTAAATCTGAGATTTAATTTGTTTTTAAATTGTCTTTTCTAATAAGCCAGGCTTCGCATTTAGGACTTTATTAACTCTCAAGAATCTATTAAAATCAGGAGAGGAAAATGCAAAATCAAGCAACTGTTATTCTAGGCGATAGCCGCTCGATGAGTGAAATTGCCGATTCTCAAATAGACTTAGTTGTTACTTCTCCACCTTACTGGCACTTAAAAGATTATGGAATGCCCGGCCAGATTGGCTACGGCCAAAGTCTCCACGAATATTTATGCTCTTTGTATCTTGTCTGGCAGGAGTGCTTTAGAGTTTTAAGGTCGGGTTCGAGACTCTGTGTCAACATTGGCGATCAGTTTGCCCGGGCTATTATCTATGGTCGATATAAGGTTATACCTCTTCATGCCGAGATAATTTCCCAGTGTGAGAAAATCGGCTTTGATTTTATGGGTTCAATTATCTGGCAGAAGAAGACCACGATGAATACCAGCGGAGGAGCGACTGTTATGGGATCGTTCCCTTATCCTCCCAATGGAATTGTCGAGCTTGATTATGAATATATC
>JAKPXU010000158.1 GCA_029571905.1 Acidobacteriota bacterium | reverse complement strand
TCAACTGCTTTCTTGGTTCTGCCGGCATCGGGCGTAATAACCAGCTCTAATCCGGCCGGCCAGCAAACGAACCCACCGATAACCATCAACAAGGTCAGGGACAATATTTATATGATAAAAGGCGGCTCGGGGGCTAATTGTTATTTTCTGGCCGGAAAGAAAACCAACCTTCTCATCGATGCCAAGATGAGCCCGGAGTCTTTGAAAGAGATGCTGACTGAAATTCAGAAAATATCGGCGAAACCCCTTTCCCTGGTCATTCTTACTCATAGCGATGGGGATCATGTCAACGGACTCAGCGGACTGCCTGGTGGCGTCAGGATTCTGGCCCATAAAAAAACCTATGAGGAGATGCTGCCGGCTGTCGAGCAGAGGCCAGAACTTAAAAACTTTTTACCCTCGGAAACTTATGAAGGCATTAAAAATCTTGATTTTGAGGGAACCAAGCTTGAACTCAGGAATTTTGGTCCGGCCCATACCAGCGGCGACACTGTTATCTTTATTCCCGAGAGCCAAGTGGCGATAGCTGGCGACCTGGTTTTTATCGGGCGGGATCCGCTCATTCATAAGCAGAAAAATGGCAGTTTTTTCGGGCTGATCAAAACTCTGGAATCAATGCTGGCTTATAAACCCGAGATAGAATTGTTTTTATCGGGCCATGCTGACCCAGCCAGCCGACAGGAAATATCGGAGTTAGTCAAATCTCTTAAAGAAAAGGAAGCCAGGGTGAGGGGAATGATTCAGCAGAAAAAGACACTGGAGGAAATAAAAGCTGCTTTCGGTGTAGGGCCAGCTTCGGCCTCTTCGCGCCGCCCGTCGCTCATTGAAATAATCTATCAGGAAATTACAGAAGAAAAATAAGCTTGAAGCTCAGGATATAATTGTTATAAACTAAGAGCAGCAGTAAAAAAACAAGAAGGAGGAGTGTGCCATGAAAAAATGGATGCCAGTTTGCCTTGTTCTCTGTCTGGCCTTAATGAATTTTGGTTGTGCCAGCTGGAGCAACACGGCTAAAGGAGGGACTATTGGAGCCGCCGGAGGTGCGGTGGTTGGCGGAGCCATCGGAAAAGTTGCCGGCAACACCTTGATCGGAGCTCTCACTGGAGCAGCTCTGGGCGGAGCGGCCGGCGCCTATATCGGTCATCAGATGGATAAACAGGCTGAAGAGATGCAACGCGATCTTCAGGGGGCCAAAATTGAAAGAGTAGGCGAAGGAATAAAAATCACTTTTGATTCAGGACTTCTTTTTGATGTTGATAAATACGACCTAAGGCCGGCCAGCCAGGAAAATCTGACTAAACTGGCGACTATTCTCAATAAATATCCGGATACCAATATCATCATTGAAGGCCACACCGACTCGACAGGTTCTCGTGAGCATAACATGACTCTATCAGAAAATAGAGCCAAGACGGTAGCTGCCTATCTGGCCAGGCAGAACGTCCAATCATCGAGGTTCACGGTCATGGGCTATGGCCCGGACCAGCCAATTGCTTCTAATGATACGCTGGAAGGGCGTCAGTTAAATCGTCGTGTTGATATTGGGATCATCGCCAATGAGAAATTGAAAAAGGCCGCCCTGGAACAGGCAGGAAAATAAAGTAACCTACCCTTTGTTATTTTTTGTCGGGTTCATAAACAATTTCTATCGGTAGCCAGAGAATATCGTCGTCTATCAGGGCATAATCATTACGTGGAATTTTCTGGCCGGCTTTAAGCCAGGTGACATCATCATCGATCATTATGTACTGTGTTCCTTTTGGCACTCTAACCATAGGTGAAACGCCTTTGTCTTTTAATGTTACCCGGCTGCTGGTGACTATCACCTGGTTATTCTTTTTTGAGTCATAAATTCCAATAAAGCCTGCTGATTTACCCCTGATATTCATTCCGGTAATTTCTATTATTTTCTTATCGGGCAGAAGAAACCGGAAATGCCCCGAGCCGATTTTTTCTACGGTGGCCCCTTTGGGAATGGTGATTTTTTGGCAGCCATGACAGGAAGTGTAGCCAGAAAACACAGCAAAATTCCAATGGCCAGAGATTTTTTTAACATTTAAATTCTCCCCCTGATAAAGAAATTGAAGAGAAAGAAGTGGCTAATCTGAACAGCAGAAAAACACCTGACCGCTTCTTACAGCCAGCTTCTTTTTTTAGTCCTGATAATAATTTAACACCGTATATTGGAAAATAAATAAAAGCCTTTTGCTCAGGCGGCTAATTCCACCACCGTTTTGCGGCAGGCAGAGACAGAGCGGAGAGGAGGCCATGCAGATAGTTATCCTTAGCCGACAACCATCTTCGTAAAGGGATAGACATAAGCCTGAAGAAACACAAAAAGGGAAACCAGAGCAGCCAGAAGCAGGCTGTGAATAAAAACATAACGCAGGATATTCCCTTCATGCCCATACCATCTCGTGGCTGTAGCCGCCACGACAATGCTCTGAGCGTCAATCATCTTGCCCATTACTCCGCCAGAGCTGTTAGCCGCCGCCATCAGCACCGGGTTTAAACCGAGCTGTCCGGCCGTGATTTTCTGGAGGCTGCCAAAAAGAACATTGGATGAGGTATCAGAGCCGGTTAAAGCCACGCCCAGCCAGCCCAGCATTGTTCCAAAGAAAGGATAAAGAACGCCAGTTCGAGCGAAAGCCAGTCCGAGAGTGGCATCCAGCCCTGAGTAGCGGGTTATATAACCAAGGCTCAGCATAAGAGCTACGGTCAGGAGAGAAAAACGAACCCGCCAGATGGTTTTCGCATAGATCTTGAGCATTTTAGCTGGACTGAACTTCATCAGAAAGCCAGCGATCATAGCTGCGACCAGAATGCCTGTCCCGGTGAAAGACAGAAAGTTGAAGCGGAAAATTGCTTCTTCTGGCATAGGCGATGGAGTAACCGGCGGCATTCTAAAAATCTGGTGGTGGAGGCTGCTGATGACAAATGAAGGAGCAAAGATAGAATCAAGCAGCTTTTTTACCTGGGGAATTCCCCAGACAAAAATGACCAGGCTGAGGATAATCCAGGGGAGGCTGGCTGAAAAAAGTGCTTTCCGGCTTAGATTTGTGCCTTTGAGGTCAGTGTTCCCATATTCTTCTGGAGAAAAGGTCTGACGCGGCTGCCAGAAATGGATAAGAATGACCAGGGCGGCGAGTGAAACCAGCGACGAGACCACGCCGGCCAGCCAGGGGCCATGAAAATTGGAAATTAATAGTTGAGGAATAGCAAATCCGAGGCCAGCTACCAGAGCTGCCGGCCAGACTTCCAGCATTTTTTTAAACCCGCAGAAAGCAGTTATCAGCCAGAAAGGCACAATAACCGAAAAAACCGACAGCTGCCGGCCGACCATGGCACTTAAGTCTCTGACATCAAGGCCTGTTACTCCGGCCAGAGCAACAATCGGTGTGCCAAGGGCGCCATAGGCGACTGGCGCTGTATTGGCAATGAGCGAAAGCCCTGAGGCCTGAAGGGGCGGGAAGCCGAGCCCAATAAGCAAAGCTGAGGTGATGGCCACCGGCGTGCCAAATCCAGCTGCACTTTCGAAAAAAGAGCCAAAGGAGAAAGCGATCAACAGAAGCTGGAGGCGGCGGTCTGAGGTCAGCCCGGCAATGTTTTCCCGCAAAACCTGAATAGCCCCTTTTTCCTGGCAGAGATCGTAGAGAAAAATGGCATTTAAAATGATCCAGCCAATCGGGAAGAAGCCATAAACAGCCCCGAAGCCGGCGGAGACCAGGGCTTTGGAGGCTGGCAGACCGAAAATAAAGACCGAAATCAAGAGAGAAGTTACGAGGCCGGCTAAAGCTGCCAGGTGAGCTTTGAGCCGCAGAAAGGCCAGTCCACCAAGGAGAATGATGATGGGTAGGGCGGCCAGGAGGGTTGATAGCCAGAAACTTCCGACAGGATTATAAACCTGTTGCCACGGCATGAGTCTTTACCTCATCACC
>JAKPXU010000156.1 GCA_029571905.1 Acidobacteriota bacterium | reverse complement strand
ATATTTCTATGGAAGTTTCAAATTCCTCGGGAATAACATCACTCGCTCCGAGAGCATAAAGTTCTTCGATTTCAGAAGAAAACCTTGTTCTGACAATGATGAAAACTTCTGGATTAAGCAACCTGGCCGTTCTTACTGCCCGTCTGGTAGCTCGCGGGTCATTAACGGCGATAACCAGAGCTTTGGCCCTGTCTATCCCCGCCTCCTTTAGAATTACAGGACTGGAGGCATCACCAAAGATAATTGGCTCTCCTGCCCGGGAAATCCGGCGATAGGTATCAGGATTAAGATCCAGAATGACATAGTGAATACCGGTCTCCTTCAGTACTCTGGCCAGATTCTGACCGTTGAGCCCGAAACCAGCGATAATAACCTGGTTGACAAGAAAGGCTGGTTCGACACCTGATTTTTCTGGCCTTTGGCCGCCCTGGTATTTAAAGCCAACCCTATCGGCCAGAGGTGGTCCTAATTATACAAGGAGAGGCGTAGCCAGAATAGTCAAAATTGAAGAAGCAATGAACACCTGGAAATCCTGGCCAGCCAGGAAACCGTTTTCCTGGCCGACATTGGCCAGAACAAAAGAAAACTCGCCGACCTGAGCCAGGCCAAAAGCCGCCAGGAGAGAAGATTTGGGATCAAATCTGAGCAGCCTGACCGTAAAAAAGACAGTTATGACCTTGATTAGAATGATGCCGGCTACCACCGCCAGAACCAGACCAATAAGATTCAAGACTATCCTGGTGTCAAGCAGCATGCCTATGGAGACAAAAAACAGGCTGTTAAAAACATCCTTGAAAGGAAGGATATCAGACACCACCTGATGGCTGTAATAAGATTCCGAAATAATCATACCAGCCAGAAAGGCACCCAGGGCTAAAGATAAACCGAGGGAGGCGGTCAGGTAAGCCATGCCGAGGCAGGCAACTAAGGAAGAAAGAAGAAAAATTTCCTTTATTCTGGTACCAACAATCATCGAAATTAAGGCCGGCATAATCTTTCGGGCCAGGAGAAAAACAACCGCCACGGCCATAACGCTTAGAATGAGATGTTTGCCCAGGGTCAGGAGAGAAACAGACTGAAGGTTAGCCAGAACAGGGACCAGAGCCAGCATTGGAACTATAGCTATGTCCTGAAAGATCAATATCCCGAATGATACCTGGCCCTGAGGAGAATCAAGCTGATTTTTATCGGACATAATTTTCAGGACGACGGCTGTTGAGCTCAAAGCCACCAGAAAGCCATAAAGAATCGCTTCCTGCAACCTTATTCGCAAAAACATACTCAGGACGGCCGTCAAGCCGATGGTAAGGAGAACTTGCAGGCTTCCTCCAAGCCAGAAATAGCGTTGAATTTTTTGGAGCCTGTCCAGCGAAAACTCAAGACCGATGGTGAACAGCAGCATCATGACTCCAACTTCAGCCAGAGCATTAATCGCTTGAAGGTCCTTGACCAGACCAAATCCTCCGGGGCCCAGGATGATTCCAGTAATCAGGAAGCCCACTACGGCTGGTATTTTTAGCCGGTGGAAGATAAAAATAACAATAATGGAGGCAGCCAGGACAGTCAGGAGTTCGGCCATCAGAAACAGATTCATTCAACTTGCCTTTTAGGAAATTAGAGGCTTCTTGTTTTATATTTATAATAATTTCGAGCACCTGACAACCATAAAAGCCTGTTTCCAGGAAATTACCGGACCTATCATCTCAATCTAACTACCCTGTTAATTTGACAGAAGCCAGTGATATAAAATATTATTAAGACTTAAAAGCCTGGATCCCAGCGGGAGGTAAAAATGAAAAAAACAACCGTTTTTTGTCTGGCTCTGGTCTTGGTCCTGCTCTCCACCTCTCCAGCTCAAGCCCTGATTGACTTTGGATTTAAGGGCGGAATTAACAATTCGAAGACACTGTTTAGCCCCTCTCTTAATTTTCCCGGTGAGGACTATCTACAGGGGACGACTTTCGGCCTTTTTATGACTTTTAACCTGGGGCGGATCGGGCTGCAGCCGGAAGTTCTTTATTCGAGACGTGGTCTGGAGTTTCAAATACCAGTTATTGCCGTTGACCCTCCATATTACATCGACTCTAAGGCCAGGCTCGACTACATCGAAATTCCACTACTGGTCAGGTTGAATATCCTGCCAGCTGGACCTTTAAAATTTTATATTTTTGGCGGTCCATCTTATGGTATTTTGCTGAAAGCTGAGCTGGCTCAGACTTATCAGGGAACAACAGAAACTGAGGATATCAAGAGCGATTTCAAGAATTCAGCCCTGGCCATTGTTGGAGGTTTAGGAGTCGATATAAAAATCCCGCTGCTCTTCAAGCTAACAGTTGATGCCCGCTATCATTATGGTCTTAATAACATTCTATCTGACACTTCCAGCTTACTGGAGGAGACCGACAAGGCCAGAAACAGCGGTTTTTCAATCATGGTTGGCCTTAGTTTTTAGCTGACAGAGTCAAACTTTAATTTGCTTACCGGCGAGAGTGATCGGTCCTAGGTGTTGATTAATAACGAATGGCCAGGGAGCCAGGTTCTTTTCCTGGTTTTTCTCCTGAGAGAAGTAAATCTTGACGAGTCATCTTTAATATTTTCAATATTAGCTTGCAGCTTTTTATCACTCTGCTGTTAGAAAAGCGGGAAAAGGGTTTCAACCAGCGCCGGTAACCCGGTAACTATGATTCGGCACAATCCGCAAGGCTCAAATATCTTGCCAGTTATTAATAACCAGCTGGTAAGTTCCGGGCCAAACAACCGAACAGAGGTTTACAGATATCAAGATCATTGCCTGTCCTCTCGGATTTCAAAAAGTATAATTCTGTTCATCCTGCCCACAAATTCCTTGCTGCTTTATAATTCTTTTGTATAAAATACAGAAGGATTTATCAAAAATCTAATATTCCCGGCGGTATTGCGAAGCTTATGTTGTTTGGCTCTAATAATCAATCTTATTATTTTAAAAAATCACTCAGTATCTTTTGTCTGGCGGTAATTATGATTTTGGTTCCTTTCCTGGCTCCGGCTCAGGACAGAATCAAGGTTTTAAACATTCAGAAATTAACTCAGCCTCCGAAAATTGACGGCTGGCTCGATGATGAGTCCTGGAAGGTCGTTCAGCCAGTTGGAGACTTTGTTCAGTATGACCCGGTTAACGGAGCTCCCGCCTCAGAAGAAACGCTGGTTTGGGCCGGTTACGATGATAAATATATCTATTTTGCTTTTCTGATGAAAGATTCGCAGCCGGAAAAAATCTGGGCCGAGCTGACTCCCCGCAATGAATTCGAAAACAATGATTCAATTACAGTTATACTTGACACTTATCATGACGGCCGGACCAGCATCAGCTTTACCCTTAATCCGAAGGGAGTCCAGGAAAACTCGGTTGAAACTATCTGGAAATCTGAAGCGAGGATTAATGACGATGGCTGGTCAGCTGAGATGGCCATCCCCTTCAAATCCCTGCGTTTCTCTTCGGCTCCGGAACAAGTCTGGGGAATCAACTTTATGCGTTATATTCACCGGTTAAATGAGACTGATTACTGGACAGCGGTCAGCCGCGATCTGCCCAGGCTGCAACAAATGGCCGAACTCCGGGGAATGATGGGGATAAAACCAGGGCATAATCTTGAAATTTTTCCTTATGCCGGTGTCCGCTCGACCCGCTGGGCCGGAGAAAAAGACGATAAACTCGCCGTCGGGGCTGATCTTAAATACGGGATAAAGCCCAATCTTTACCTTGATATTACCGCCAGCCCTGATTTCAGCCAGGTCGAATCCGATCCATTCATTTACCAGCTTTCTCCCTATGAAAGATATTTCAGTGAGCGGCGGCCCTTCTTCAATGAAGGCAGCCAGTATTTCCGCCTGGCTTCAGAAAGCGGACATGGCCTGTCAACTGAGGCCAGTCTTTTTTATTCTCGGCGAATCAGCGACCCGAGACTGGCCGCTAAAATTTCGGGCAAAACCGGGGGCTATTCTTTTGGCTTGCTGGGAGCATTGAACAAAGAAGAATATGGCACATCCGAATTTGGTGTGGTCCGAATTACCAAAGACATTTTTAAGAATTCTCAGGTCGGCATTTATTATACAGGTGTAAGCGGCGAGACCAGTAGCAATCACAATCTGGCGGCTGATTACAGTTTCAATTTTAAAGATATTTATTATTTGCGGGGAGCTCATGTTTTTTCTTTTAACTCCCAGGGAGGAAATGACCGTAACGGGCTTCACTTAGTTCAGTTTAACCGTGAACCTGATGCCGGCCTGCAATTAAATCTGGGCTTTGAAAGAATAGAAGACAAGGTTAACCTTCAGGCAGGTTATCTGGACCGGGTTGATTTTCAATCTTTCCACTCCATGATTGGCTATGCCTGGAGGTTCAATCGCGGAACAATTAAAAGAGTCAGTTGGGATCTGACCGGCACCCTTAGCCAGGATTCCCATGGACAGAAGGTGGCTGACCAGGTTGAGTTTATGATGTTCTGGAATTTATTTAACCGGATCGATTTTCATTATGGGTTTTTCACCGGCAAGGACCAGTACCAAGTGCTAGCCTCATCGGGAGAGCTGGTCTGGAATGGCAGCTTTTTAAAAAGTTATGGTGGGCATTTTGATTTCGGTTGGAAGCGCGGAGGGTTCTTGAAAGAAATTGATCTGGAAGGAAGTTGGGAAAAAAAAGGTATCTATAACGAGGAGTTTACAGCTGTCAGCCCTGGAATAGAGTTTTCCCTGGAGGGTTCCTTTTCTTTAAAACCGCGCAGTAACCTCGAGTTTTCTTTCGAAGCAGACTGGATAAATCAGAAGCTTTCTGACTCCGGGCAGACTGTTTTTGAGGGTTTAACTTATGAAGCTTCTATTCATTATCAGGTCACCAGAGAACTTTTTTTAACAGCCAGACTTCTGGGCGAGACCAGAGAAGATCAATATAATTTCGATTTCTTAGTTGGCTACTACTTTGGCGCAGGTAATATTATTCAACTCAGCTTCAAACAAAGCCAGCGAAAAGAATTTCTGGTGACAGAAAAAGGCCATTCCTTTACACTTAAGCTTTCCTACCTTTTCCGCCTGTAATATCTACAAAACTGGTTTTCCCGGCGTTAATAAGCAACCAAAAAGAGAGCATCAATTGCTTTTTCCGGAAAATAACTGCCCCGCAGGCGTCTAATATCATCCAGAGAGGAAACCTCCTCCGGTCCGATTTTAACTTTACCCTGTTGCTGGAGCCTGATATAAAGCTCGGCCAGAGCGATGAGTGAAGCCCCCAGGGGAATGACCGCCAGACTTTTTTCCAGTTCGTTGGCTTTCTGGCGGTAATGAACAAAATAAGTCTGAAGAATAGGCTGAACCTCATCCATGATGAGGGCCGCTGTCTTAAGCAGAATTTTTTCCCGGTCGCTCAGATTGTTTTGAACAAAGTCGTCGTCGTTCATTAACTTAGAGGTCTGACTGAAAAGTGGCAGGAAATTTTGGAGCTCCTGTATATCACTTAGTAAAGCGGCTGACTTTATATTCTCCACCTCGGCTTTATTTAATTCGAGAACTTCAGCCATTTTCCCGGCTAAATCAGCTATTTTTTCTGCTCGCGATTTACCTTCCTCCCCAACTTCTAAATATTTAAGGACTATAGCCAGGATGCCCAGATAAGCTTTTTTTAAATTTAAGACTTCTCTTTCAGTTCTCTCGCTCAGTGTACCGACAATCCAGGCTGTTAACACCAGAAAAACTGCCCAGGAAATAAGAAAAAACAGATCATCCTGACTTAAAAGAAACTTAACTCCTACCACCTCATAAGAAAAAACCAGATAAAGAGTCTCAAGCAAAATGCAGGTTATCGCAATAAGAAGGGCACGTCTCCGACCAAGATAATAGCCAGAAAAAATGACAGGCAAGAAAAAGAAATTAAGTAAAATGAATTTATAATGAACGAGAAAACCAGCCCCGACAATGACCAGAACAATAATAATAGCTATAATTGTTTCCAGCTGTTTGCCTGATAAGCCCTTTTTTCCGGCTATGGGCATTGACCCTCCTTGGCCCGTCAGCTTTCCTTCTGTTCAGAATATGACCAACTTATAGCATGATTCCCGCTTCGCGGTCAATATAAAATATTATTTCTGAAGATATCAGCAAATCAGCCTTTTTTTTATCTTTTCTTTGGCCTTTGGCTTTATGTCATCAGAGTTTTATTTTTAAATTCACTCCCAGAACCGGCCCGCTGAGCTCCCACTTAAAATCCCTCTGGATACCGTCACTATCATAGAAAGTCAATTTTTGCCCAACCGCTGCTGGGTCATCGGCTGACTTTTTAATCTTAAAAGAACTGATCGTGCCAAAGGGATATCTGATTACAGCCAGAAGGGAAACCCGGCTGGACAATTTATATTCAGCCCCGACCTCGGCATGAGGCATAACAGCATTGCCGGTAGCCACTGTTTTTCTCGAACCAGTATCAACAGTCTCATCTCCCTCCACCCATGTCCAGGATTCCTTTTCAGTATAACGGGCGAAATAATAACCAAGACCACCACCCATGTAAGCTTTGATCCGGGAAAATGGTAAATTAATCCTGACCGTAGCCGTGACCGGTATGACCGATAGACCTATTTTCCCGGTCTCGGTTATACCATAGCTGACCGAACTAATTGTTCCCGATGAATCAAGGGAAGCGGTCAGCGTTCTAAAGGCATAATCAGCACCCAGAGCGAGGCCAACCTGTTCACTAGCCCGAACTTCAAATTCACCTCCAAAATTGAAAGCTCCGCTCATCTTGCTCATTTCATTCAGGTAACTGGTCAGGCCTAGATCCCCCAGATAGGATTCGAGCGCATTAAGATCTTTATTGATAGCCGGCCTGAGTTGTTTATTGAATGTTTTGGAATAAGGAATAAAATAACTTCCTTTAATGGAAAAAGAAAATTTCCTGTTATCTTCCTGAGCATAGGCCAGAGTGGACATGGCCAGCAGGGCGATCATCAGCTTTTTTATTTTCATTGTTGCCTCCAGTATGGTCTCTGTTTTTACCTGGTTTCTAAGGAAGCGGCCCGTAAACTACCAGGTTATTGGTTTTGTCTTCTTCGGTCAGAACATTTTCTTCATCAATCACGGCTACCAGATATTTACCCGAGACATTGATACTGCCCTCGACATAGCGGGTAAACATCAGTTTCCGGCTCCTTTCCCCCAATAAAACCAGCGTAATCGCTCTGGTATTTAAAGGTGTGTCCAGGCTTATCCCGTCCGAACTCAAATAATAGGAAATCGTATAACCATAGTTAGCTGGAGCTTTACTGATATTCTTCAGCTCGAAAAAGCCAGTGATGATAGTTGTTCGGCCCAAAAATCTGGTGATTTTAAGATCATGCCACTCACCTGTCAGATCAGGCAGAGGTGGTGGGCCAAAAACCGCTATAATGGTCATATCACCGTTTATAATGACCGGAACTGTGCTGCTGGTAGATGAGATATCTCCGCTCCAACCTTCAAAACCAGAATCTTCATCGGGGGTAGCGGTCAATTCGATCAGGGTACCTGAAGTGTAGGTCTGAGAACAGACTGTCCCGCAGTTAATAGCCTCATCATCACTGGTAACCGTGCCACTCCCTGAGCCGGATTTTAAAACAGTCAGCATGTAAGTGGCCCCCTCAGGAGCGAATTTGGCGGTGATCACTTTATCCGAGTTCATGGTGAGAGTCAACGTGGCGTCAGTGCTATGGACATCACCACCCCAGCCGCCAAAAATATAACCGGGAGCAGGTATTGCTTCCAGGATGACCTTTGTTCCGGTATCATAGACTTGAGAATTATCGAAACCAGTATCAATGCCGCCATCATGACTGACCACCTGACCCGAACCAAGCACATTTACTGTCAATAAATATTGATCGACTGTTCCGAATTTGGCCACAAAGACATCTGTTCCGCTCACACTATCATCATAAGTTTCCTCGGTCACCGGAAAAGCAGTGGAAGAAGTATAACCGGTAACATAAACGTTTCCGCTATCATCAAGAGCCAGAGCATAGCCCAGATCATTAGCAGCACCACCCAGATAAGTCGAAGCCAGCAGCACCTGGAGATTAGAAGAGATTTTGCAAACTATAGCTTCCGAGCCACCCTTATGACTGGTGCTAAAGGCTCCACTGGTTGCCGGGAAATCTGTTGATTGAGTCCAGCCGGTAAGATAAACATTATCGTAAGAATCGGCTTTTATAGAACGACAGTAGTCATCACTGGTACCACCGAAATAGCTGGAAAACAGCAGATAATCAAGACTGGCAGATAGCTTCGAAACCAAAAGGTCAAAGCCACCTTTTAAGGTACTGGAATAGGCCGCTGTTGATACTGGATAATCAGCCGAGGCAGTATAGCCAGCCACCAAAATCTTTGACTGATGATCACGAGCCAGGCCATAGATATGGTCATCTCCACTTCCACCCAGATAGGTGGAGATATACAGCTCGCTCAGATCCGGGCTGATCTGAAAAATAAAGCCATCATAGCCACCATTGAAAGTCTGATCATAAGCTCCAGCAGTAACTCCAAAGTCACTGGACTTAGTCCGACCAGCCACATAAATGGTATATCCATAGCCATTGCCGACTGAAGGCTGGTACAGTTCACCTCTCCGACTAAAAGTAGAATTTTCGCCCTCTTCATTTACCTCTATCTGCCTTCTGCCTGCCAGTTTCCCGCTGGACTTTCTTTCTGAGCTTATTTTCTCATTCCCGGCAGCAGTCCTGTTCGGGCTATAAACTGAAGTTCTAATCGAGCCGGGGATAAGATAAGCATCTCCTAAAACCAGGGCTGAGCCGATGTCATAATCTCCTCCCCCGATATAAGTTGAAGCCAATAGAGAATTAAGAGAGTTAGAAAGTCCGGCCACGAAGACATCATATCCACCCTTATACACCTGACTGTAAGCACCAGGCGTAATGGGGAAATCAGCTGAACTGGTAGTTCCAGTAAGGTAAATATTGAACGAACTGTCCAGAATTAAGGAAGCAGGCTGGTCGGTTCCACTCCCGCCAAGAAAAGTAGAAGCCAACAAAGTGCTGAGGTCCCCCGAAAGCTTGGCAACAAAACCGTCATACTCCCCACCCTGGTAAACTGCCTGAAAAGCTCCAGATATTATGGGGAAATCATTAGAACTGGTAGCTCCGGCCAGATAGACATAACCAGCGCTGTCCAGAGCCATGGAATAAAGATAATCTGTTCCAGCTCCTCCCAGATAAGTTGAAGCTTCCAGTGTCTTCAGATCAGAAGAGAACCTCGAGACAAAAAGATCATATCCACCATGGTAGGTGCGATCATAAGCACCGTCAGTGGTCGGGAAATCAGCGGTGGAGGAAAGAGTATAGCCGGCCACATAAACGTGTCCAGAATTATCCAAAGCCAGGCAAAAGCCGCGATCGTTACCTGTTCCACCGAGATAAGTGGCAGCGGACAGGGTGCTTAAAGCCGGGTCGATGACCAGCGTCAGTTGAGGATCATAGGACCCAATGATTTTAAATCCATATTCGTTCTGGCCTTTTAACTCATAAACCACCTCAACGGCAGTCTT
>JAKPXU010000153.1 GCA_029571905.1 Acidobacteriota bacterium | reverse complement strand
AAAGTGGCCGGTTTTTGCTATACCCAGCTATATGACATTGAACAGGAAGTCAACGGCCTTTATACCTTTGACCGGCAACCAAAATTTGATCCGGCTTTCTTCTTTAAAGTTAATCAGCAGAAAGCAGCCATTGAATAATGGGGTCGGGCCAGCCGATTTGTATTATTATCAGCACTTTGGCGATCTGGCTGAGTTTGATTTGGCCATAGTGGATTAACTAATCTAAAACCTCCTGTCTAAAGATGAGAGCTGGGCTGCCGGCGGCATTCAATTCAGCCAGGTATCAGAAAAGCATTGAACACGGGCAGTAATTGAAGAATATAAAATCTGGCAAGATTTTTAGAGTTTAAAATTTTTATTGGCTCTAAATAAAAGAGGAGTAACCTGATCCTGACTCGCTAAAGTCAGCCAGTTAGGGAGGCAATATAAGTTATTGAAAACAAAACAAATCGGCTGGCCCGACCCCATCTTTTGAAAGGCGGGGTTGCCGCGGAAGCAATTTTTTTATAAATTATATAAGAGGAAAAGCTGATAGGCGGAGGAAGAAACCATGCCAATTTATGAATATCGCTGCCGTCAATGTGGTCAGAAATCTTCTTTTCTTCTGCTCTCGGTCAAAAGCCAGTATGAAGCCCGCTGTCAGCATTGTGGTAGCACTGATCTGGTCAGACTTGTTTCCAGAATAGCCATACTGAAATCAGAAGAAGAACGACTGGAAAGTCTGGCTGATCCTTCACGACTGGGCGATCTGGACGAAAACGATCCTCAAAGCCTGGCCCGCTGGATGAAAAAGTTCGGGCGAGAAATGGGGGATGAACTTGGTCCCGATTTTGAGGAAGAGATAGATCGAGCGCTGGCTGAAGCTGAGAAGGAACAAACTTCAGGGAAGTTGGCCGAAGATGGGTCAGATTCTTCTTTTTCTGATTACGATTCTGATTCCGAGCTGGATGATGATTATGGGGCTGTGAGCGGGACAGGTCCAGAAGGGGAGATGGATCTGGATTAGAAGACTTACCAGGCCAACAGGCTTGTTAGTTGAGCTGACAGTAAATCTAGAAAGCCTTTGTGTATCTCGCAGGAAAGGGAGAAGGTTTGATGAATCTATTGTTAGTCTTTGTTTCAGGAGCCGTTTTCGGCGCCATTCTTGTCCTTATTATTAGTCATCTCTATCAAAAGAAGAATAAAGCCTTAGCTCAGCAGCTCGTTTCTCAGGCCCAGGCTGAAAAAACGCAGGAGCTGGAGATATTGCTGAGCCGGGTGCGCGACTCTTTTGGTTCTCTCTCTTTTGAAGCCCTCAAAAAAAATACAGATGAGTTTTTAAAGCTGGCCAACGAGGTCTTAAGCCGCCAGACTCAAATGGGTCAAAAAGAACTGGAGGGTAAAAAACAGCTGATTGACCAGACCCTGGAAGGAATAAAGACCGACCTGGTTAAATTCAGAGAGTTGATTACTGATTTTGAGAAGGAAAGGTCAGTCAAATTCGGCCAGCTTGATAACCAGCTACGTTTGGCTCTGGAGCAAACTACTCGCCTGCAGGAGACGACCAACCAGCTCCGTCAAGCTCTGTCCAATACCAGGGCCCGTGGTCAGTGGGGGGAAAGAATGGCCGAGGATATTTTGCGTTTGATGGGTTTTGTCGAGGGAATTAATTATAAAAAACAGGTCAGCAGCGAAGGAGGCCAATCGCGTCCGGATTTTACCTTTTTCCTGCCGCAGGGTCGGAAGATAAATATGGATGTGAAATTCCCGCTGGATAACTACCTCCGTTATCTGGAAGCTACTAGTGATTGGGAAAAAGAAGACTACAAACAGAGATTTCTAAAAGATACCCAGGCCAGAATAAAAGAAGTGACCAGTCGCAATTATATCGATCTGGAAGATAACACCCTTGATTATGTCTTAATTTTCATCCCTAACGAACAGGTCTATGCTTTTATCAATGAAAGCGATCCGACGCTTCTGGATGAAGCCTTAAAGAAAAAGGTTATACTTTGTTCTCCTATTACTCTTTATGCCGTTCTGGCTATCATCCACCAGGCAATGGAAAATTTTAATCTGCAAAATACCGCCGGTCAGATTTTGAACCTGCTTGAGTCCTTTTATAAGCAGTGGCAGGCCTTTGTCAAATCTTTAGAAAGAGTGGGCAAAAAAATCGACGAAGCCCAGGCTGAGTTTCAGATTCTGAATTCAACCCGCAAAAATCAACTGGAGAAACCCTTGCGCCAGATAGAAACGATCAAAAAGCAAGTCGAGCCAGAGAAGCTGGAAACCGGGGTGATCGAGGCCGAAGCTGAGCTGCTGGAAAATATGGAAAATGAGGAAAAAGACGAGAAGGAAGAATCATCAGCGTTCAAATCTGAAGAAGATTGATTTTTTTCTGACCAGGAATCGATTCCGAGGTCAAAAATCCCTCTGGCTTTCTTCAGCTTTTGGCTGTTTAAGAATTAACATAGCCGCGGCAGCCACCAGACAGAGTATTCCGGCTATTATAAAAGCCTGACGGTAATCACCGACCACCAGGGTTTTAACCAGGTTTTCCTGGCCTGGATGAAATTCTCTGACTTTGACAATGGCTGAGGTCTTCATCAGTCGGGCGGCCAGATAAGGACCGAGGAGGCCACCCACTCCATAGGCACTAAACATCCAGCCATAGTTAGCTCCATAGTGTTCCAGACCAAAAAAATCAGCAGTAATTGCCGGCAAAACAGCCAGCAAACCTCCGAAGCACAATCCGATGATTGATATACCTGTTAAAAAAGATGAAAAGCCATGCATCTGAGGTAAAAGCAGAAGGCACAGGCCTTCCATAAAAAAGATGGCCAGCATGGACGGCCGTCTTCCGGCCATATCCGAGATTTTGCCCCAGATAATTCTGCCCAGAGAATTGAAAATGGCCAGGATAGAGACAGCCAGAGCACCGGCTGAAGCGATATTCTCCAGGCTGATATTTCCGACTCCATCCTTTAAGCTGGACAGAGCCAGCGATTGCCAGATGGGCGAAGCTTTCATAATGATCATCAAACCGCTGCCACAGCCAATTAGAAAAACAAGCCAGAGGAGCCAGAATTGCCAGGTGCGAAACATCTGAGCAGGGCTATAGTTGATTTTAGAGCGGCCGACCTCAGTCATTCCGACTGGTGGATTCCACCCAGGCGGTCGATAACCTGGTTCAGGATTTTTTAATAAAAAAGCGCCGCCAACGACGGTGATCAGAAAAATGATGCCAAATATCAGGAAAGTATCGAAGAGTCCAGCCGCAGGCAAAGGAAAGAGGTTTTTCCCGAAAAGCTGATAATAATCTCCGGCGATCAATCCTTTGGCTAAAGGGGCGAAAAAGAAAGCTCCAGCTCCAAAACCGGCTACGGCCAGACCGGTAATAAGACCTCTTTTGTCCGGGAACCACTTAACGCAGGTAGCAATCGGACAGACATAAGCTGCGCCAATGCCAAGGCCCCCGATAACTGAATAGGTCACTATCAACCAGGAGAGAGCTTTATCGGGCGGAAAATGAGAGGTCAGACTGGCCAGCATTAAACCGGCAGCCAGCATTAACCCACCAGCTATAGCCACCGGCCGCGGTCCAACTTTATCCTGAATACGTCCGGCAATAATCACGGCCAGAGCAAAGCAGGCCAGGATAATCTGGGCAGGTAAAGTTACCTGTTTTTCCGTCCAGGCCGGAAAATAAGTCAGCAATGGAGTTTGAAAAACGCTCCAGATATAAACAGCTCCCAGGCTGA
>JAKPXU010000137.1 GCA_029571905.1 Acidobacteriota bacterium | reverse complement strand
ATCTTCCGCTCTTACTATCGTCATTTGCGGGGAGAGCCAGCAGAAAGGTTAATTCCTTACTTAAAGGATCTTTTTGAAAGTGGTTCTTTTAAGTCTGGCACAATTAACCCGGCCTTAAAAAACCTGGAGGCCATTTTAAAGAATAATCCGGAAGAGGCGGAAGCACTGGCCAGAGGCTGGACAAAGAAAGTTGAACGACTGGCCGAACGAAAGAAGGAGCTTGAGGCTAAAATAACATATTGTCAGGAGCTTTTAGCCGCAAAATGAATTCTGTCTTATTTTTGTTCTTCTTTTTTATTCTCTTTATGGACCGGCAAATTAGGTGGTTGAACTGTAAGTTTTCAACTTCAGGCCAGAAACTAGCAAAGTTTTTTTGAATTTAAGCCCTTTCTAAGCTAAAATTAATGTCTTATGCCAAAAACTTTTGAGGAAGAACTCAAGAATTTTCAAGATATCATTCAAAGACTAAGCAGTTTGGCGCTAGCCCCTAAGAAGCTCATACTTAAGGGCGCAGAAAATTTTGTCCTCAAGGGGCCTAACATTATTGTCGGCAACCATGTGGGCAGTTATAAAGATGTGGCCGTCCTGTTTAAGACTGTTCCCAGGCCAATTTTCTTTACAGCTAATAAAATGATTTTTAACCGTAACGAGTTCAGCTTTCTGGTTAAAAAACACCTTTACCGCAGTATGAAAGATGCTGGCTTATTCTTGCATTTTCTGCTGGCTCCGTTTTTTTCGGCTGTTGTACGTTATGTTTCAACCAATATAGCGAAAATTGGAACTATTCCAGTTGATATTTATACTGGCCGGGCAGAAGCGGTCAAAAAATGTCAGAATTATCTGAAGCAGGGCCGAGCCATTATTGCTTTGCAGGGTCGGGGACATTTTAATGACAGCGATCGTAATCCATATATCCCGCGATTCCGTCATGGAGCGGCTATTATGGCTTATAATCTGTACCAGGAATCAGGGCTGGATGTTCCCGTCACTCCTATGGCCATCTTTGGAACACACGTTCCGCTGGGCGTGCCTGGTAAAATATGGGTAAATGTTGGCCAACCGATGTTTATCAGCCACTACACTTATGATAAAGGTAGTGAAACCGTGGATAAATTCCGTCAGGCTATGGAAAAAAGAGTGAATGAGCTTTTTTTTGAAATTCTGAGAACAAGGTGAATGAGGTAAGCCTAGACACAAACTTTAACTAAAGGAGAGAAATAACATGTTCAAAGGCCATCCCAAAGGATTGATTGTTGCTTTCTTTGCCAATATGGGCGAGCGTTTTGGCTTTTATACCATGGTCAGTATTTTCGTTCTCTTCATGCAGGCCAAGTATGGTTTAAGCTCAGCTACCTCCGGTTATATTTATGGAATTTTTATGTTCTGTGTCTATTTTTTCCCTCTTCTTGGCGGCTACCTGGCTGACCGGGTCTTTGGTTACGGGAAAACCATCAGTCTGGGCCTTGTCGTCATGTTTCTGGGTTACCTTTTGCTGGCTATTCCCACCCGCTTTGAAACTGGTTTTGGGCTGGTGCTGACCGCTCTGGGAGTTATCGCCCTCGGGACAGGACTGTTTAAAGGTAATCTTCAAGCTCTGGTTGGCAATCTCTATGATGACCCTAAATACAGTGCTCTGCGCGACCGGGCTTTTAGTATTTTTTATATGGGAATCAATATCGGGGCAATGTTTGCTCCTTCGGCTTCAGAAAAAGTTTGCAGCTGGATCTTAGCCAAAAGTAATTTTGTCTATGATGCCCGCATACCGCAACTGGCTAACGATTTTCTAAAAGGTAAGCTGGCTGATGTCAATCAGTTTCTGGATGTAGCCAGAGCTCAAAACCCAGCTATTACTATTGATTCACTCGGGCAATTTGCGGAAAGTTATCTGGGAACACTCGGTAGATCCTATCACTTTGGTTTTGGTGTGGCTTGCCTTAGCTTAATTGTTTCCATGCTGATTTTCTGGGGCTTCCGGAAATACTACCGTCAAGCCGACGTAACGGAGAAGCAAAAAGCAGCTTCAACCGAACTGAAATCTCAAGTGGTTGAATTGACTCCTGAGCAGACCAAAGAGAGGCTGGTTGCTCTAGGGCTGGTCTTTTTTGTGGTTATTTTCTTCTGGATGGCTTTTCAACAGTCGGCGGTTAGTATGACCTTTTTTGCCCGGGATTATACTGTTTCTCACGTTGATAAAGTGACCAACATCTGGTTTGACCTGACAGCCTTAATTCCTTTATATCTTAGCCTGGTCGGGCTATATTATCTTCTCCGTAAGGGAGCTTCTAGCCGGACAAGAGTGGCCGGAGGGTTAGCGTTGGCTGTTTTCGCTCTGCTGACCTATTTGCGTTACAGGACTTATCCTGAAAGCAATCCCTTCCAGCCTCAGCGTTTCCAGCATTTTAACCCGTTCTTTATTGTGGCCCTGACTCCGTTGGTCATTGCTTTATTTTCTTATTTAAATAAAAAAGGAAAAGAGCCATCGGCCCCGAGAAAGATCGGCTATGGAATGCTGCTGACTGCGGCTGCATTTTCTATTCTGGTCATTGGTTCGGTTGGTTTGCCCAGCCCAGCTCAGCTTGGCGGACAGGTGGCTCCACCCCAGCACCAGGTTTCAGTCTACTGGCTGATCAGCACTTACTTTATGTTGACAGTAGCCGAGCTTTTCCTGAGTCCAATGGGTATTTCTTTTGTCTCAAGGGTTGCACCGCCAAAATACAAGGGTTTAATGCAGGGTGGCTGGTTCGCGGCTACGGCCATCGGCAATTATCTGGTGGGAGTGGTTGGCTGGCTGTGGATGAAACTTCCTCTATGGGCTTTATGGTCAATTCTGGTGGTGGCCTGTCTGCTATCAGCAACCTTTATGTTCAGTGTTATGAAAAAATTAGAAAAAGTTGCAGCTGATTAAAACTATCTAAAATTTCAGGCAGCTTCTGGTTTTCAGATGAGAAATGGTAGCTCACACCTTGAGTTAGTGCTTTTAGTCTTAGCTCTCGGACTGAATCTGAGCTGGCCACTTCTAGCCGGGCAACCACCTGAATTTCCAGCCGGGCCGGCGGGTAAGGGCAATTTCGTTTTTAACCTTGAAAATGATGTCTGGCTCGACCGGGATGACGGTTATACTAATGGTCTGTCTTTTAGCTGGGTTTGTCCTCCACTTGACGAGGAGTCTAAATCATCCTGGCTGAGGTTCTTATATCGTCTTAATACCAGACTTCTGGGAAATGATAAAAAAATTAAGAGTCAAAATAATTATGTTGATCCAGAAACTTCAAGCCAGAGGTGGGCAGTCCTGTCGATTGCCCAGGGAATATTTACTCCGGCTGATCTGACCAGAGAAGAGATAATCAGTGATGATCGCCCTTATGCTGGGTTGCTTCTGACCAGCCTGACTTTTGTTCGCAATTCTGGGCGTACGCAGACCTGCTGGGGAGGCGGCCTGGGAGTGGTCGGGCCATTTTCTCTGGCTGAAACAGCTCAGAAATGGCTGCACCGGACTTATGGTTGGACTGAACCCAGAGGCTGGTCAAACCAGCTTAAAAACGAGCCGGTAGTTGATATCTGGTTGAGCCGTTTCTGGACAATTTTCGGTTCTGAGGAAAAAGAGACAGGCTGGCGGCCGGCCTTTAGAGCTGGTCTGGGCGGGCAACTGGGCAACCTGATGACAGGCCTCGAAGCTACTTTTGATTTTAGATTTGGCTTGAATGTCCAACCTGAAAAAGAGGCCCTTCTCCCGTCACCGCTTTTCAACCAGGTGCCTTTGTCCGGAGTGAAAAGAACCTCCGTCTACGGCTTTTGCCGATTAACTGGCCGAGCTCTGGCCAGAAATCTCTTAATTGAAGGAAATACTTTTGTCTCCAGCCATGGTCAGTCACTTCGTCATTTCTATGGTCAGTTGATTTCTGGTCTGGCTTACGAAAGCCAGCAGGCAGCCATAAGTTTATATGCCGTCATCAGGACGAAGGAGTTCAAAGGCCAGAAATATTTCGACCCATATTTCGGACTGAGCCTGAGCATTGCTTTATAGTCACCGATAATATTTAAACAGGAATTACCAGATTTATTTTCTTCTGTTGCTTATTTTTCTTCAGGTTTGTTCTTTTTAGCCAGCCGGCGCATAACAAAATAAAGTGGAAATCCAAGACAGACGAAGGCCGTACCGAGAAGAGCCGACTGCGGCTGGCTGATCAGTACACTGATGGTGATGGTCAAAAGAAAAAAGATAAAGACAGCGGGCAGGGCCGGATAAAAAGGCAGTTTAAAACCCTGGTAGTCCTGGCTGCTTTTTCTGGCCTTGATTCTCAGGACAAAGATAGTCGAAGCTACGACGGCAATGCCCAGGCTGTCCAGGAACATGACATAATTGACGATATTTTCAAAGGTGCGAAGAAAAATGAGACTTAACAGAATAAAGACGCCAAGAAAAATTAACCCGAATTCCTGAACCTGAGTCCTGGGGTTGAACTTTTTGAAGATAGCTGGCAGGGTCCGGTCTTCAGCCATAGCTAAATAGGTGCGGGGAAGCTGGATCAGAATAGCATTCAAAAAGCCCAGAGCTGAAAGAAAAATAGCTACCGAGACCAGATTGGCTCCCAGCCGGCCAAAGACGACCCCAGCCGTCTCGGCCGCCACCAGTTTGGCTGAAGACATTCCGGGAATCCCGAGGGTTCTCCAGTAAGCCGCATTTAGAAGCAGATAACAACTGATAACCAGGATCATTCCTGTCAGCACCGACCGGGGGAGATTTTTAGCCGGATTTTTCAGGTCAGCCCCCAGGTTAATGGTCTGTTGATAGCCGCCATAGCTAAAAAAGACAGAAATAAAGCCCAGACCCAGGGCTGACCACCAGTGGGCTGGAAGGGGCAGAGCGGCTGCCCTGATGGCCGGCGTGCTGGCCCGGCTGAGAAGGCCGGCAGCAGCCAGAATGACGATCAGGGCAATCTTGGACAGGCTCAAAACATTTTGAGTCCAGGCTCCTGACTTTATGCCAATATAGTTTAATAGCACCAGCAAAATTATCATGCCGGCGGCAATCAGCATAATATTCTGAGATGTTCTGGCTCCAGCTGGAAGAAAGATGGGTGCAATGTATTCAGCTCCGATCAAGGCGACACCAGCCCCGCTGGCCGTATTGATGATAAAAACATTAGCCCAGTTAAGCAGAAAGGCCAGCAGCGAGCCATAACTCCTGGCTACCACCTGATAATAAGAACCGGGTTGGGGGAAACGGGAGCCAATTTCAGCGAAAGTCAAGGCCCCCAGCAGAGTGATGAGGCCTCCAGCCAGCCAGGCGGTGAAAAAAAGAACAGGTGTTCTGGTGGCAGCTGCCACCATAGCTGGCGTCCGGAAAATACCAATTCCGATGACCAGACTGACCACGATCATGGTGACATCAAAAGTGTTAAGGCTGGCTTTGATTGTCTGATTTTCCTGTCTATCGGCCATTATTCATTTTCCAGTCATCAGGTGGTTTGGCCAGGGTGGCACAGAAACTACTGACACCTGACTTAAATCCTCAGGCAATAGCCTAAATTATCTTTATCCTGGCGGGGAAAGGCAAATATTTTTTTAGGGCCTGATCAAGCTCAACAAACAGTTTAGCTCTGAGCATCAGGCAAAAAGCTGAAAAATTTCCCGCTTCTTCCACAGATAGTAAATTGACCAGAGACAGAATAACAAACTGGGCAGAACCAGCCCAAATTTAAAGAAACCGGTCAGGCCACTAGCCAGCAGCGAATCAAATAGCCACATGCCGCTGGCCATCAGAGCAAAGACATAGCCTGTTTTTTTGAAGCGAAGAAGGCCGACAGAAGCAATTAACAGAAAAGCAGCTAGAACGAGATCGGGTAAGGCAAAAGCATTATAAAGATTATCAGGCACAGGCAAAGTTTTCGGAAAGCGATTGCCGACCAGATGCCCGATCCAGAAGGAAATGGTCATCAAGCCGGCGAATAAATCGATAACAGCAATGATGACCAAACCCAGTACAAATCTTTTTTCTTTGTCCATGATAACCTCTACTTATAAAATACATCAGATCAGGCCAGGTGTAAAAAATTCGTTGACTTCTTATCTGCGGTCAGGGCCAGGTCTACTTACTGTTGAGGCCTTTATTAAAGATAGCGGCGAGAAACCGTTGGTCTCGTTCGGAAAGAGTCAGACGGCCAAACAGGTCATAGAGCAAATTGGTAACATGCTGGCGGTTGGTGTCGTGGATAAAGCCATTTTTTTCCAGCTTGGCTGAGATGATCTGGAGACAGCCTGCCTGCTCTTTATGAGGGAGTGGAGGAGGTAATTCAGCTACCAACTCTGGGGCTGACTGACGGAAAAGTGTATAAAGTGTAATCAAAACGGCGGCGGCCAGGTTGTAGGAAGGCTGCCGGCTGGACTGAGGAATGAAATAGACAAAATTGGCTTGCCTGAGTTCAATGTCGCTTAATCCGGTCCGCTCATTGCCGAAAACCAGACCGACCTTGATGTGGCTGGGGAAAAGCCTGATTTTCTCGACTGCCTGGTCAATGGTTATTACCTGAAACGCCTTTCTCTGCCTGGCAGTTGAAGCCAGCACCAGGTTAAGATCAGCTACAGCTTCAGGTAGACTTTGGCAGAAAATTGCCTTTTTTAAAATATCCCTGGCGTGGACGGCCGGGCGATAGGCTTCCTGCTCGAATTCCTGGAGGCCGACCAGCCTTAACTCAGAAAAACCGGTATTTTTCATGGCTCTGGCTACCAGCCCGATATTTTCCTGATTCTGGGGATTAGCCAGGATGATTGAAAAGCGAGAACGGTTAAGTGAATCAGAAATCGTTTTATAGGGCAATTTCATAATTAAATTATAGCCGATTAGCTGGTGCGGAGTTCAGT
>JAKPXU010000136.1 GCA_029571905.1 Acidobacteriota bacterium | reverse complement strand
TCCAGGAGATGAACCGGATTTACCGGGTGGCGGAGGAATTATTTCTCGACTTATGGAATAAATCGCGCCTGGCTCTCCGTCTGGTCGGGGTTAAAGGCAGCCGGCTGGTCGAGGAGCGTCATCTTTCTCTATTTGAGTTTTACCAGGAAAAAGATGAGCGCCTCTCTCAGGCTCTTGACCGGGTGCGCAGCAGATACGGCTTTACTGCGGTTCTAACTGGCCGGGAAAAAATGCTGGGTGAAGTTTATGAGGAAGATAAAGGCCGCGGCTTTATCCTGAAAACTGCTTCTCTTACCAGGTGAACCAGAAAATGTTTATCCCTTTAAGAGTTCATTCAGCCTTTAGCCGGGGAGAAGGCAGCCTGACCTTAGAAGAACTGGTGCAATTTGCGGAGAGAAATCGTCTCCCGGCAGTCGCCCTGACCGATGTGGCTGCTTTTTATGGCTGGGGTAAGTGGCAGGCTCTGAGCGAGGGGCGCGGCTTTAAGCCTGTCTTTGGCTGCGAACTCGAACTGGATTTTCCAGCTAAAGGCAGCCGCTATGTTTTTCTCATCAGAGAGAAAAAAGGCTACTACCGGTTGCTTGAGATTTTTAACCGCCGGGAGTTTCTGGAACCAGCTGGACTGGCTACTATTTTTATCCTGCCGGAAAAACTGCCTGTGTCCGAATTGGAGCTCGAAGAGTGGGTGAATTTTATTCGCCAGATTGGGGAGCGGGTATCGAATGATTTTTATCTTGGCTGCGGCCTGGAAAACCTGCCCGGCGGCGAGTGGCTCTCGGCGAAGTCAGGGTTTCCTCTTCTCTGGACTGAGTCGCTAAAATTTCTGACCAGTCCTCAGCGCCTGGTTCTCCTTCGGGCGATAGAGAAAAAAAATCCTTACCCGCCTGAACTTAAAAGGCTTTCGCCACTTCTCAGAAATTTTGGCCCGGAGCAGGAAAAAATTGCTTTAAAAAAATATGGCGACCGGGTCAAACCAATTTTCCGCCGCCACCAGGAGCTTACTGAAAAAATAGATTTCTCTTTTAAAGATATTGTTCCACCACTTCCAC
>JAKPXU010000121.1 GCA_029571905.1 Acidobacteriota bacterium | reverse complement strand
GAGAAAAAGATAAGAATAGTTGACAGCCGCCACATTTCAGGCTCTTCCGGCCTCATTGTTGAGCGCCTGCTCGAAAACTGGTCAGATACTCAGGATGTGGATGAACTGGCTCGCCGGGCCGAAGAGCTGGCCGCCAAAACTGAAATTCTGGTTGACATTAAAACCCTTAAATATCTGGTCAAAGGTGGACGGGTCAGTCCGATGAAGGGTTTACTGGCCAAATTGCTTAACATTAAGCCAATTATCACTATTAATAAACTCGGCCAGGCTGTTCCCTGCAGACAATCCTTCAGCCGGCGGCAGAACTTCAAAAAGATTCTTCAAATGATAAGGAAAAGACAGGCAGTCCATCCTGTCCATTCTTTTTCAATTGTCCATGCCGGTAACCGCCCAAGGGCAGAAGCCTATGCCCGGGAAATTGAACTCATCACCGGCCGCCAGGTAAGTTTTATCGAAGAGGCTTCGCCGGTTGTCGGAGTCCACAATGGCCTGGGGGCAGTCGGAGTCTGCCTGTCGTATGAATAAGACCTCCTTACCTCTCATCCCATGAGATCCTCTAATTTTATAGGCATCTACAATTTATAATACGTGAACTAATTATTTAGCGCCTGTCTATTACCTCTGACCTGGAATTAATGTATACTAATTTAGTAGGACTTTTTAGGCTGGAGTCGCCGATGACCAAATTTTATCAAAAAGTCGTGATCCTTGGACTGAGTTTTCTGGTGGCCTGGGCTGGCTGGAAAGGCTTAAATGCTCTGGCTTATCAGGGAGAAGCCGCTGCCCTTAACCAGGCTGAAGGAGAAAAACCGGTGAAAAAAATCAATAAAACCAAAGCCGAATGGGAAAAAGAGCTTACTCCGGAACAATTTAATGTCATGTTTAAGTGCTCTACCGAGCCTCCTTTTAGTGGAAAATACAATAATTTCTGGGAAGAAGGCGTTTATTTTTGTGCTGCCTGCGGTGCTCCTCTTTTTAAATCAGAAGACAAATATGATCATGGGAACGGTTGGCCGAGTTTCAAGGAAGCCCTGGCCGAGGCTAACCTCGAGTATAAAGATGATTTTTATTTTGGTTTTCATCAGATTGAAGTGACCTGTGCCACCTGTGGAGCTCACCTGGGACATGTCTTTGATGATGGGCCGGCCCCAGGTCACAAGCATTACTGCATCAACTCGGCAGCTCTCAACTTTAAGCCGAAGGAGGAAGCACTCAAAGAAGTCCCACAAGTTGCTACTTTTGCCGCCGGTTGCTTCTGGGGTGTCGAAGAGAAATTCAGTCAGATAGAAGGTGTTATTTCAACCGTTGTTGGCTATAGCGGCGGGAAAACGGTCAATCCCACTTATGAACAGGTTTGCTCGGGGAAAACAGGCCATGCTGAAGCTGTTCAGGTGGTCTTCGACCCGCAGGTGGTCAGCTATGAACAGCTTGTCCGTCAGTTTTTTGCCCTTCATGACCCGACCCAGCTTAACCGTCAGGGGCCCGATGTTGGCACCAATTACCGTTCAGTCATTTTCTATCATAATGAAGAGCAGCGGCAAATAGCCGAGAAAGTCAAGGACGAGCTCCAGGCCAGCGGACGTCATCGCGGCCGAATAGTGACCGAGATTGTGCCCTTCATCCATTTTTACCGAGCCGAAGAGTATCATCAGCAGTATCTCAGGAAAAACAAAAAGGCGGTCTGCCCTATTTGATAATCTCTATCTGGTCAGGTGACTCGACAATTATCTCTGGCTTGCCCTGATATTCTTTGATGCGGCCATAAACCCTGATTTCTTTATTTAAGTAGAGTTTTTCCGGTGGTTCGGGGAAACGGGAAAAAGAGCTGGCAAAAATAACCACCGTAAAATATCTTTTCCAGTTGCGGTGAAAGTTCAGAAAGCAAACCTTACCGGTGTTGTTAGCTGCCACCACCCGCCCCCTCACCCAGACTGTCTGACCATAATAATTGGCTGCCTCTTCCCAGGAAATTTCTTTTTTAGACTTTTCTTGAGGGAAGAGCTGGATGGCGGCCAGACCAGCCAAAAGCAGGGCAGTAGCAAAAATAATGGGCCTTATTCTCTTCATTCTTTAATCTCCAGCCAGCCATGACTCAAAAGGGTCTTCTTCAAATCGCTGTCAGAAAATTCATTGGTCCATTGCCTCAGATTATTTATTTCCTTCGATAATTCTTCTGATTTCAATCTGATTTTAACATATTGTTTGAATCTAATTCCCCACCAGTTATTGGCCATTTCAAATATTTCGTAGGGAACACTTCCCTGGCTTATAATCCACCGGAACTCATCCAGCCCCTGATTAGCCCATAAACCAAGCCCTTCAGCTCTGGCCTGGGCTTCTAGCTGGCGGTATTTCATTAAATATTTAAAGGGAAACCTGGTGTAGGCAAACCCATAGCCGCGGCGAATAATCTCTTCATTTAAACAGCGACCGTCTGGAAGATAAACATAAGCCAGAGTCCGCCCATATTTGTCTTTCTTTTCCCGGTCGTATTCAAGTCTGACTGGCCGGCCGGCCACCAGCTCTATCACCAAATCAGAAGCTTCTCTGGCAAAAAATTGAACCGGTTTGAGAGGGTGATAAAGTTCGGGAGTATCAACGCCGATTAGCCTGACTTCTCCAATTGATTCAATTTCAAGCGTATCCCCATCTACCACGCGCAAAACCTGGTGAAATCGAGGCTGCTTGTCCGGAACAGGCTGCTTGTCGGCGAAAAGGAAAAAGAAGGCGTCAGAGGTCTCAGCCGGTCTTTCCGAGGTAATAGATGGCCGGGTTTCAGCCGCCCCAACCTCCACTACCACTGAAACCAAAAAGAAAGCCAAAAAAAGAAATGATACCAATCCACTAAAGTAGCCAGCGAATAGATAGCCTCTAAGGGACTGGGCCAGATTTCCTGCCCCTTTTCTCATTTTCTTTTCCCTCTGTTATTTTTATTAACAGATTAATCAAATAATCTTCAAGTGTCAAACCCGCCTGCCTTTCTTTCCAAAGGCGCAAGAATCTCACTGACCGATTAAAAAAAGTCACTAATGAAGTAAATTTATATTTTTATTTTGGCCTGATTCAAACCTTTGGATTTTATTCAATTTTTTGGACGAATTATTTAAACTTTAATTTGCCATATTTGTCTTATCTTATTGATAATCAATGACTTAATATCAGGTTGATTCTGGCATGAATTATGCACTTCTTAAATATGGATTAGAACTTGAGGGGTAAAATCTAAAAAAAATTAGATTTAAGGAAAGGAGGTGAGAAAAGTGGGCTAGCCATGACAAAAACATTTCAGGACAGCAATTAATTTTTGGGGCATAGGCAAAGAAACAAAATTTTATGAGGAGGATCAAATGGGTAAGAAGGCGTTAAGTTTATTATTTATGCTCATCATCTTTGCTTTTCCGGCAGTTGCCCAGATCACCCAGACGGGTAACTTAAATGGTACTGTTTATGATCAGGAAAAACAACCTCTTCCCGGCGTAACCGTCTCTATCAGTTCACCGGCCCTTATTCTCCCTT
>JAKPXU010000103.1 GCA_029571905.1 Acidobacteriota bacterium | reverse complement strand
TGAAACACAATTTCCTCAAAACCCGGGTGATAGTCAATCCAGCTTCTAATCGCGGCCTAACCGGACACCGCTGGGCAGAGATTAAAGCCACACTTAGATACTTTTTAAAGGACTTTAAATACGATCTTACCGAGCGGCCCTGTCAGGCCACCGATTTAGCCAGAGAAGCCATCAAGGACGGAGCAGAACTTCTGGTGGGAGTCGGCGGCGATGGCACCGCTAATGAGATAGCCAACGGCTTTTTCGAACAGCAGAAGATAATCAATCCAGAGGCTACTCTGGGGCTGGTTCCTTCTGGCACCGGTTGTGATTTTACCAGAAGCCTGAATATCCCTAGAAATCTGAAAAATGCTGTCAAGTTCATTTCAGAGGCGCCCAAGCAAACTATAGACATTGGCCGAATGACCTACCAGGAAAAAGATGGCCGGGCGGTCAGTCGTTATTTTCTGAACATTGCCGATTTTGGCCTGGGAGGAGAAGTCGTTCGGGAGGTCAACAGGCGCCGGCTGGAAAGAAAAACCTCCAGTTACCTTCTTTGTTTGCTTAAGGCTCTGCGGACATTTAAAGGTCATCAGGTCAGGCTCGAAATAGATAACCAGAACGTTGCTTCTGACCTTTATTCCATCGGAGCGGTAGCTAACGGCCGAATATTCGGGAAGGGGCTTAAGATAGCGCCTGAAGCCAGGTTAAATGATGGTCTGTTTGATCTTATTCTGGTTAAAAGCCTGTCTTTACTCGAATTTTGCCTTCAGGGTTGGCGGCTGGCCAACGGCAGCCATTTAAATTACCGTCAGGTTAGCTGGCAGCGAGGGCAAAAAATAGAGGTTTTTCCACTGAGTCCGGAACCAGTCTTAATCGAAATAGACGGCGAGCAGGTTGGACACCTGCCAGCTACTTTTGAGATCGCCCCTTCTTCTCTTCAGGTGAAAGCTTTCCTGAAATAAAAAATATAGCCCGGGTTGAAGCTCTTCAATTAGCTTTTTTTGGTGGAAGATAGTAGGGATTGTTGGTCAAACACATTTGACCATTTTCATCATAATAGCGATAGATAATTGTCTTGGTTTTTATATAAGGGCTCTTATATTCAACCCTTTTTAGATAATTTTTTGTTTCTGGATAGGGAGGGACTCCATTATGCTTTTCAACTGCCCGCTGCCCAGCATTGTAGGCGGCCAGTACCAGATTTCTATTGCCGTTGTATAGTTTTACCAGATCCTTCAGGTACTTGACTCCACCTTCAATATTCTGTTCAGGATCAAAAACATTCATCACGCCGTACTTTATAGCTGTTTCTGGCATCAACTGCATTAAACCCAGCGCCCCCTTGTCTGAAACCGCAAACTGGTCATAATTAGACTCAGCCTTGATCACGGCATGTATTAATTCAGCTGGCAAGCCATACTTAGCAGCTTTTTTCTGGATAATAGGATCGTACTTGGCTTTTAGTTCTTCCTGGCGGGTAGAAGCCTGGCTGCTTGCCAATAAAAAGACAAGTCCGCTGACCAGTCCAACCAGCCAAACACTCCGGTTGTCCATTTTTCGCCCTTACAGCCTCTATTTATAACTTTTTATTTTTTTCTGACCATCACCTTTTGAGGTGATTTTACAGCA
>JAKPXU010000081.1 GCA_029571905.1 Acidobacteriota bacterium | reverse complement strand
GATCTCTTTAAAAGCCGGAATAGAGGTGTAAAGAAGGAGGGCCAGAATACCGGCCAGGATGAGAATGGCCAGCATCCCGCTCACCTGAAAAAGCCGGTGAATGAGGCTTTCTCTTAGGTCTCCGAGGAGGCCCTTCTTCTTGACTGTTCTCATTTTCTTGCTGCTTTGATTATTCTGAGGTTATCTTAAATTCTTCTCGTTCTGTTCCATTAGATCTTTTCCGATTCGGAAGAATCCTTCTCTTTCGACGATGGCCTGTCCTTCCGGGCTGAGTTCAAAGTTGAGAAACTGACTGACTGCAGCAGAAGGTTTCCCGTTAGTGGATTGATAGAGCGGCCGGGAAACAGCATATTTAGCTGAATAGACTGCATCTTTATCAAGTGGTGAATATTCAGGGGAATTTTCATCTTTTTTGATTTTCAAAACTTTTATCCCCTTTCTTAACTGACCCTGATCATTATAAACATAGCCAACTCCCACGTAACCGATGCCAGCCGCATCTTGTGTAACCGCCTCTATAATCTGGGCGTTGCCATTCATTTCTTTTACTTCAGGGGAATAGTTCTTGTTGTTCAACACATGTTCCTGCAGGAAAGAATAAGTGCCGGAGTTGGATTGCCGGCCGTAGAGTGAAATTTTCTGGTCAGGCCCGCCCAGAACTTTCCAGTTTTTTATTTCACCCCGGAAAATGGAACCAACCTGAGCCATAGTTAAGCTGTCAATAGAATTTTTCTCATTGACCACAATACTTAGAGCATCAACGGCGATGGCAAAAATTCTGGGTCTAACCCCTTTTTCATAGGCCAGATCTAATTCTGATTTTTTCCATTCACGGGAATGGTTAGCCAGATCACAGGTGCCGTTGATAATAGCGGTAATGCCGGTCCCGGAGCCGCCACCAACCACCGCCAGAGCGGTGCCAGGATTTTTGGCCATGTATTCTTCAGCCATAATCTGAACCAGGTTGACCATGGTATCAGAGCCCTTAATCTGGACCATTTTCCTCTGGGCGGAGGCTGCTGAAACCAGAAAGACAGCCAGAAGAATCAGGCTAAAACCGGCAGTCAAAAGCCAGGCCACCGGTTTTTGGTGTTTTTTAGTTTTAGCTTGTCCTTTCATGTTTTTCTCCTTTTTGAATCATGATTAAAAAGCCATCATAAAAGTCAGATTAAAAATCACATCATTTTTCTTAAGAGGGTCTTGATAGTCATAAACCCAGATATTGGGCTGAAGTTTAAAGCTGCTATTCATCGGAGCCCAGTCCAAACCAGCAATAACCAGTGAAATTT
>JAKPXU010000077.1 GCA_029571905.1 Acidobacteriota bacterium | reverse complement strand
GTTTGATCTTGGCATGATTTATGAGCAGAGTAAGGAATATGACAAAGCGTTGTCAATCTATCGGGATATTCAATCCTGGAATCCAACCTATCAAAGTGTGAGCGAGAGGATAAATCGCCTGCAGGGTTTGGCCGGCACCTCCAATAAAACGGCCAATTAATTTTCTCAATCGCCTCTTATTTTATTTTTTCTGCAGTGAAGCGAAGCAGCCTTTTTCTTTGATTTAATTTCTGGTTTGAAGTAAAAATGAAGAAAAATTAAAAGTTTTATCCGGCAAAAAGTGAAAGGAAGGAAAATGAGCAGTCGGAAAGGTAAGATTTCCAGACGTCAGTTTTTAAAAACAGCTTCGATGTCGGCGGCTGTTGGCCTCGGTTTTCCAGCTATTGTCCGGGCTTCAGCCCTTGGCCTGGATAAAAAAAGGCCGGCTCCTTCCAACCGGATTGTCATGGCCGGTATCGGTTTTGGCATGATGGGTCTGCCCAACATGGAGGCTTTCCTCAACAAAGATGAAGTGCAATGGGTGGCTGTTTGTGATGTGGATAAAAATCACTTAGCTCAGGCCAAAGACATTGTTGACCGGAAATATGGTCACAAAGACTGCCGGACCTACACCGATTTCAGGCAGCTTTTTCTGAGAAAAGACCTGGATGCTGTCTCCATAGCGGTACCCGATCACTGGCATGCCCTCCTGGCCATTGAGGCTGCCCGGGCCGGCTATGATATCTACGGTGAAAAACCTCTGACTCATGATCTGGCTGAAGGCCGGGCACTGTGCAAGGCTGTCGAAAGATACGGCCGCATCTGGCAGACAGGCAGCTGGCAGCGCTCGGTTGAAAATTTCCACCGGGCAGCGGAACTTGTCCGGAATGGCCGCCTGGGAAAGGTTACCAGAATTGAAGTCGGCCTGCCTGAGGGCCATTATGATTTTGCCGGAACTTTTGGCCAGGACCGAATCGAACCGCCTCCGCCCGAACTCGATTATGAGCTGTGGCTTGGTCCGGCTCCGCACTGGCCTTACTGCCGTTCGCGGGTTCACATGAACTGGCGCTGGAACATGGATTTTGGCGGAGGGCAGCTGATGGACTGGGTCGGTCATCATCTGGACATCGCTCACTGGGGGATGGGCTGGGACCGAACAGGACCGGTTGAAATAGAAGCTCGGGGTGAGTATCCATCAGGTGGTGTTTATAACAGTCCTACCCGCTACTGGGTCGAGGCGAAGTATGCCGATGGCACCCCGATGATTGTGGCTGGCGGCTATCCTCAGATCTTGAGTGGAACCAAATGGATCGGAGAAAAGGGCTGGATCTGGGTTGACCGTGGCCAGTTTAAAGCTGAACCGGCTTCGCTTCAGACTGAAATCATTGGCCCCGAAGAAATCAAGCTTTATAAAAGTCGCGACCATTATCAGAATTTCCTCGATTGCATCCGGAGCCGGAAAGAAACAATTACCCCGGCTGAAGTTGCTCACCGCTCGGCCAGCGTCGGTCACCTGAGTGTTATTTCGATGACAGTTGGGCGGAAAATAAAATGGGATCCGGCCAAGGAAAAAATTATCGGTGATCCGGAAGCCGAAAGGCTACTGAGCCGTTCTTACCGCCACCCGTGGTATCTGCCTGGATGAGGGCAGAAGACAATGAGGAGCAACCTGATGGAAAATAAAGTTGGGGAAAAAGTTTTTAAGGTCTGCCGAGAAGCAGTCGAAAAAGCGAAGAAAATTAATAGCCAGCTGATAATTACCGAGCCGGAGAAAAAGGTAGAGCAGGTTTCTCACCAAGTGGCTGAAGATAACCTGGGTCTGGGCGTGGCCCGGCGGATGTGCCGCTTTATAAAAATATTTCCGCCTCTGGCTTGTAGTGCCGAGGGCAACGGAACTTCCTTCTGGTGCCGGGGCTTGTTAAGAGACCGAAAAACTGGCTCATTAATTAATAAATATGGTAGTTATATTGACCGGAGAAAGTGCCGGCAGCCAGACAACG
>JAKPXU010000054.1 GCA_029571905.1 Acidobacteriota bacterium | reverse complement strand
AATCCGACAGCTGCCGACAGGCTTAAGTCCTTCATAGTGGCAGAGAACAGGAATATAAATCCTGTTGGCTTTAGCCGCCTCGAAAATGGTCATTCCTTGATCGCCCAGACATTGCCGGCCGTCTACAGTGAATTTTAGTTTCTCAGGCATCGTGTCTTTCCTCCTGGAATTTTCTCCCGGTAATCTCACAGGCTTCCCGGACTGCCTGCCTTAAATCAAACTCAGAGATAAAGTCGGTTTCTTTCTTGATCTTTTCCTCATAGAGTTGGCGGAAACTGCTCAGAGTGGTCAAAACCGGATTAGGACTGGTCTGACCAAGACCGCAGCGGCTGGTTGATTTAATTAATTTTCCCCAGGACTCAATCTCAGCCAGATCCTGAGCTGTACCAAGACCGGAAACAATCTTTTCAAATTTTTTCTTGAGAAGAACATTGCCGGCCCGGCAGGGGGCGCACCACCCGCAGCTTTCTTCAATAAAAAAGTCAAGAAAATTACGGACAATGGAAAAAATATCCCGGCTTCTATTGAAGATGATAATTGAACCGCCGGTAGCCAGATCAGAATAGCATAGTTTGCGGTTAAAGCCACTTTCTGCCAGACACTGGCCAGAGGCTCCGCCAACCTGAACAGCCAGAGTGTTCTTAGCTCCAACCAGGTCAAGCAGCTCCTTTAAAGCCAATCCCCACTCAACCTCATAAATGCCCGGGCAGTCACAATCGCCAGAGATACTCAGCAGTTTGGTTCCGGCTGAAACCTGCGTACCCATGGACCTAAACCAGGCTGAGCCATAATTAAGAATTTGAGTAGCAGTGGCCAGAGTCTCAACATTGTTCACAGTGGTCGGGCAGCCCAGATAGCCGTTCTGCACCGGGAAAGGAGGCCGGTCTCGGGGTTCCCCGCGCTTGCCTTCGGCTGATTCGATCAGAGCGGATTCCTCACCGCAGACATAAGCTCCAGCCCCTGATTTTATCTCAATGTCAAAATCAAAATTCTTACCGGCAATATTTTTGCCCAGAAAACCCTGCTGGCGCATCCTGTCCAGAATGTAGTCAAGGTATTTTCGGAGGTAGCTATATTCGTGCCGGAGATAAAGAAGTCCCAGTCTTGCTCCCACGGCATAAGCGGCAATGACCATACCTTCAAAAACCATTTCCGGCCTTTCGGTCAGAAGAACCCTGTCCTTAAAAGTGCCAGGCTCACCCTCATCCGCATTGCAGACAACATAGTGGTTTGGATTTTTTTCCTTGCGGCAGAGTTCCCATTTCAATCCCGTGGGGAAACCTGCTCCACCTCTGCCCATGAGATTGGCCTTTTTAACTTCATCAATAACAGCTTCTGGTGTCATCTGTAAAGCTTTAGCCACTGCTTCGCCAGCTTGATAATCTCCGAAGATAACCGGTCCTTTTTTCCTGATATTATTTTTTACCATGGCCCTGACCAGCTCATGCTGGTTGGCACCGTCGCCATATTCCTCAACCATGGACTGCACATCCCGCTTCTCTTTCATCATGGCGATTATTTTTTTAACCTTTTCTTCAGTTAACGAAGTAAAAATCACACCATTGATGATGGCCGCCGGTTCCTGGTCATTCATGCCGATACAGGAAGTCTCAAGAAGAGTGATCAAATTGTCGGGGGAAGTCTCTCCAAAACAGCAGTTGGCCTCTTTCTCCAGAGCGCGCGCTACCTTTTCCCTGCCTGCCATTTCAGAAGTAATCGAATTATTGAGATAGATCACATACTTCCCCAGGGGACGGTCAGATAGGAAATGATAAAAAGAGATAACCCCTTCAACCTCAGCCCTGGAGATTTTAAGAGAAGTGGCGACGGCTTTAATTGCCTGTTCGGAGATCTGGCCCTCTTCGGCCTGAATATCTTTCAGGATATCAATAAGCCTCGTCCTATCTTTTTCATATCTGGAGATAATTTTTTTTACTGAGTCCATCGGCTTCCCCTGTCAAAAAAATAGAATTATATATACCATAATCAAAAAAATTTAAAAAGAGAAACTTTCCTTGTTAATGACCGGCCGATTGCCTATAATGTTAGGCATGAAATTTGATGTGAATTATTTAAGCAAGCTGGCCAATCTAAACCTTACAGAGGAAGAAGAAAAACAGTTGCCAGCCCAGCTGGAGAAGATCATTGACTGGGTAGGCCAGCTGACTCAGCTTGAGATAGAAGAA
>JAKPXU010000052.1 GCA_029571905.1 Acidobacteriota bacterium | reverse complement strand
ATAATTTTCGGTAAAGAGATATTCTTCTATTTTGAAATTTCGGGCAACGGCGGCCAGACCGGTAGCATGGTCTGGATGAAGGTGGCTGGAAACTAAATAATCGACTTTTTTATAACCTCGCCACCAGAGAAAAGGCGAAACAATATTCTCGCCGGGGTCAAAAGTACTGGTCGGAAATCCACCAGCGTCAATAACCATTACCCGGCTGCCAGGGAACTCTATGACCTGTGATTCACCCTGACCAACATCCATGACGGTCACGGTCAGACTGTTGGTCCCGGCTTTAAAAGGATAAGTAATAAGGATGGTGAAGAAAAGGAAGAAAATCAGCCAGGTGGCTGTTTTCTGTCCTTTAAATCCTGGTTTTAATAGCAATAGCAAAAGGAAAAGATAGAACCCAATGATAACTACGAGTGGCGGCGAAGGAAGCCGGTAAGAGAGAGAAGACAGCGGTTCAAGACAGCCGGTCAGCCAGATAAAAATCCTGATGGGAAGCTTCATAAAGACAGATATTAAATGGCTGAGAGGGGGTGAAATTAAGCCGATTAATAAATAAAGGTAGCCGGCAGCCATCAGAAAGCCAACCAGAGGGGTGGCTGGAATGGTCAGGAGAGCAGAAGCAAAAGTTACCCGGTTGAAGCTGCTGACAATAACAGGCATGGTAGCAACCACTGCTGCGGCTGACATGGCCGCCAGTTCGGCTAGCTTGAGAGGAAGAGGTGGTAAAAAACGATAAACCGGTTGATAAAAGAGGATCAGTCCCAAAGTGGCCAGAAAGGTCAATTGAAAACCGGCCTCGTTTAGACTGAAGGGATTAAGATAGAGGAGAATCAGGGCAGAAAGTGAAATGGTGTTCAAAAGATTAACCCTGGCAAAAATGATTTTGCCAATAAAAAAGAGTGAAGCCATGATGACTGCCCGGAAGACTGACGGTTGTCCTTCGACCAGGCAGCCATAAAAAACCAGTGAGACCAGAAGGATAGTGTAAATTAGTTTCTTTGATCTGAATAAGAATTTAAGAAAGAAAAACAGGAAACCAGAGACGACTCCAACATGAGCTCCAGAAATGGCCAGAAGATGATAGAGCCCGGTTTTCTGGAACTGGAGATCGGTTTTCTGGTCGAGGCGGCCATCCTCACCCAGAAGCAGTGCCTCCAGGATTGCTCCTTCTCGACTCAGTCCAAATTTTTTCTCACCAGGATAATCGGCTTCGATTTCCTTCTGGAGTCTTCGCCTTAAGCCAGAGAAAAAGCCTGAGAAAGTGTAATTGTGGGCGTTGAGCTTTTTTAAAAGCAACGGGCTTTTAGTATAAGCTCGCGCCTGGATCTTCTGGCTTTGAAGATAGCGAGGCATAAAATCAGGGAAAAAATTACTAAAAGAACTTAACTCATTGAGGCTGGCAGAAAATTCAAGCTCATCGCCGGCTTGTAGTTCCAGAGGTTGGTCGCTGGTGGTCGAATGAGGAATGGTCAGCTGTAATCTAGCCTTGATTTTCTTTACGCCACCTCCTATCTCCACCTGGCTGGCAGCAATTAGAAGACGGTCACGATCTGCTCCTCTTTCTGGCGATCTTAGAACCTTTCCCTGGAAGTTGAGGTAGGTTCCTGTCGGGAAATCTTGAAGAGAATGATCATCGTAAACTTTACTGCTAAAAGCCTCAAGGACCAGGCCTGAAAGGAAAAAAGTTAAAATAAGAAAGGCAAAGGCAAGCCAATCTTTTTTAAGAAAATAGACCAGCCAGGTAGTCAGCCAGAAGGTTAACAGGAGCGACAGCAGGCTGACATAGAAATGGAGCTCAAGAACTCCGGCCAGAACAAGGCCAGCGATAAAACTAATAGCTGGCAGAAGAAGTGGATAGGCCATCAATTAAATAGACGGCTGACTATCCACTAATTAATGGAATCTGCCTCGCTTGATGTTTTTAAAGAGGCCTGCTGCTCCAGAGCATTAAGAACCAGATGACACATAGCTTTGATGCCTACCGGGATAGCTTTTTCATCAGGATTGAAATTGGGGCTATGAAGAGGAGCAGCTTTCATCTGGCCAGGGCTTTTAACCCCCAGGAAAAAATAGAAAGCGGGAATTCTTTCCGCATAAAAAGCGAAATCTTCAGCTACCAGTTGAGGTTTGACCTCAACCACATTGGCTTCGCCCAGGGATTTAACCAGCCAGGGAAGAACC
>JAKPXU010000047.1 GCA_029571905.1 Acidobacteriota bacterium | reverse complement strand
AAAGAAGCCAAACCAGGAAGTGATTGGATGCTCCAGCCCGCCCGCCACTAACCAGCCAAAAGAATGCCCGGAAGTCTGTCCTGTCCAGCTCATCCAGCTCTCCTCCGGGGTCCCGGCTGACTCGTAAACCGAATAGAGATAATTAGCTTTGGCCAGATGGTACTCGATTCCTGTTTTCAGATAAAAACGCTCCACCGGTTGAAACATTAAAGAAATTCTTAAAGGTAAATCTTTCACTCCAACTTTTGTCCAGACCGAATAATTTGTCCCGTTGGTCGTAAAATTCGACCTGTTATTTTTAGATGGCTGGAAATAATCAAATCCCAGACCGACGTGTAATCCGGGATAAAATTCGTAAAAAATATCGAGCCCATAACCCGGACCAAAATGAAGTCCGGTCAGATCAGCCTGCCGCTCATAACCGAAAGTTTGATAATAATAATTGGTCACGCCTTCTGCTGCCTGGTTTAAATCAGAGGGTGAAAGATAGGTCAGCAAACCGTGGACAGATAGTGAAATTTTTTTCAAAACTGAAGCGGGTGTTATTCCGCCCGAAGCCGTTTTCCGGCCCGTATCAGGTCTGGCTTCAGGCTTTTTTACTTCTCTGGCTGGCTCAACGGGTCGGACTGCAGCTGGTTTTTCTTTCTTCACCGGGATAGCCTGCTCTCTGCCTGCCGGGGTGATCACTTCCACCAGGCTTTCATGGATATAGCCCTGGCCTCTGCTCCCATCAGCTTTTTCAAACAGGACCAAAAACCATTCGCCTTCTTTTTTTTCAGCCTGAAATTCAGTGCCCTCTGGAACTTGAAACAACATCTCACTGCTAATATCTGGCTTGACCCGGATATTGGCCTGTTCTGAAACTACCCGGACTCTTAAAGTCTGGTTCTGAGCCTCAAGGTTAAAGGCCAGAAAAGCCAGGCTGACCAGAATCATAACTAAACAGCCCGTTATTCTTTTCTTTTCCATTATCTCCGCCTTAATTATTACTAGTATAAATTAATCGGCTCAGAATCTAAATAAAAATATGGTCATCTGCACCAATTATATATTCTTGAGATCGAGCAGAGCTCCAAGCAGCTTGTGATTTTTTTCTCCCGGGCTAATATTCCCAGTCCGATAGCTTAAAAAACCTTTCAGACCTTCTGCTGGCGGAATATACTGCGGCCAGCGTATTGAGCACTTGAGCCAAGATCTTCTTCGATTCTCATCAGCTGATTGTATTTTTCAACTCGTTCTCCACGACAGGGAGCACCTGTCTTGAGCTGACCGGTGCCCATAGCCACAGAGAAATCGGCGATAAAACTATCCACGGTTTCACCGCTGCGGTGCGAAATCATAGCCGTCCAGTTCGCCCGACGGGCCAGATCAATAGCCTGGATAGTTTCAGTCAAGGTTCCAATTTGATTTAACTTAATCAAAACAGAGTTAGCTGCGTTCTCTTCAATGCCTCTCTTAATGCGCTCGACGTTGGTTACAAAGATATCATCTCCAACCAGCTGGGTTGTCTGGCCAAGTCGTTCATTTAAAACCTTCCAGCCTTCCCAGTCATCTTCAGCCAGACCATCCTCGATGGAAAAAACAGGATATTTTTCTACCCAGTCTTCATACATCTTCACCATTTCTTCAGCCTTGACCTTCTTGCCCTCTGTCCGCAGATTATAAACCCCATCTTCATAAAAACTGCTGGCGGCCGCATCGAGGGCAATAGCCACCTCCACTCCCGGCTTGTAGCCAGCTTTCTCTATGGCTTCAACAATTAACTCAACGGCCTCCGAGTTTTTCTTAAGAGCAGGCGCAAATCCGCCTTCGTCGCCAACTCCAGTCGAATAGCCGCGAGCTTTAAGAACGCTCTTCAAAGCTTGATAGACTTCGCTACCCCAGCGGACTGCCTCGCGCAGAGAAGGTGCCCCGACCGGGGCAATCATAAATTCCTGAAGGTCGGTGCCCTGCCAGTTAGCATGGACTCCGCCATTTAAAATATTAAACATTGGCACCGGCAGGACTCTGGCTCCCAGACCGCCCAGATATCTATAAAGGGGCAGCTTTAAAGACAGAGCAGCAGCTCTGGCCGCGGCCAGGCTGACACCAAGAATGGCATTAGCTCCTAGCTTGTTTTTATTCGGTGTACCATCAAGTGTTATAAGTTTCTCATCCAGCCCTGCCTGGTCAAAAGCATTCAGACCGCAGATTTCCGGGGCAATGAGTTTATTTACATTGCCAACAGCCTGAAGCACCCCTTTACCATTATATCTTTTCTTATCTCCATCCCTGAGCTCCAGCGCTTCATGGACTCCGGTAGAAGCACCCGAAGGCACTCCTGCCCGCCCAACCGTTCCGTCTTCCAGCTTGACTTCAACTTCGACGGTCGGGTTGCCCCTTGAGTCAAGAATTTCCCTGGCTTTAACGTCTTTAATAGTCATAGTCATCTGGCTACTCCCTTCTTAAATTATTGAAAATATTTTCTTTTCTGCTTTTAATTTTAGCATAGCCTCAGCCGGAATTCTAACCTCAAAAAGAATCGAGTCTTAACGAAAATGAAAGAAACCAGGTGATTTTCTGCATTCCAGCTGACATAATTCAGGCGAACGCATCTCTGATCCAGAAAAAGCTCTTTCGTCTTTACAGGCCAGGGCAACCGAAAATTTGCCGATCTGATCTAAAAAATGACCGCCCCTCAAATAGATTCAATGCCAATTTTTGTTGAATAAAGATTGGCCTTTAACTTATAGTATTTAAAGGGATAGTTTAAGGAGAAAACGTTGGCTAAAATTTATTATGTGGGCGATTGGGCAATTCTTACCGGTCCGGTTTTTGCTGAAACTCCTTTTTATCACTCACCCAAGGGGCTTGATATTTTCAATTACGGTCGGTGGCTCAAAGAAGCTCTGGAAAGCGATGGCCGACACCAGGTGAAGTCGGTCCCTGCCTGGGATTTCTATAATCAACTCGGACCCGGTGATTATGAAAAAGTCCTGGCTGATTATGATGTTTTTATCTTTAGTGATATTGATGCCAAGCTTTTTCAACTTGCCCCGAGTTTTTTCAACCGCGAAAAATTCGGCAAAAGAATCCTGACTTTCCCTGATCGGGTCCGACTGACAGTTGAAGCCATCGAAAGTGGCAAATCGGCCATGTTTTTGGGCGGCTGGTATTCCTTTACCGGCGAGCAGGGCAAGGGAGGCTGGGGCCGGACACGCCTGGCCGAGATTCTGCCAGTCAGCTGCCTTGATTATGAAGATTTGATGGAGTCAACCGAAGGCTTTTCCGTTGAAGCTACACCGGCTGGCCAGTCAGCTTTCGCCGGTCTGGATCTCAGCGAGATTCCACCACTTCTGGGCTATAACCGGACTCTTCCCAGGCCAGAAGGGCAAATTTTACTCAAGATTAAAGAAACAGATGACCCATTACTGGCCGTGATGAAAGCCGGCCGAGGACGAACTTTAGCCTTTACTTCCGATCCCGCTCCCCACTGGGGATGTAATTTTGTCTTCTGGGATAAATATCAGGAATTCTGGCGGCGGAGCCTGGATTTAATCTGGCCACCTGAAGATGTATGAGCTGGTTTAATAAGAATGAATGAAAATTTGGAGAGGAGACAGATCTGTCAAAATATCCAGAGGATGCTTCCAACAATCCGACCAAAAATCTGAGACTAGAGATAAAAGCAAGGAACTGGCTGCTTTAGGCAGGAAGGGAGAAAATAAATGAGTAAAAACAAGGCCAGGGCTCTTCAGGCCGGCTATGGTGAAATTGACATCACTCCGCCGCTCGGGACAGATCTGGCCGGATTTGGTTTTTATTTAGACCGGCGGGCAACCGTAGTCCGCGATAGGCTAAAAGCCAGAGCACTCTGCCTTGAGGCTGGCGAGGATATGGTTCTTATCCTCAGTCTTGACCTGCTTTCCTTAGCAGTTGATTTCGCTGACCGCTGCCGGGGGCAAATCGCCAGGGAGACCGGTATCCCTTTAAAAAATATTCTTCTGGCCTGCACCCATACTCACTCCGGACCTGCTGTCCAGCCTTTGCCCGGACTGGGTAAAATTAGCCGGGATTATGTCAGGAAATTGCCCGCTCTGGTGCTGGAAGCTGCCCGGCGGGCCAGAACTAACCTGGAGGAGGTAGAATTCGGGTTCCACGCTGAAGCGGTTGAACCGATTGGTTATAACCGCCGGCTCAATAGCTTTTGTCCGATCGATCCCTGGCTAAAGGTGGGAATTTTCCGACAGAAGAAACACTCGATTTTTCTACTGAATTATGCCTGCCATGCCGTTACTCTCGGACCGACTAAAGAAATTTCATCCGACTGGCCCGGAGCAGCGGTTAAAGAAATAGAAAAGAACGGGAATAAGGCTCTGGTCCTGCAGGGTTTCTGCGGCGATATAGACCCGGTCACCTATATAAACCGGCGGCTCGGAGCAACTAGAGAGGACTATTGTCTGGCGGGCCGGATAATTGCCGCCAGAGCTCTTAAATCGGTAAAATATGCCGAATTCCGGAAAGACATTTCCTTAAAATCGGCCGAAAACAGAATCCGCCTGCCGCTGTCTGTTTTTCCGCGGAAAAACCTCGATCTGGAAACAGCCGCAGCACTGGAAGCCAACCGACAATTCCCTCATGCCGCCCGGGTAATCAGTCTCTGGCGGAAAAAAATCGAAAAACATTATGAGACGTTCGCTGCTTCCCCCTGGCTGGAAAATGTGCCGGTACAGGCAATAAGAGTTGGCGAGATGCGAATCCTCTGCCTCCCCGGTGAAGCCTTCTGCAGCCTGGGGCTCAAACTCCAGGCAAGATTTCCGGCTTTAATGACCGCCGGTTATGCCAATGGAGATGTCGGCTACTTACCAACGGCTGATGCCTATCAAAATCCTGACGATTATGCCTGCTATTGTGCTCCGAAATTTTATGGGCTTTTTAATTTTACGCCGGCCGTAGAACGAGTTCTGATAGAAGAGAGCAGCCGGCTTCTGTCTTCTCTCTGATCTGGTATTTCCCGATCTAGTAAACGGCTGGCTTTCTCCGCACTGATAATAAAACATAATCACAGGCCGGAAGATTGACAGCCAGGCTTCTTAAGTTACCGGCTTTCCCGACCCAGAGAGTTCCGCCTGAAACCTCATTCTTAATTTCATATGTCTCCTGGGGCTCAAGATTCAAGGGGATGACACTTATCTGGCGAGGGGAATCGCTGTGATTGACCACGGCCAGGTACCTGGAATCACCGTCAGCCGACTCCGCCAGATCAAATTCCTCGCCAGAACCGATTACATCAAACCCTCTTTTAACCCCGCACTTATCCAGAGCCAGATCAATTAAATCAAGGACCAACTCCGGGCAGTCTCTTGCCGCCTCTTTAAGACTTAACGGACAAGTAAAGCACCAGCCCTGACCAAAATGATTGGCCAGGATAGCAGTCCTGCCGTCCTCAAAAGAAGCCAGGGCTGAGGCCGTGACTGGCTGCCAGGAAGAGGCTCTGACCGTTTTCAGATCAAAAATTCTATCTTTCTGAGCTCTCATCCCCCACGGTTTTTCTATCTTAATCCAATAGTGAAGCTTGGCCGGCTCTTCCTGACCACCACAGAGCTCCTCTCTCTCGAATTTATCTCCATAAGGAATGGCCGGGCCAAAAAGGAGAGCCACACCGCCTTTTTCGATAAACTCTTTTAACATCTGGCTGTCAGGATCCTGCATCCCGGCTATGTCGCTCAGAACCAGCACATAACGATTTTTTAGAAGATACTCGAGTTGCTCTTCGTCTGGATGGTAAGGATAATAAGGCAGGATTTCTTCTCCCCGGCGTGGAATAAAGGGCAAAATATCAGGACTGAGGCCTAGAGACCGGAATGCATCAAGAGCGGGAACCACGGTGGCCGTCCAGCGGTCAGCCCACCAATCATTATAGGGAATATAAAGACCAAGGTGGCTTGAATCCCTGGCCGCTGTGCTGGCTATCGACTTAAAAGCGGCGGTGCCTTTTTCCACCCCGGTTCTCGATTCTCTGGCCGCCGGGATGGTTTTAGCATAATCATAAATATTGTAATGGTAGGTAAAGAAAACAATACCCTCCGGGCCTGAAGCGCTGGCCGCGCTTAACATTTGACGGTAGATGTCTTCAGGAGAAGCCAGATAGGTTCCAGCATATTGTTTCTCGAGATAACCGAACAATTCAACATGAGATAAAGTGATCTTATTTCTGACCCTGGTCGCTCCTGCCGACAGGCTGGCAAAATCTTTAACCCGGCGATAAGGAAAGCAGCGGCGGTTGTCTTTTCGGTAAGAGGCCATTACCGCTCCCTGGTAAATAACTATATCCAGGTCATCAATCGCCGCCAGATAACCGGCTAAAAGCGGATCATCAATATAGGGGGCGCAGGCGGTGAGAAGCCCCCTGTCGTGAGATTTCGCCGCCGCGCAAAATTCTCTCATCTGCCAGACTAAATAAGTCCCGCTCCCCTCCTGGTAATTATAAAAACCGGCCAGCGCGGGTTCGTCACCATAAAAATTCCAGAGCTCATTTATTATCTTTTTGGTACTATCCAGACATTCGCTATAAGGCATCTCACGGGTCATATCCCAGCTCACACTGAGCAGCGCCGTCAGACCATATTCAGCCGCCAGTTTTAAGACCAGGCCAATTCTATCCTCCGGGCTTCCGGCCGCGGCCGGCTTCAGGCAAACTGCCGAAGGATAGTAAGCCCGGTCAGCAGTAATGAGGCTATGAAGAATAACCAGATTGCCACCTGATTTTTTAAATTCTTCAAAATAGGCCCGCATATCTTTTTCCGGGTCATAAGTTGCAAAACTGCTTAAGATCGTAAAATCTCCAATGAGATTTCCCAGAAGAAAGCTCCCTTTGCTAATCGCCTGCTGACTGCCCTGCACCACTGTCACCGTCAGTGTATAAAGTCCCTCTGGCGCATTTGAGTCCATTTTTATTTCACCCCGGAATTTTTTCTCGGCTGGATTGGCTGACTCGACCTCTCTCAATAGCAAACTTTCCGGGCCTTTACCTGGAATGAGCAGCCTGGCTTCGGTTTTCACCTGGCCGGCTTTGGCCATCCTAACTGTTGACTCTACGACCACTGTTTCCCCACGAGTGGTTCGAAAGGGAGAGACAGTTGTTTCTAAGACCAGACCGGACGACGGCGACCTCCTGCTGCTCTCATCTTTTCCACAGGAGATTAAAAGACAGGCGGCAATAAAGAACAAAAAGGCAAGTTTGAAGAGCTTTTTCATTATTCTTCACCTAATAGTTTAATTAGAATTGTTTCTTTTGCTCGCTTACTTTATATTTCATTTAGCCTTCCTGAGCAAGACTTTTGTCAGACTTACATCACCGTTCACTCTGACCTGCCAGTTTATGGTCTCGATCATCCTGGGGGGAAAATTAAGAGAAACGCCACAATTCGCCTGATTAATTTTGAATTTGACTGAGAAGCCAGTTGCCCCTCAGCCCTCAGAGTAAAAGGGGACTCATCGTTTTTAACGATAGCAGGACTGGGCAACCGATTTCCGGGGAGCAAGTGAAGCGGAAGACGGTTCTCTGAACCTTTCAGTATCGCTGAGTCCCTTAGAAAGCCACCAGGCAGATTTACTGGGGAGTTAAAAGGACCATGGCATTAGTTCCTTGGGATTGGCGCAGGATCAAGACTCAAGGCTGACTGTTGATGACTGCTTTATTCGTCTCGTCTATAATAGTAGGATAATAGGATAAATTCCCTAATAGATCGGAAGGAACCGAAAAATGAGCTGGTTATTTCTGGTCCTGGCCATTGCCGGCTATGTCGCCATGAACCTCGTCATGAAACTGGGAAGTCTACGCGGATTAAATTCATCGGAGCTGACCGGCAGTCTCTTCGCTCTGGCCTCGCTCTACTGCTTGCTGATTTTAATTTTTAGTGGCCAGTCTTTAAATTTTACCACTACGGTCGTCTTACTGGCCGTGGCAGGTGGAGCGGGCGGAGCTGTGGCTTATTTTTTCTTTCTTCAAGCTTTAAAGATCGGAAGTTACGCCCTGACCATTTCCATCTACACGATGACTTTTCTCAATCCGGTTATCTTTTCGATCATCTTCTGGGACAGACAGGTTACCACCTTAATTACTCTGGGAACTTTATTGATCATCGCCGGGATCATTCTAATCTCCCTAGCTGGCTCAACTCCTGAGAGTCAGAAATCAGGGCTCTTTCTAAAATGGCTTATCTTCCTGATAGCGACTTTTTTCCTGACCGGTATTCCTCAAATCTCTCAGGCGGCAGCGGTCCGCCTGGCCGAGATTAATTTATGGTCATATCTTTTCATAACTTTCCTGGCCGGGGCCCTGGTTTTTCTGATTTATCTTTTTGTAAAAAAAGTCCGGCTGCCCCGACAGGCTTTATCTTTTGGCGCTCTGGCGGCGGCCGGCAGTGTCGCCGGAAATTTCTTTACCATGAGAGCCCTGGCCGGTTTGCCGGAGCCAGTTGTTTTTCCTGTCATCCAGGCCGGTCCAATTATCGCTGCCGTTATTCTGTCGTTAGCCTATTTCAAGGAAAAAATTAAGCCAGCAGCTTACTTCGGGATCATACTGGGTTTAGCCGGTATCGTCCTTTTGACCTTAAAGTAAAAACGGCTAAAATTGAGCCGAGATCAGGTTGGAGTTAAAGAATTCAAAGGAGCAACTGAAGCCGGAAGCTCGAGGCCAGGCCAGAACAATACTTTTGATTTAATGACTTTTAGAGATCACAACCTGACTTCATTAGAAGATGATGGCGGCGAGACGATAGAAATTGCATCGAACGAAAGATATTATGTTCCAGGCAAAATAACCTGACTATCGACATCCCTTGGTTACACCAGAATTGACATCTATGGAGCCAGGCTGGGTACCTTTTCCCGAGAAGACAAATTGACCCCGAAGATTTTGAGAGGCTGGTCATCGCCCAAAAACAGGATTGAATAAGTCGCTGTAAGACCAGGGCAGAAGCGTTGGCTCTTAAGATATTGAACATCAAGTAGTTAGGCTGGCTCGACTCTCTTCTCTGAAACTTATCCCTCTTTTATTTTTAGGATTTTTTTAATAGAATCATAAGCGCACTTAAATACAAAGTTCTGATTTCGATCAAGAAGGAGAGGCACCATCAGATGGATATCTTAGAAATAATTCTCAAGCTAATTCTGGCCATTGCTCTTGGCGGACTGATCGGCCTGGAAAGAGAGGCCAGCCAGAAACCGGCCGGTTTCCGGACCAATATCATGGTTTGCCTTGGCTCGGCCATGATGATGAGTATGGCTGCCGGGCTCATCAAGGGTAGCACCGCATCTCCTGATTCCATGATCAGAATGGCCGCCGGCGTGGTCACCGGCATCGGTTTCCTCGGGGCTGGAACAATTATTCACGCCCAGGGGGCCGTTATCGGCCTGACCACGGCCTCAACTCTCTGGGTGGTAGCTGGACTCGGACTAATTATTGGAGCTGGCTATTATATTCCAGCCATAATTCTTACCGCTATTATTATTGCCACCCTGGTGGCTTTTAGAAGGGTGGAAGAGGTTTATTTAAGGAAACATATCTATCGTTATCATCTTAAATTCAAAGAGCAGCCGAACTTGCTGTCCAGGCTTAGAAAATTGAGTTTCCATTATGGAATCAGGCTGGAACATCTCAGCCTGAAAAAGGATGGGGCATCCCTGGTTGTTTCTTTTACAGCTGTTGGATCTGAAGATAAAGAGCAGGAATTTAATGAAGCAGTCCTGGATCTGGGCGAACTGGAGGAGTTCAAACTTGATTGAGCGGCAGCTGCTGGTGGCAACTACCAACCCGGGGAAGGCAAAAGAAATCAAGAGGTTACTGGCCGGTTTGAATATCAGGATTGAAAGCTTGAGTGATTACCCAGACTTCGGGCAATTTGAGGAAAAAGGCAGCACCTTTGAAGAAAACAGCTGCGGGAAGGCAATTTTTTACAGCCTGCAATATCCCGGTCTGGTGCTGGCTGAAGATTCAGGTCTCGAAGTGGAGGCTCTGCAGGGAAAGCCAGGCGTCTTCTCCGCTCGTTTCTCTGGTCCCCGGGCTACTGACAAAAAAAATATCAACAAACTTCTGAGATTGATGAAAAATATCCCTGAAAAAAAAAGAAAGGCCCGATTTATCTGTGTCGTTAGTCTGGCCAGGCGAGGCAAGATTCTTAAAGTCTATAGAGGAGAGTTGAAAGGCAGAATATTGGAGAAGCCAAGGGGGCAGCGCGGCTTCGGCTATGATCCTGTTTTTTTCTACCCACCGCTCGGCAGAACTCTGGCTGAACTGACGACTGAAGAAAAAAATGAAATCAGCCATCGTGGCCGGGCGCTGAAAAAAATGCGGATCTATCTGGAGAAACTTAAAGCTAAAACTTAAGGTTTTCCATCTTTATCTTTTCTTTAAGGTTGGAAAAGTTTACGGGTCTTCACTCAGGTCAAGTCTACTGGACTTAATAAGAGCTGGCGTAAATTTTTCTTGACTTTGAAGCCTCCCCCGATTGTAACTATCTTATTGACAAACAACAAGTTATCAAAAACAACAGCCCTGGCCCGCCTTTCGCATCAGGTAAAAGCGAGAGGAGGTTTCCAATGAAAAAAGTTTTGGTTAAGGCGCTGGCCATCAATCTGGTCATCCTGGTCTTTTTGTCTTTGATCGGTAACGGCTGGGCTCAGGCCCAAAATCAGAGCAAGGCGGCTGCGGGCAAGATTAACATCAATACAGCTACTATAGCTGAACTGGAGAGTCTGCCGAGAATCGGCCCGAAAGTTGCCCAGCGAATCATCGATTACCGGACTCAAAATGGACCGTTCAAAAAGGTGGAAGATCTAATGAAGGTCCAGGGCATCGGAGAAAAAATTTTTAATCAGCTTAAAGACCGGATTACCATCGGCGAGTCAAAGTGAAACTCGGGAGAACAGAAGGCGGAAGAGGGAGTAGGCAATTTGGCCTCTTCCGCCTTTTTCCCTATTTTTTCAACTTTTTGTTGTTAACCGGGCTTAATCATTTAAGCATATTTCAGGAGCGAGGATGTGACTTGCGGTAGACTTCCAGCAGATGCCTTAAATCAAGATGGGTATATTTCTGAGTGGTGGCCAGGCTACGGTGACCGAGTAATTCCTGAATCGCTCTAAGATCGGCCCCACGACTCAATAGATGGGACGCAAAAGAATGTCGCAAAGAATGAGGACTAATTTTTCTCGTCACGGCTATCTGATTAATCCTCTTCTGCACCAGCCTCTGAACCGAACGGGCATTGAGCCTTTCACCGCGGTAGTTAAGAAAAACAGCCAGCTCTGGTATTTTATTTATAGCCAGTAAAGGACGGAGGCCTAAATATTCTCTGAGCCATTTTTCAGCTTCCCGCCCAAAGGGAACTATTCTTTCCTTTTTACCTTTGCCTCTAACCCGGATTAGCCTCTCTTTAAGATGTATATCTTCGAGATTAAGGGAAGTTAATTCTGAGACACGCAGCCCCGCCGCATACAGGAGTTCCAGAATAGCTTTGTCCCTGACTTCCAGCGGATCGCCCGAGTTCACTGACCAATCAAGCAGCCTGGACGTTTCTTCTTCAGTAAGAAAACCGGGTATGGACTGCTCCTGTCGGGGGGTGGCCAGAAGACTGGCCGGATTGTCCTGTCGCCAGTTTTTTTTGAGGCCATAAGCAAAAAAGGATCTCATGGCAGCCAGTTTTCGCACCACGGAGCTTTTTTTAAGTTGGCGCTGATGAAGTTCGGCCAGAAAGCCGCGCAGGGCCAGAGTGTCAGCCGTCCGCCAGTTATAGCCATTGTCTTTAAGATAAAGAGCTAATTGCTGGAGATCCCGGCTGTAGGCTGCGACGGTATGCGGAGAAGCATTCTTCTCCAGCCTTAGATAGTCGAGAAACTCTTCAATTTCTTTTTTCATCGGAGTCGGCAGAAGATTTGGTCGTCTGAATAACTTCTTCAGATTGACCTGTCCGTTGCTTCTGGCTTTCTTTAGCTTCCAGCTCAGGTTGATTTTGCTCATCTCCATTTAAATAGCGGACGTAATCACACTTCTGACAGTAAAGGTAGGGCTTCCCCTTTTTAGCCAATTTTTTTAGCAGGTAAGTAGAACCACATTGAGGACAGGTCTCTTTGACTATTTCGTCCCAGGTAGCAAAACGGCATTTCGGGTAGTGACTGCACCCATAAAAATATTTTCCCCGCTTTGTTTTCCTTCTAATAATTGTCCCTCCGCAACCCAGCGGACAGGGTAAGCCCGTGTCAGAATTTTCCTTATGAATATATTTGCAGCGGGGATAATTAGAACAGGCAATAAATGTTCCGTATCTGCCCCGACGGTAGACCAGAGGCGAACCGCAAACAGGGCATTTGGCTTCAATCGTTTTGGTCTCCTTCTTGACCAGCGATTCCTTATATTTACATTCAGGATAACCAGAACAAGCCTTAAAACGGCCATAGCGCCCCTCTTTGATAACCAGGTTCCGGCCGCATTTCGGGCATTTATCCTCAACCGGTATGCCATTCTTTTTAACTGAATCAGTTTCCTGTCCCTGCTGGAGATATTTTTCAAGAAGCTCATAGTAACGACGGAGCACTTCCAGCCATTCGGCCTGGCCATCACTTATTCGGTCCAGCTGCTCTTCCATTCGGGCTGTGAAGCGATAATCAAACAATTCAGTAAAATACTTAACCAGAAAATCTGTCACATATATTCCCAGCTCAGTCGGTTTAAACCGACCTTCGTCTTTGACCACATAGGTTCTATTTTGCAAAGTGGAGATAATGGGAGCATAGGTGCTGGGACGACCAATTCCCCTGGCTTCCAGCTCTTTGACCAGTGTTGCTTCTGTATAACGAGGCGGTGGTTGGGTGAAATTCTGCTTGTTCTCTAAGTCAAGCAGGGTGAGAATTTCCCTTTCTCGGGCTGCTGGTAGGGTGCCTGTCTCACTCGGAGCCAATTCGATAGCTGCTTCGGCCTTATTGTCCTGCGCCTCGCCGTCTTCGTTGTCATACTTCAGTCGCTGCTCTTCATAGAGAGCCAGAAAACCCTTAAATTTAACCACTTCTCCTCTTGCCTGGAATTCATAAGGTCCACTAATTATTTCAAATTGCGTTTCCTCAATGTCCGCCGGACTCATCTGAGAGGCAAGAAAACGGTTCCAGATTAACCGGTAAAGGTCATATTCTTCTTTTTTCAAAAAAGGTTTAACTCTGGCCGGCGGCAGGTCCAGATGGGTTGGGCGAATCGCTTCGTGAGCTTCCTGAGCTGTTTTTCTCGATTTGTGAATGACCGGTTTAGCCGGCACATAGTCAGGGCCAAAGTGTTCTTCGATGTACTTCTTAGCTTCGTTCCTGGCTGCTTCAGAAATTCTGACCGAATCAGTTCTCATATAGGTAATTAACCCGACCGGTCCCAGCTCACCCAGTTCCAGGCCTTCATATAACCGCTGGGCGACGGACATAGTTTTTTTAACTGGAAAATGCAGGAGGCGGTAAGCCTCTTGCTGCATAGTAGAAGTAATATAGGGGGCAGGTGGATTCTTCTTCCTGGCTTTGACCTGAATCTTCTGGATAACAAAGGGTTGCCGGCGGCAGGCATCTATAATAGCCTGGGCTTGCTGTCCATCTTTTATCCTGGCTTTTTTGCCCTCAATTTTGACCAGATTGGCTTTAAAATCCGGCGGTGCTTCTGCTCGAAGCTGGGCGGTGATTGTCCAGTATTCTTCCGGTCTAAAATCTTTGATTTCTTTTTCGCGGTCGCAGATTAATCTAAGAGCAACCGACTGAACTCGCCCGGCACTCAGCCCCCGACCAATTTTTTTCCAAAGAAGAGGGCTGACCAGATAGCCTACCAGCCGATCCAGAATACGTCTGGTCTGCTGGGCATTAATTTTATTCTGGTCGAGCGACCCCAGGCGGGAAAAAGCCTCTTTTATAGCTCTTTCTGTTATTTCATAGAACACAGCCCGGTATATCTTTTGATTGGCTGGCTCCAGCAACTGGCTGATGTGCCAGGCAATGGCTTCTCCTTCCCGGTCGGGGTCAGCCGCTAGAATGACCTGGTCGCTATCTTCTGCCAATTTTTTCAGCTCGGCCACCAACCGGCGCCGCTCAGGAATGATCTGATAGGTCGGCTTAAAATCATTCTTAATATCCACACCTAATTTACTTTTAGGCAAATCACAGACATGACCCATTGAGGCTTTTACCAGGTAACCGGGGCCAAGATAACGGTTGACTGTTTTGGCTTTAGCTGGTGATTCTACAATTACCAATGATTTCGCCACTTAGCATCTCCTGCGAAAAAATTTACCCGGTTCCTGAATAACTGTTTCTTTCATCTCAAGGCTCAGTAGAACAGTCAGCAATTCACTTACCGGTATCTGAATTTTATCAGATAATTCGTCAATGTGAATAACCTCGTTTTCTGGCAGAGCCTGGAGCACCTTTTTTTCCTGGTCACTGAGTTCTGGCCTGGCAGGCTTTCTGGTGGCCAACTGATTCAGAGCTGCTTCATTCCAGGGGAAAGGCAGCTCAGAGACAATGTCCTCAACTGATTCAACCAGCTTAGCCCCATGTTTTATCAAAAAATGTGTGCCCCGACTCAGTTCTGAAGTTACCGGCCCGGGCACCGCCATCACTTCCCGCCCCTGATCGAGAGCCAGCCCGGCCGTAATCAGAGCGCCACTTTTCTGGCCAGCCTCAACTACCAGACAGGCCAGCGATAGACCGCTCAGCACCCGGTTCCTGAGTGGAAAATGGAAGCTCAGTGGTTCAGAGTCAAGGGGAAATTCACTGACTACCAGACCTCTGGCTGCAATCTTTTTAGCCAGGAGTCGGTTTTCCTTAGGATAAATCCGGTCAAGGCCAGAACCAAGGACAGCCAGGGTTTTTCCGCTGCGCAGAGCTCCCTGATGCGCTATGGTATCAATACCTCTGGCCAGACCACTTGTTACCACCAGTCCGCAGGCAGCCAGTTCATCAGCCAGTTTGTCGGCCAGCAGCCGTCCATAGGCAGTCGGGTGTCTTGAGCCAACTACAGCCACCCCGGCCTGATTGAGAAGGTCAATCTGACCGTAAGTATAAAGCACAAGAGGCGGCTCGACTATCTCCCTGAGAAGTTGCGGGTAACGGCTATCTTGAAAACTCAGCAGAGTATATTCGTTTTGCCTGAGTCTCTCCGCCTCCAGGCTGGCCCGGCTGACAATTTCCCCGGAGAGAATTCTTTGTCTGGCTGGCGCACTAATCTGGCATGAGCTTAAATAAGCCGGATCTGGATTTAATAATTTTTCTTCTGAATCAAAAAAACGTAGAGCTTTCCCCGCCGATAAATAGCCGTCAGTTACCAGATAGTTCAGGGCCAGCCAGAAAACCTGATTATTATCTATCCTCACGTTTTACAATAGGCCGCTGGCAGCGCCAGAACAGGCATGGCGGCATAAGAAATGACTTTTTCGGTTGTGCTTCCCAGAAAGAATCTTTCGACAGGTGAAACACAGGTGGACATCAGTATCAGGTCAAATTTATGGCGGTTGGCATAAGTCACTATCCCAGCCGGAGCATTCAAATCTCTGATCACCACCTCATCCACCTTAATATTGCCCCTCCTTTTCTTTCTGTTCTGGAGTCGGGTTAAAGCTTCATCCATCAGGGCTTTCACTTCTTCTGGAGAAAATTTAAAATCATAAAGCTCGAGGACATAGATTAGAGTCAGGTCAGCCTGAAGTTTGCTGGCCAGTGTCCAGGCATAATCTCTTTCCCTTTCTTCACCAGCTGAAAAGTCTGTCGGAACTAATATCTTTTTAATTTGTGCCTGACGCCGTTTTTTCGGTGCGATCAACACCGGGACCTTCGAGCGCCGGAGTATCTGATTGGCCACGCTGCCCAGCAAAATTTTCTCCAGAGCAGACATCCCTTTCCGCCCGACAGCAATCAGCTGGCAATGTTCTTTCTCGGCAATTTCAGGTACCTTTTTCCCTGCTGCGCCGGTTTCTATCAGGATTTTTGAAAATTTTATGGGATTCTTGGCCGAAATTTTCTCTAATCTCTTTCTGGCTTTGACTATAAGGTCCTCCTGCCGTTTGACCAGATCAGCCACCATCATCGCCCTGGTTTCATAGAGAGCAGGAGCAAAATCTGGTACAACATGAACTGCTTTAATTGAAGCCTTAAAATGCTCAGCCAGATAATTGGCATAATTAAGAGCAGTTAGGGACTCGGCTGAAAAGTCCGTCGACCAGAGAATATTCTTGATTTGATAGTTCATTGACCCTTCTCCTTTAGTTTTTTTTCATTTTATCATAACCAGGGTCATCAAGTTAAACTTTTTAAGTTTTCTGATTGCTAAATAGACGATAGTTATTAGCTTGTTTTCTCAGAGCTGGTGGCGTTTTTGATTTCTATTAATTTTGTTCTGGAAGTCTTACCTTGAATGATTGCCAACCTGCAAGGAGGCAACCCAAAGTAATCAGCCAGAAGAGCCAGTAACTCAGCGTTAGCCTGACCCCTATCGGGGGCTGCTTTCAATCTGGCCTTAAATTCGGTTGAAGAAAGCTGGATTAATTGCTGCTGTCTCGATTTAGGTTGCACCCGGACAGTAATTAATTGCCTTTCATTTTTTCTTTGTTCAGCTTTACCGGCCATGACTGATATTTTTTCGGGCCTCAATTATTTTTTTATCTTCACCCGGCAGGACAACAAAATTTTTCTGTCTGTCTCCGGCCTTTTTGCCACCTTATTCAAATCAGGCTTCAAGCTGACTTTTCTCCCAACGCCTTCTTGTATTTCTCAAAAAGCTGCTTTAGTTCCTCTTTGGTCACTACATAACGAGTGATAAAAACCGAGACAGTTGGCCTGACTGGATCATTGCTCTTAAGCATAACATAGTCCCGGAGCAGCCCTGTCCGGCCAGTCTTGCCCGCCAATCTGATTTCCACTTCTACCGACTGGCCGGCCGGTACCCTTAATGGGAAACTGACTGGCCGATTTTTAATGAAAAAGGAAACTTCGGGGCTTTCTGTCTCCAGTTTTAGCTCCAGCTGACCGCTGTTTCTGACCAGCAATTTAGTTGAGGCTTCTTCTCCCTCGAGGGAAATCCCCAGGTCGAGGTTATAACGATCAAGCTCCAGCCTCGCCGCTGGACCGGTTTCAACCTCGGCTTTTACAGTTAATTCCACCTGCGGCTTTTTCGGGTCGTTGCTGTCAAAATAAATATACTTGACCACCTGGCCACTGTAGCCGCGAGAATCAAAACTGACCTTAATTCGCCCTTCCTTCCCCGGGGCAACTTCTTTTTGCGAAACGAGAGCCGCCGTACAACCGCAGGAGGTTGCCACCCGGCTCACCTTTAACGGGGCCGTACCCTCATTTCTAAAAATAAATTCATGACTGACCACCTCTCCCTGTTTTATTCTCCCGAAGTTCCATTCCAGTTCTTTAAAAACAACACTGGGTGACCCGCTTTGACCGGAAATGGAAGGCGGGTAAAGCGACAGTAAAAAACCCAGAGTTAAAATAATTGCTATCACCACTAACGGTTTATTTCTCATCCTGGTCTCCATTACTTTTTTAATCATGTCATATTTTAGAAATTTGTTCAATTAAAAGTGCAGATGCTCGCCGCCAGACCAGAAGCGCAGCTCGAGGGCAAGCCTGAAGAAAAGAAGAGTAGCCCGAGTCAGGCCAAGAGAGCAGCGGCCTCAATATATAACAATACATAAAAGGAGGACAGTTCTGTTCTCAAATAACCGAACTAGTTCAAAAAAATGCTTGACAGGCAGCCATAGGCATAATATATGATATAGTCGATAATATTAATCAACTAATATTGGAGCGTGATGAAGCTTTCTACCAGAGGTGAATATGCCAGCCGGGCCATGCTGGAACTATCAGCCCGCTTCGGAGAGGGTCCGGTGCCAATTAGAATTATTTCTCTGGCGCAGGCTATTCCCCAGCAGTTTCTGGAGCAGATTCTTTTATCACTGCGGCGGGCAGGCTACGTCAAAAGCAAAAAAGGCCCCCATGGCGGTTATTTTCTATCAAAGCCACCGGACAGGATTACAGTAGCGGAAGTGATCAGAGTCATGGACGGCCCTCTGGCTCCGATTAACTGTGTCAGTGTGATCGAACATGAGCCCTGCCCCCTCGAAGAAAATTGTGGATTAAGATCCGTCTGGAAAGAAGTCAGAGATATGGTGGCCAGACATTTAGAGCAAACCACTTTTGCCGAGGTTTTGGACCGGCAAATAGCCATCAATCAGAAAAAATTAGCCGGAAGTGAAGAAAAATGAAGAGGGTCATCTACCCGGCTGTACTCTTTGTATTAGTTACTTTAGGCCTCCTTATGATTCCTATTCGGGCTCAGGCCTCCAGAGCGAGAGATTTTTTAAACGAGGACGAGCAAAATAAAAAAGCTCCGGTTGTTCAGTCTTCGCTTCAACTGAAGCTATCAGGTTATGCCCAGTTGCAGGCAGCCTGGAAAAGTGAAGACAATGATACCTTTTCTATCAGAAGGGCCCGCCTCTCGCTCGGTGGACAGGTACTCAAGACATTAAAATTTAAAATCCAGGTTGATTTTACCAGGTCGCCAGTCCTGTTGGACGCCCAGGCGGAATTCACGCCGAATCAGGTTATAAGTCTTAGGGCCGGGCAATTTCTGGTGCCTTTCAGCCTGGAAAATATAACCTCTTCCTCCGACCTGCTGACTATTAACCGTTCTCAGGTCGTCGAGAAACTCGCCCCGGGCAGAGATAATGGTTCGGCTGGTCGCGATCTTGGAGCTGCCATTTTTGGCTCTTATTCGATTTTTGATTATTCCATCGGTCTGTTCAATGGTTCCGGGGCAAATAAGGCTGACACCAATGATCACAAAGATCTGGCCGGACGGCTGGTAGCTCACCCCTGGAAGCCTCTGTCTTTGGCCTTCTCTATTTATAATGGAAAGCAAACAGTCAGCGATAGTCCAGTTTTAATCAGAAGAAACAGATACGGCCTGGAGCTGGCCTTCAGTTATCAGCGACTTGGTCTTCAAGCCGAGTTTATCCGGGCAACAGATGACCGGACCGAAAAAGAGGGCTGGTATACTCTGGCCACCTATTCTCTTCTTCGCCAGAAAGTGCAGCTGGTCGGTCGTCTGGAGGCCATTAACCTTGACCGGCATCTTCCGGCTCAAAAGACCACTATTTACACGGCCGGTGTTAACTGGTTTTTAACCGAAAAATCGAAGCTGCAGGCCAATTATGAATACCATCAAACAGCAAGTGGACCAGATCGCCAGGCAGCTCTTTTGCTGCTTCAGTTAGGCTTTTAAAAATGAAGATAAATAAGAGGAATAGGATGAAAAAATTCAATTTTGAAAGAATGATTGCCACCTTCGGATTTTTTTCTTTTCTGATGATATGTCTAAACCTTGTTTTTAATTTTACTGCTTTCCCACAGCCTGCTTCCCTCAAGGGAGAAGGGCAGAGAGTGTTCGGCCAGCCAAAAAGCCTCGCCGGTCAGATCAGCATCTCTGGTGCCTGGGCTCTTTACCCGCTGGCCGTTCGCTGGGTAGAAGAATTTCAGAAAGAAAATCCGGCGGTTAAGATTGATCTCCAGGCCGGCGGTGCTGGTAAAGGAATGGCCGATGTTCTCTCCGGTCTGGTCGATATAGGCATGATTTCCCGAGAAATTTTTCCAGAAGAAATAGAGAAGGGAGCTTTACCACTGGCTGTTGCCAGGGATGCCGTTGTAGCTACATTAAATACCAGAAATCCCATCCTGAAACTCATTCAGGCAAGAGGACTGAATCGAGAAATTTTCCGGGCAATCTGGATAGAGGGCCGGATTAAGTTCTGGGAAGAAATTTATGGACAGCCAGGCAAAACCCCTATTCATCTTTACACCCGTTCCGATGCCTGTGGAGCGGCTGAAACCTGGGCGGCCTTTCTGGGAGGCCATCAGGAAGATCTGAAGGGCATAGCCATTTATGGTGATCCGGGCCTGGCCGAGGCTGTACGCCAGGATCCGACCGGACTCGGTTTCAACAATCTGAACTTTGCCTATCATCCAGAGACGGGAAGACCTCATCCTGGACTGGCCATCGGTCCACTTGATCTTGATGGCAACGGCCAGCTGACCTCTGAGGAGAATTTCTATGGCCAGCGTGATGAGCTAACTCTGGCTATTTCCAGAGGATTGTACCCTTCGCCTCCAGCCCGAAAGTTATATCTGGTCGTCAAGAAACCGGTTCAGCAGACTCTGGTCAGAGATTTCCTGCTCTGGGTTCTCGACCAGGGGCAACAGTATGCGGCCGAAGCTGGCTATCTGGCCCTCGATCAAAATCTGGCTCAAACAGAAAAACAGAAACTTTTGGAAAACTAAAAGACCAGGGAGCGGCTTAGATAAGTGAAAAAAGAAAAAGGTAAGGAGCTTGTGGCCGGCCTATTCTCTCTTCTCCCCATCATTCTGGCCATCAGCATTTTCCTTCTGCTGCTGACCAAGGCTTTTCCTCTCCTGTCCTTAAAATCCTTGCCCACCATTCTTTTTTCCTCAGCCTGGCAACCACAGAAGGGGCAATTTGGCCTCTGGCCATTTATCCTCGGTACTATCTGGGTGACTATCACTGCCTTTATCCTGGCTGCTCCTCTGTCTATTCTGACTGCTATCTATATTTCCGATTATGCCTCTGGCCGATTGAAAAAATGGCTGGTGCCAGTCATTGATCTGCTGGCTGGATTACCTTCTGTCATCTATGGTATGTGGGGTATTTTGTTGATCGTGCCGCTGGTAGGAAAGTATCTGGCTCCTCTTTTCGGAACTTACAGTTCCGGCTATTGTATTCTGACAGCCGGGATTGTCCTGGCAGTAATGATCTTACCAACTATTGTCAACGTTTCAGTCGAAGTCCTTAGCGCCGTACCGGCTGACCTCAAAGAAGCTGCTCTGGCGCTGGGCGCTACTCGCCTGGAAGTGGTTCGTTTCATAGTCTTAAAAAAATCCAGACCAGGAGTGGCTGCTGCCTGTGTTCTCGGCCTATCTCGAGCTTTCGGTGAAACCCTGGCCGTCATGATGGTGGTTGGTAATGTGCCTCTCACTCCGACTTCGCTTTTTTCACCTGCCTACCCGCTGCCAGCTTTGCTGGCTAATAATTATGGAGAGATGTTATCCATCCCCGGCTATGAAGCCGCTCTTAATCTGGCCGCCGTCGTTCTCCTTTTTATGGTGATCATTTTCAGCCTGGCCGCTCGCTTGTATTTAAATAAATTAGAACAGAGGATAGATTGATGGGCAGTCGCCAGAAAAGCACTGACCGCCGCCTGAGGAGAAGACATCGGGCGGAAGCGGGTTTCAAATTAATCCTGCTGGCCTCAATCATTCTCGTTGCAATTATACTTTCTATTATTCTGGTTACGATTCTATGGAAAAGCCTGCCCGCTTTGAAATTATCGATGATCCTCCAGACGCCCGGCACAGGTTATTACCTTGGCAAAAAAGGTGGCATTCTCAATGCTATTGTCGGGTCGCTTGAAGTTTCTTTAGGAGCCACTTTAATTGCACTGGTCATTGCTCTCCCCACAGTTATCTACCTTAATACCTATCTCAAAAGGAAATCCTTCCTGGCCGAAGTGATTAGACTTAGCCTCGATGTACTCTGGGGGATCCCATCTATAGTTTATGGAGTTTTCGGTTTTTTGTTAATGCTCATGCTTCACCTGCGGGCCTCTCTTCTGGCCGGCATGATCACTATCGCTCTGGTAGAGCTGCCCATTTTGAGCCGGGCCCTGGATGAAACAATCAGACTGGTTCCAGCTGAACTTAAAGAGGCCAGCTATGCCCTGGGAGGCAATCGCTGGCAAACATCCACCAGAGTTGTCTTAAGGCAGGCTTTGCCCGGTTTAATCACCTCGATCCTCATTGCCCTGGGGCGTGGCCTCGGGGATGGAGCCTCAGTACTCTTTACGGCTGGTTACACTGATCGGATAACAACCTCATTATTTCAACCAGTCGCTACTTTGCCACTGGCCATTTTTTTCCAGCTTAATTCTCCTTTTCCCGAAGTTCAGGAACGAGCTTTCGCCTCAGCTGCTATACTGACGCTGCTCATTCTGATCATCAGCCTCTTGACCAGATACTTTGGGCGGAAATTGAGCCGGCACAAGGTCAGGTAGTAAATGAGCAACACAGGAGAAAGTTATGGTTGATAACGGACGATTAATTCTTAAAAATGTCAGTGTTTATTATGGCCAGAATCAGGTCTTGAAAAATATCAGCCTTAACATTCCTGATAAAAGTCTAACGGTAATCATCGGACCTTCTGGCTGTGGCAAGTCCACTTTGCTAAAGAGTCTTAACCGTTTGCTCGATGAGGTAGAGGAAGCCAGGGTGGAAGGACAGATTCTGCTCGATAATCAGAACATCTATGGCCGTGATGTTGATGTCACTCAGATCAGAAAAAAAATGGGCTTGCTATCTCAGAAGCCGCAGGTTTTACCCATGTCGATTTATGACAATATAGCCTTTGGCCTTAAACTCCACCGTTCCTTAAAAAAATCCGAACTCAACCGGCTTGTAGAAAAATACTTAAAACTGGCCGGGCTCTGGGAGGAAGTCCAGGACCGTTTAAATGAGCCGGCCAGCCGGTTGTCCATCGGCCAGCAGCAGCGGCTCTGTTTAGCCCGGGGACTGGCTGTTGAGCCGGAAATTATCCTGGGTGATGAACCAACTTCAGCCCTTGATCCTCAGTCAAGCCGCAACGTTGAAGCCCAGCTGCAGAGTTTGAAAAAAAATTATGCAATTGTTGTGGTCACTCATATTCTTCGGCAGGCCAAGCGCCTGGCTGACTATGTCGCCTTTCTTTATATGGGAGAGCTAATAGAATTCGGCCCGGCTTCTGAAGTCCTGACTGCTCCTCAGGATCCCAGAACCCGGGCCTACATCACGGGCGAAATCAGCTGATTGACTCAGCTTTTCTTAAAATCTTCCAGGAAACGGTAAAAATCTACTTCATTGGCGTCGAGCCCATGCTTATAAACATAGCGACCGGCCAGAAGGGAAGCGAATAAGGCACGGAGATAATTTTCAGGTAGTTTATTCAAGAAGCGATTAATTCCAACCAGTTGCAGCAAGGACTTGGGAACACCGGTTTCAATGACCTTCTTCAGCAAGGCTTTATCATGGAAAAGATCAGATTCCCGGATCGAATCCTTGATATTGTTTATTTTCTCGCTGATTAAATCAGTCAAAATAGCTCTGGGAATACCTTTTCTGACATGTTCCTCCCAGATAATTTCAAATTCCAGCCGGGCATTTTCTCTGATCGTTGCCAGAACTTCTTGAATGTATTGTTTCCTGAACTCTGACTCCACGCCATCTCTAACACACATTAAATCGTCCCACTCTTTGTCAGTCATTACCAGACTAGATAGTACTTCGAGCGAAGAGGAAGTCACTCCTCCCTTGTTGGCAGAGGCATCTTTATAAATGATCACACCTTTTTCTTCCAGCCTGAGTCTGGCGTCCTGGGTCAAGAAGAGGTTGGCCCCTTCGATGACTGCCTTGAAACGAGGCTTGCCATCTTCATCAATCCAGGCTTTCCAGTTGCTTATATTGACTGATGCCGGCCGGCCGCCGCAGGGCACAAAGATATCAGCTCTAAATTTCGGATGGAGATGGAAGTTATTGCGGAAATCCAGCCCGTTCTCCACCTTCTCACCATCAGGCAGGGTAATATTACGGTCATTGATGTGGACCATGAAACCCTGAGGCGAGAGCAACTCGCGATTGAAATGCTCTACCATCTTTCTGGCTCTGGCCAGCTTGGTCAGTTCTTTGCGGTTTATTCCCTGGGGATCATAAAGTACGCCTGAGCCATCAACGATAGCCAGAATTTTATCCTTCGAAATCAGTATTTCATTTGAGCCGAGGTCGCCATCCGGTCCACCGGTCATGACCTTAGTCACATTTTCTTCTTTTAAACCCAGCTTCCTTAAAGTGCCCAGGACGTATTCATGGACAGAATTGGTGGTCATGCCATAACGGTCATGCGGCACACCGCCCATGCTGAGAGGTTTACCGGTGGTAAAAGCCTTCCAGAACTTATAACCACGGGCTCTGGCCTGCTCAGCCGCGGTTTCCATTAACTCAGCTGTCCATTCATCTGGCCCAAGAAATAGAATTACTTCCTGACCATAATAATCAACAATACTGTCATCAGGTAGCATCAGATCCAGCAGACCTTCAATGTATTTCTTGAAAGCCACCGTCATCTGGTCATTGTAACCCCAGCTGAGTAAAACAGCTCCTTTCGATCCTCCCTCCGGGATATCTTTGTTTTTCCTTTGCTGGGTAAAGGCAAGATTGTAATTTTCATCAAAAATTGATTCAGAATTACGGATATAGGTCGGGTAGTTGATCGAGCGTACAATTCGGATCCCGCCGCGGGCAATGTCGCGAAAACGAATATGAAAGCCACGGAACTCACGACCAACAACATGAAAAATTCCAAAGGGCAGAGCGGGATAATCCACTTTATTGATAAAATCTGGCTTGTACATGTAAGCAATAGAAACTTTCTCTCTCTTATAAAAATTGGTGCGGAAAATGGAATTAATGAAAGTAATCGTCATCAACAAGACCAGCCGCTCTGAGTTAACCTGAACCTGGTGATTGATTTCTGTACTCAGGGCTTTCAAGTCCTCATCGATATTTTTATCAGGGGAAAGAGGATTAAACTTTTTCTCAAAAGCTGAATAGAGTTTTTTAACCAGCTGGTAATTATTGCTCAGTGCTTCCCAGACTCTTTTTTCTCTAAATGTCTCCTTAGCCAGCCTTAGTTTCATTTCCCGCACCAATCCCAGCAGCTCGGGTGAATCTTTTAAGGCTTTTGATATTCTGACATATTCATCATTAAAGCTGCTCAGAAACTGATAGCAAAAGCTCCAGGCCGAGACGCCAAAGACCATTTCCTGGGCAGTCAGTTTGCCTTCTCGAAACAAGCCAGAAAGGGGACTTTCGGGAATAACATAAATCAGGCCGATATCAGAAATCAGATTTCCCAATTTGTGCTCATCAGTTATGTCATCGACATAAACAGTAAAAATCGTTTGGCCATTGGCTAGAGGTTCCAGATACTTACACTTGGAGACCAGACCATGAGAATTAATAACATCAGATACATTAATGAAAAAGCTTGGAATAGAATCACTCTGGCAGATGATGGTGATGCGCAGGTTTTTTTCCTTTCCGACATGGGCAGCTTCGATCAAAGGACTCTCTTTACCCTTGTTTTTTTTAATTAAGGTTTGATAGTGATCAAAAGCTTCCTTGGAAATTGACGTTACGAATTCTTTATCGGCGATCTTTTTTAAATCAGTTTCTTCAGCAGTTGTACCCCTGGCAGGCAAACCAGGCTTTTTGACCAGATACCAGCGGAGATATTCCAGCCCATGCAGTTTTTCAGTTGAACGATAGGACTGAATCCGGAAGCCCGGATACTTTTTCTCAATTCTCTCCTCGATCTCAAGTGCCCGGAAGTGATTATCTTCAACCAGATAAAGGGCCTCTTCTTCAGACTCCCTGGCCAGGTCAATCCTGAGTGTTTTCTCCCCTCTGACCATAGCCAGAATCTGGCCTGCTTTTAAGGCTTCGATATGCCTGGCAATCGTTTCCAGGGGCACGGTCCGAAAATACTGCTGAGGTAGGCCAAGACCGGTGCAAAAGGTCTCTATTTCCTGTCTGACCGACTCGGCTGGGAAGTAATTGTCCTTTAAAATAATAGCTTCGATTTTTTGCAGCTGGTCTTCAGACAGGCCCGTTTTTTCTGCCATCTCCTTCCAAGACTTCATTTCTAGACTCCTTTCTAAGAATTTTTTACTAACTCAGAAGAACAGTCACCATCTTTTGTTGATGATTGATTGAATTTATTCTTTAATTTTCAGCTATTTGAATCTGAAAGCCTGCTCCCCTGAATTAGACAAAATTATAACAAAAGAGACGAGTTAAAGCAAAAAAACTCAGTAGCCGAGTTTAACCAGTCAACAGGGTGGTCGCCCAGGCCTCAACTGCCTGACCCGACCCAATTTCTCCCATCCCTTCGGCGGTTTTAGCTTTTATCCCGAGGCTGGACGGCTGCAGATCGAGCAGGGGACACAAATGCTCCTTCATCTGAGCAATAAAAGGCGCCAGCTTGGGTCTTTCCAGGATAACAAGGGTATCAGCATTAACGACTGCCAGGCCTGAAGCTTTAATCTCAGCCATTACTCTCCGCAGCAGTTCCAGACTGGATATATTTTTATAGGCCAGGTCGGTTTCCGGAAATTTCTGACCGATATCGCCCAGACCGGCTGCCCCCAGCAGGGCATCAATTAGAGCATGAATCAGCACGTCGCCATCAGAATGAGCCTGACAACCAACCACGGATGGAATATTGACGCCGCCTATAATCAATGGTCGGCCTGCCACCAACCGGTGTGAATCAAAGCCAAGCCCAACCTTAAACATCATCTAGACGCCTGCTTAATGAGCTTCGCCGTTATAGCGCCCAAAAATCATCTTGCCTACCGTCGTCTGCAGAACAGAGGTGACTGTAATGTCGACTGTCTGTCCCATCATCCTTCTGGCATTATCCACGACGACCATTGTGCCATCATCCAGGTAAGCAACACCCTGATCCTTCTCTTTGCCTTCTTTCAGTATAAAGACCCGCATGCTTTCGCCGGGCAGAACCACCGGCCTGAGGGCATTGGCCAGCTCATTGATATTTAAAACTTCAATTCCCTGCAGCTTAGCAATTTTGTTGAGATTAAAATCGTTGGTAATAATTTTAGCTTTGAGGCTTTTAGCACATTCAATGAGCTTTGAGTCAACTTCTTTTATTTCAGGAAAATCAATTTCCGTGATCATCACCTTGATCTTAGGAGATTTTTGTAATCGATCCAGGACTTCCAGCCCGCGTCGTCCGCGCTGGCGCTTAAGAGAATCAGGCGAGTCAGCTACCAGCTGCAATTCTTTGAGCACAAACTGAGGCACCACCAGTTCCCCATCGATAAAGCCGGTTTCACAAATCTCAGCAATCCGTCCATCAATAATGACTGAGGTGTCCAGCAGTTTATAAATATGCTGTTCGGTCTCGCTCTCGAAGAAGTGCGCCAGAAAAGACGGCTCCAGCCACTCCGGTTTTTTTATCCCCAGCACAAAACCAATGTAGGGAAAGGCAATAAGGAAAAACAGTCGGATGAAAGAAGAGGTCTCTGTAGCCTTAAAGACAGACTGATAAATAGAGCCAACCAGCCAACCGATGAGAACTCCCAGGAGGAGGCCAATTGATCCTGTCCAGAGAAGCCGGAACTGCACCCGCCGCAGCCTGTTTTCCAACCAGATAATCAGAATACCGAGAACCAGACCAGCCACTGCCCCTGTTAGCCGCGACAGATGAAAAGGGGGATAAAAATAACCAGCAGCGGTCATAAGAGCCAGAATGATTGCCCTGATTAATATTACGCCCATCTTATTCCTTCCATTTCACTCCTTGCTGCCATTTTACTAAAGCAAGCCTAAGATTAGAAGACTCTGGCCAGGGCCTGTCGAACAGAGCTGACGCCCAGACATTTTATGCCTGGCTGATTTTCATCTTCAAGCTGCTGGAGATTGCCAGCTGGCATCATGACCAGCTCAAACCCCATTGATCTGGCTTCTCTGATTCTGGCCGCTGGCTGATTGACTGATCTGATTTCACCGCTTAAGCCAACCTCACCGAACACGGCTAATTCCCTCGGCAAGGCTATATTTTTTACTGAGGAAATTACGGCCAGTACCACTCCCAGGTCAGCGGCCGGCTCATCGAGGCTTAAGCCTCCAGCCACGTTGAGGTAAATGTCCTCACCAGCAAAACTATAGCCAATCTTTTTCTCAGTCAGAGCCAGAAGCATGGCTACGCGATAATGATCAAGGCCAATAGACATCCGCCTGGGATTGCCCACAAAGATGGTCGAAGAGACCAGGGCCTGGATTTCAACTAAAAGAGGTCTAGACCCTTTGATAGTGGTAACAATAACACTGCCTGGTTCGTTTTGAGGCCTTTCTTTTAAAAAGAAAGCTGAAGGATTATCAATAGCCCGGAGACCGGACTGGCTCATTTCAAAAATGGCCAGTTCTGAAACCGGTCCAAAACGGTTTTTCATCGCCCTCAGCACTCGATGACTGTGATCTCTTTCACCTTCAAACAGCAGAACTACATCCACCATATGCTCGAGAGATTTGGGCCCGGCCAGCGTCCCATCTTTGGTAATATGACCGATTAAAAAGACAGGGATTTGATTCTTTTTGGCCAGACGGAAGAGGCGGTTCGTAACTTCCCTGACCTGGCTGATCGTTCCCGGGCTGGAAGTCAGATGGGGAGAATAAATAGTCTGCACAGAATCAATAGTGAGCGATCTGGGCTTCATCTGGTCAGCGGCATTAATAATCCTTTCCAGGTTGGTCTCTGCCAGAAGATAGACTTTTTCGTCTTTAAGCCTCAATCGTTCCCCGCGGAGTTTGATTTGTTCCAGCGATTCCTCTCCTGAAACATACAGAACTGGCTGCCCGCCAGCCGCCAGATCACGTGAGACCTGAAGGAGCAGGGTTGATTTGCCAATCCCCGGTTCGCCGCCAATCAAAACGACCGAACCAAGGACTAACCCACCACCCAAAACATTATTGAATTGCTCGATACCGATTGGAATTCTCTGATTATTGGCTGGCTTTATTTCACCATAGAGCAGCGGCTGGCTGCTGCCGCTTTCCTCTTCGCTCAGAGTTTCCTCTTCTATTTCCTCCACCATGGTGGAATATTGGCCGCACTCCGGGCAGCGCCCCAGCCACTTAGGCGAACGAAAGCCGCAGTTCTGACAGGCAAAAAAAGTTCTTTTTTTCATTTAAACTCAAATCCCAGACCAAAATAAAGCTCTCGTCGCTCAGCCAGAGTAAAATCATCCAAACCAACTACCAGATAGATATTTTTAACCGGATAAAGACGGCCAAAAACCCGAAACTGAGGCCGGGGATCGCGATTAAAATTAAAGCCCTCCGCTCCTATATTCAGCCTGTTATTAAAGAGATAAAGATCCATTCCTGCTCCAAAATAAGATTCTATCAATCCGGCCCGCAGGGCCAGAGGACCGGTTTTATAGCCTCCCTGCAGTGAATAAACAAATTTGTCCCGGAAGGGATCATTGATCAGACCGGCCGATAAAAAAGCTCTGTTTTTCCAGGTCAAGCTGCCATATAGAGAACCCTTAAAAAGATCACTCTCACCATAATAGCTGCCTTCTAGACCTACCCCTGCCTTAAGAGGCGAAAAGCCCGAAGTAATTTTCTGCACCTCCTGCAAGGTGCTTTTTGTTTCCTCATAAAGAGAAGGATCGTTAACCAGCTTACCAACCGTGCCCTGCCCTTTATTTACTTTTTCCAGCGTCTCATTCAGGCTTTGTAAAGTTTTACCCAGAGTGGTCAGATCTTCTTTTAACTGTTCCAGATTTTCCTCAACAGCTACTTTATTATCTCCGACCAGGCTCTGAATTTCATGTAGAGTCTCCTTGATGTCTTCAGAAATTGCTTCTAGATGAAGATTAAGATTATCAACGGTGCGGGCTGAGCCAGCGAGCGTTTGATGGAGTGAAGCCTTATTTTCTTGAACCAGAGAATCGAGTTCGGCGCTCAGTTTAGCCAGATGCTCGATAGTCTGACTGATATTCTTGCCCAGTTCTGGCGTGATAATTTTATTGACCGAACTGCTGATTTTTTTGAGGTCCTCGCCCATTGACATGAATAGTGTACCCAGCTGGTCAAAACTGATAGGAGGCAGCGATTCCATAACTTCTCCGCTCTGATAAAAGGTCTCTTCCTGGCCAGGAACGATCTCCACATATTTTTCTCCCAGAATACCAAGAGAAGACAGAGTTGCCCTTGAGCCGCGTGGAATCTGATGCTCAGGATAAATCATCATGCCGACTTTTGCTCGACGTCCGGACAGAGTAATATCCTTGACCTCACCGATTTTTATTCCAGCCAGTTTAACTGAAGCTTTATTTTCCAGCCCCAGAGCCGAGTCAAAGAGGGCATAAACCTCATAACCCTGTTTCTTAAATAAACCCCCTATATCACCAATGAAAATGATGGCCAGGGCCAGCAGGAGTAACAACCCGGTGACAAAGATACCAATTTTTATTTCTCTATTTGTTGTCATAATTAGCTCCTCACCATTCAGCTATTGGTCCAGTCGCCCGACCGTTGATAAATTGCTGGACTATCGGATTGGGCGAATTTCTAATTTCTTCGGTGCTACCAACTTCAATAATCCGACCTTCATACAGCATGGCAATCCGGTCGGCCACTTTATAAGTGCTATTCATGTCATGAGTAATGACGATAGAGGTCACGTTCAGATCTCTTTTTAATTGCAAGATCAAATTATTGATGGCGTCAGATCTAATTGGATCAAGGCCGGTGGTCGGCTCATCATAGAGAATAATTTCCGGTCCATAGGCAATAGCTCTGGCCAGTCCAACTCTTTTTTTCATCCCACCTGATAGTTCATAAGGCAGCAAATGCTCAATGTCTCGCAGGCCAACTCTCTCTAAACTGGCCCGTACGACCTTTTTTATCTCCTCGTCGGAAAGCGTGGTATGCCGCCTGAGGCCAAAGGCCACATTTTCCTCAACCGTCAGTGAATCAAAAAGGGCTGATCCCTGAAAAAGCATGCCAAACTTGCGGCTCATTTTCAGCAATTCCCTTTCGGTGAAAGCGTTCATTACCTGACCATCAACATAGATCTCACCAGCATCCGGCTTCATTATGCCAATAATATGTTTAAGAAGGACACTCTTACCCGAGCCGCTTTGCCCGATAATGACCATAATTTCGCCTTCTTCTACTTCCAGATTAACCCCTTTAAGGACCTGTTTCTGGCCAAAGGATTTGTACAGGTTGTCAATTTTAATCTTGGTCATGGTCTTCTATCATAGAGTCGCCGGCAAAACTTTGCTTAAGAAAAAATTGATAATCAAAATGCAGATGCTGGAGACGACGACTGATTTAGTCGTAGCTCGGCCGACACCTTCAGCTCCACCCTCGGTACTCAGACCCTGCCAGCAGCCAATAATAGCAATCAGGAAGCCAAAGACCACCGCTTTGATGACCCCGACCGAGATATCCCACATCTCAAAATACTTCAGGGTGGTATTAACATAAAGCGTATGGTTCACATTCATCAGCAAAACATTATAAGCATAGCCACCAAAAATACCTATAAAATCACCGTAAACAGTCAGGGCCGGGACCATAATAATACTGGCCAGAGTCCTGGGCACAACCAGATAATTGACCGGATTGGCCCCCAGGCTGATCAGGGCATCAATTTGTTCTGTAATTTTCATGGTGCCAATCTCAGCCGCCATAGATGAACCAACCCGTCCGGCCACCATTAAACCAACCAGAATAGGAATTAATTCTCGACAAAGGCCAACCGCTATGATTGAACCGGCCTGAGCTTCTGAACCAGGCCCAATATAGCGGTGAAAAGCCAGGTAAGATTGGAGGCCAAAAACCAGCCCGCCAAAAGCCGCCGTTAAAGCCACTACCGGCAGAGAATTAACCCCAACTTCTTCCAGCTGCTGAACAAAATTTGCCTTTTCGAACGGCTTCTGAAATAAGCCTCGACTTGCCCGGACAATCAGCTCAAAGACCTCGGCCACACCAGAAAAAAACCGCGCCAAGAGTCCAGTCTGGAATCGACTTTCCACCTTAGTTTCTTTTTCGATAGACTCAACTTTCATCTTCTGCTCGATACGCATAATCCATATTAACAAACTTGGCGTATTCTCTCAAAAAGACCAGAGGGACAACTCCCAGCGGACCATTTCTTTGCTTGGCCACACTGATTTCAGCCAGACCTTTGAGAGCCTCATCATCGGGGTGGTAATAATCAGGGCGATAAATAAAGATGACTACGTCCGCATCCTGTTCAATGGCTCCCGATTCGCGGAGATCGGATAGAACTGGTTTTGGTTCTTTTCTCATTTTTTCTGGCGCCCGGCTCAGCTGGGAAATCCCCACTACCGGTATCTGAAGTTCCTTGGCCAGCTCTTTAAGTGATCTGGAAATAAAGGACATTTCCTGATTGCGATTTTCAAATCGGCCGCCTGTCCTCATCAGCTGTATATAATCAACAAATACAATATCCAGATGGCCTTCCAGTTTTAACCGCCGACACTTGGCTTTCATCTCCATCACGGTCAGGGCTGGCGACTCATCAATGTAGATCCTGGCCTGAGATAGAGTCTCGCCAGCCAGACGCAGCCGCTCAAATTCCCTGTCACTGATAAAGCCTGATCTGGCTTTCTTCAAATCGACCTTAGCCTCAGCACATAGCAGACGCAAGACCACCTGTTCTTTTGACATTTCTATAGAAAAAAACCCAGCATGATAATCAGTCTGAAGACCAATGTATTGAGTCATGTTCAGGGATAGAGCCGTCTTGCCCATCGAGGGACGAGCAGCGACCACAATAAATTCTGAGGGATGAAAACCAGCCGTCAGGTTATCCAGATCGACAAATCCAGATGGCACGCCGGTTACCGCTTCTTTCCGGTCAACCAATTGCCGGATGGTCTCCAGCATTGGACCGGTTAACGAGGCGAGCGGAATAAAACCTGGTCTGATTTTCTCTTCAGCAATTTCGACGATAGCCTGTTGGGCTTCGCTGATAAGTGTGTCCGGATCAACCTGTTGTTCATAAGAGTCGTTAATAATCTTGGATGAAGAGAGAATAAGCTTTCTCAGCAGGGATTTTTCTTTAATAATTTGAGCATGGTAGCTGATATTCAAGCTTCGTGGGACTCCATCCAGCAGCGAAGCCAGATAGGAAGAACCTCCCACCTCTTCCAGGTGGCCAGCCTTTTGCAGCTCTTCACTCAGGGTTAGCAGATCTATGGGCTGACCTTTATCCATGAGACTGATCATAGTTTCCAGAATCAACCGGTGGTTTTCTTTATAGAAATCTTCCGGTGTGACAGAGCTCAGCACAATATTAAGGTGAGCGTTATTAACCAGAATTCCCCCCAGAACTGTCTTTTCGGCTTCCAGACTGTGGGGAGGCATTTTTTTGAGAACGGTTAAATCGAGTTCCATCCTTACTCTCTCTTCGAGATACTTCCTCCCTCTAATTTATCATTAAACTAAAGAGATGGGATAGCGCCTGCACCCGTTCCCAAGCTCAGCTGTTTTTCTGTTCTTCGGCAGTTGACCCGGAGGTTGTTGGTTCTTCCTTGCTGACTGTTACTTTTATTTCTGCCCGCTCGTCGTGGTAAATTTTGATGGGGATGGTAAAAGTCCCCAGACGTTTAATTGGTTCATCGAGCATGATCTTTTTCTTATCTATTTCAAAGCCGAGTCTGGCCAATTCTTCCTGAATATCTGCAGCTGAGACCGAACCAAAGATGACATCTTTCTCGCTGGAGCGACGCCTTATTTCCAGGTGCACTTCATTCAGCTTATTAATCTGTTCCTGGTAAGATAACCGCTCTTTTTCTTCCTTCTTCTTAAGAGCTTGCTGCCGCATTTCCACCATCTTGATATTGCTGGGAGTAACCTCCATGGCTAACTTCCGCGGAATAAGATAATTTCGGGCAAAACCAGGAGCAACATTCAGGACATCGCCCTTTTTCCCGACTTTCTCAACACTCTCTAAGAGTATTACTTTCATCATCAGGTGTCTCCTTGGCTTCAATCTTCAACGAAGGGCAGCAGCGCCATGATTCTGGCTCTTTTGATAGCCCGGGCCAGCTTTCTCTGGTGATAAGCACAGGTACCGGTTATTCTTCTGGGTGCGATTTTAGCCCGATCCGGAATATAGCGGTGAAGGATATCGACTGATTTATAATCTATATCAGTTAAATTGCGCTCACAAAATCGGCAAACCTTTCGCTTGGGAGGGAAAAATTTCCGTCCAGGTACTCTGTCTGTTTTTTCTCGTTCTTCTCTGATGGCCATCTTACTTTGCCTCCTCATGGTTTAGTTCCGGATTGGTTTCGCCTGCAGCCGGTGCCGGCTCTGGAGAGACTGGAGCTGCTGTTTTTTCCTTTTTCTTGGTTTTCACCTGCTCGCCAGGAGTTTTCTTCACCGTCATAAACCTCAAAATCGAATCCGTTTGTTTGAATTTTCTTTCCAGCTCGGCTGGAACGATCTCTGTTCCCTCATAATTAAAAAACACATAGAAACCTTCCTGAAATCTCTTGATCGGGTAGGCCAGCTTGCGCTTCCCCCATAAGTCCTGCTTGATCATCCGCCCTTTTTTGGCCGAAACAACTTCTGCCATTTGAATAATCAAAGCAGAAGTTTCTTCTTCAGATAGGTTAGGGGCTATTATAAAGCCTGTTTCATACTGATTCATTTGATCCTCCCTGTGGATTTACAGCCCCTTTGCCTGGGCAAAGGAGCAAGGAGTAAAAATCCATTTTATCCTATTTTTCTAAAAAATCAACCTGACGTCGGTTGAAAGTATTCATAGCCTCCGCCAGATGACCAGCCACAATCATCTCTACTGCCTGGCAGGCTTTCTCTACTGCCTCTTTTATTTTTGGCTTTTCTTCTTCCGAAAACCGGCTTAGAACATAATCGACCGCTTCCACTGCCTCTGGTCTTGGACCAATGCCCAGCCTGATTCTTGGAAACATTGTCGTGCCTATGGCCTCAACAATAGACCTCATTCCTTTATGGCTGCCCGGGCTGCCATCTGGCCTTATTCTGATTTCGCCCAGCAAAAGATCAAGGTCATCATAAATGACCAGAAGATTTTCAGGCTTAACTTTATAGGTAGAGAGGAGTGATTGAACTGCCTGGCCGCTCTGGTTCATGAAGGTCTGCGGCAGGGCCAGAAATATTCTTGTTCGGCCGCGTCTGGCTTCGGCCAGGCGTGAGCTATTACCTCTCCGGTCGAACTCAACGTCCCATCTTTGCCCAAGGCGCTGCACAACCATAAAGCCGGCGTTGTGCCTGGTACCCGCATACTTCGAACCAGGATTGCCCAGCCCCACCACCAGCCACACTTATGACTCCTTGGGTTGCTCTTCTTCTTCCTTCTTGCGTTCCTTCCTGATAAGCTCCGGTTCCTTGGCTTCAACTCCTTCGATTACTTCCTCAGTTGGGGCTGGAGCGGCTTCTTCCGCCACACTGCTTATGACCACCATAGCCGCATTGGGATCAGCATAAACCTTAACCCCAGCAGGAAGATCCAGGTTCTGGACTTTAAAGGACTGATGAATATGAAGATTGCTGATGTCAATTTTAATTGCTTCAGGAATTTCTCTTGGCAGACATTCGACTTCCAGTTCACGCAACAGGAAATCAGCCACACCACCTTCTACTTTTACCCCAACTGGCTCCCCAACCAGTTCGACTGGCACCGACACCCTGACCGGTTTATCCATCGAAATTTCAATCAGGTCAACATGGGTTAATTCATCGGTCACAGGATTGATCTGAATGTCTTTGAGCATTACATCTTTTTCTTCAGAATCTATGGTTACCCGGAAGATAGTGTTTTCTCCCGTCTGGGACTTGAGAATTTCCAGGATGTCCTTTTTCTTGAGAGTCAAGGGCTGGCTGGCCCCTTTACCACCATAAAGAATGGCGGGGACCAGGCCCTGCCTTCTCAAACGCCCAGCTGCATTTTTCCCGATTTCTTTTCTTGTCTCAGCCTTAATTACCAGGGTCATGTTTTTCCTCCTTACGAAAAGAGAGAGCTAACCGAGCTACCCTCATTTATTCTTCTTATAGCTTCGCCAAAAAGCTCAGCAACTGACAGGACTTCAAATTTAGAATTGTTACAGGCCTCTTCTTTAAGAGGAATGGTGTCGGTGACATAAATTTTCTCCAGAGCTGATTGATGAATCCTGTTCACCGCCGGGCCGGACAGCACCGGATGAGTACAGGCAGCTAAAATCTGTTTGGCACCTTCTCGCTTGAGAGCCTCAACACCCAAGGTTAACGTCCCGGCAGTATCCACCATATCATCAAAGATCAACACATTCTGATCTCTGACATCACCAATTACATGGAGAACCTGGGCTACATTGGGAGCCGGCCGCCTTTTATCAATGATGGCCAGGCGAGCGTTCAGCCTCTGGGCGAAAACCCTGGCCCGACCAACCCCGCCTGCATCCGGAGAGACCACGGTCAAATTATCCAGCTGTAGCTTTTTGATATGATTGGCAATGACCGGTGCGGCCATAAGATTATCCACAGGGATGGAAAAGAATCCCTGGATCTGAGGCGAATGAAGGTCCATAGTCAAAACCCGATTGGCACCGGCTGTTTCCAGCAAGTCAGCCATCAAGCGCGCTGAAATTGGCACTCTTGGCCTGTCTTTCCAGTCCTGGCGGGCATATGCAAAATAAGGAATAACAGCCGTGATTCTACCAGCTGAAGCCCGTTTAAAGGCATCCAGCATCAGAAATAATTCCATCAGATGGAAGTTGGCATTGTGACTACCTGACTGAATGACAAATACGTCTTCGCCCCGCACGCTCTCGTCAATATAAAAATGAATCTCGCCATCGGCGAAACGCTCAAGCACCGAACGGCCGAGTTCGACATTTAAATAGCGGGCAATACTTTGGGCCAGCTGAGGATTCGAACTTCCCGAAAAAATTTTTAGCATTTTGCCTTCCTTTACTGCGGTTTCATACAAGCTGGGGCGGGAGGACTCGAACCTCCAGATGACGGATCCAAAGTCCGTTGCCTTACCGGTTTGGCTACGCCCCAGTCAGGAGCATTTCTCTGTATCGCTCGCGCCCAACCGTTTCTG
>JAKPXU010000035.1 GCA_029571905.1 Acidobacteriota bacterium | reverse complement strand
CAGTCATGTCATTTAGCCTCTTCCTTCACTTTGTCTGGCTTCTTTATGACTTAAAATTATACTTGTAAAGATGGTCTGTCAAGATAAGTTAGCCAGAATATAAATAAAAAATCAAAAAGACTCAATTTGATATTTTCAGCTCTCCTTTTATTAATTAAGTTGACGGATAGCAGAAGGAATTGTTATGCTACAGATGAAAGCTGTTGTTTTCGACTTTTATTTTTCTGGTGGGGGAGAAAAAATGAATCCGAGAATCAATAATTTTAAAAGAAATTCCTCAGGCTGGGGCAGAGTAGCCCTGACTATCTTAATTGCTGTATGTTTTTCCCTGTTAATTAACTTTAATGGGCAAACCGGTTTATCTGCAGGCCACCTGGCTGCCCAGCAGTTGAAGTCCGGAGGACAGGCCGGGTCTGGACTTTCAAGACTTGAAGGCTATCGTCCATCTTATTTTATTCCTAACCATGGCCAGATTGATGCTCGGGTAAAATATTATCTGGCTGGACAGGAAAAGAATGTTTATTTTACAGATAATGGCCTGACCATCTCAGTGTTCAGGTTTCATCAGGCTAATCCACGGACAGGTCAGTTCCAGGCTACCCGACAGACAATCAGACTCGATTTTATTGGGGCCATTTCTACCGAGCCTGGCGGCGTTGAAGCTGAGACCGGTCCGATTTATTCTTTCTTTAAAGGAAAATCAGAGAACTGGAATACAGGGATTCGAGTCTGCTCCCACCTTGAATACCACCAGGTCTGGCCAGGTGTTGATCTGGCCTTCAGGACCGAGGAAGGGCATTTGAAATCAGAATTTATTATTGATCCAGGCAGTTCCGTCTCTCAGATCAGGTTGCAATATTCAGGAGCGACAGATATTAGCCTTACTAAAAATGGTGAACTTGAAATTACCACTGAGGCAGGAAACTTTCTTGACCGGCGGCCGGTTGCTTATCAGATAAAGAATGGGGAAAAATTTGAGATTCCAATTGACTATGTAATTTATGGTAGAAAGACCGATACTTCTGGCCTGGTGTCAGTAATTTATGGCTTTAAGGCAGAAGGCTATGACCAGGGCCTGCCCTTGATTATTGACCCGGCTATTTTGATTCACAGCGGCTTTCTAGGTGGTTCATCTAACGATCGGGCTCTGGCTGTAACCACCGACAATCAGGGTAATAGTTATTTAACTGGCTGGACAGCTTCTTTTGATTTCCCGGTAATGGTTGGTCCAGAGACACTGTTTAATGGACCAGCTCTTGGCACTGATACTTTCGTGGCCAAAGTTAATGCTGTGGGGAGTCTGGTTTATTGTGGCTATCTGGGAGGAAGCTACAATGATAGTGGAACCGGGGTGGCGGTTGATAGTTCTGGTTGCGCCTATATCTGTGGTTTCACTTATTCTGCTGATTTCCCAGCCTTTATGGGCCCTGATTTAAGTCCTAGTGGAAATATTTCCCAGTTTGGCGATGCTTTTATTACTAAATTAAACGCCGAAGGCAACGCCCTGGTTTACAGTGGCTTCCTGGGCGGGCAGGGTTCTGATCTGGCCAGCTCGGTTGCAGTAGATGCCTCTGGCCGGGCCTGCCTGGTGGGCACTTCTGATAATGGCACCGATTTCCCGGTGTATATTGGCCCTGATCAAACCTTCAATGGTGGTCAGGATGTTTTTGTGGCCAGGGTGGCGGAGTCCGGTCTTGGTCTTGATTTTTGCGGTTTCATTGGCGGCAGTCAGAACGATAATGGCAGCTGGCTGGCTCTGGACAATAGTAACAACCTTTATGTTATAGGTTATACGGCCTCTACTCCCGGTCATCAGTTCCCGGTAAAAACTGGCCCCAAATTGACTCATTCCGGTGGGCTGGAGGCCTTTGTGGCCAAGGTGAACTCCCTGGGTTCGTCCATTGTTTACTGTGGTTATATTGGAGGGGCGGGAGATGATTATGGTACTGGAATAGCAGTTGACAGCGCTGGCTGTGCCTATCTGACCGGGACGACTTTATCTTCTAACGGCTTCCCGGGGATAGTAGGTCCCGATACCAGTTATAACGGAGGGGGAGACGCCTATGTGGCTAAGGTTAAGGCTGACGGTTCATCCCTGGAATACAGTGGATTTCTGGGAGGTCTATCCGGAGATTTTGGCTTGTCCATTGCAGTCAACAGTGCAGGTGAAGCGGTAGTAACCGGAGCGACTGATTCTGGCGATTTCCCGCTGGCTGGTACTAACTATGCAACTTATGCGGGCGGACGCGAGGTTTTCCTGACCATGGTTGAGGCCAGCGGTTCAAGTCTTGTCTATTCAACTTATCTGGGCGGCAGTGGAAATGAAGAGGCTAATGGACTGGCTCTTGATTCTAATGGATTAGCCTGCCTGGCCGGTTTTACTACTTCTACTAATTTTCCGGTTCTTGGGGGGCCATTTACCACTCCCGGCGGTGGGAGTGGCTACCTCACTGAAGACGCCTTTATCAGCCGGTTAAAATTACCTCCGACCAGGCCGGCCAATTTAAGGGCAACTTCGATTTCTGAATCAGCAATCAGTCTGGCCTGGGATGATCTGTCGGCAATAGAAGATGGCTTTATAGTTGAACGAAAAACAGGAAGTGGCGGTAGCTGGATTCAGGTGACCAGTTTAGGCGCCGGAGTAACGTCTTATACCAATAGTGGTCTTAGTGAAGCAACAGGTTATTATTACCGGGTGAAGGCCTATAACAATGCAGGAGCTTCTGCTTATTCCAATGAACTTAATGTCCTGACCACGCCTGCCGCTCCGGCTAATCTGACGGCTGAAGCGATTAACGAAAGGAAGGTGAATCTGACCTGGCAGGATAGATCGAGCGGAGAGGAAGGTTTCAGGGTTGAGAGAAAAAGCGGCAGCGGCAGCTGGGGGACGGTGGCCACTCTGGCGGCCAATGTAACCACTTATTCCGATACTACCGTGGTAGAGACTACTACTTATACTTACCGGGTCTTTGCTTTTAATGCTAGCGGAGATTCGCCTTCTTCTAATGAAGTCTCGGTGACTACTCCAGCTTTGACTGTGCCGGCGGCACCTTCTAATCTGCAGGCGGTAGCCCTATCCAGTTATAAGGTTGAATTAAGATGGACAGATAATTCTTTTAACGAAGATGGATTTAAAATAGAAAGGAAAGAAGGCAGTAGCGGCAGCTATCAGCCAATAGGAGCGACCTTTGATGGACTAACCCTATTTTATGATGAAGATCTTTCACCTCTGACCACTTATTATTACCGAGTCAAGGCATATAATGGGGCTGGTGATTCAGCTTATTCCAATGAAGCTTCGGTGACCACTCCGGAAAATAAACCGAAAATAAGGTTGCCTATCGGGGAAGTGGTTTTTGGTCAGGTAAATGTCTGTGAATATAAGGATATGACCACGACGATTTATAATGATGGCGGAGCCGATCTTATAATCAGTTCAGTGACTCGAAGCTCAGGTTCAACTGATTTTACTTATATTGGTCCAACACTGCCTTTGACTATCGCCCCTTTTAGCTTCAAACAGTTGACTGTTAGATTCTTACCCATGAACACCGGGGCTGAGAGTGCTGTCTTTAGCGTTGGTTCGAATGATCCTGTTAATCCCCTGGCCTCTTTTAATGTCTCCGGTACCGGTTTTATTCCAACTATAACCATTACTCTTCAGGTTGAAAAACGGACAGAATCAGCCTGGATTATCAGGCGGGACTATGGTCGGATAGAAGTAGTGGTGAACAAAGGATCTCCCTATCAGGTGGCAAAATACAGACTGTGGCGAAAGACGACCGGTGGAAGTTATGAATTAAGAAAGGAATTTACAGAAGCAGAATTAAGCTACGATCACCTGGTTTACCTGGATACTTATCTTGACAGGGGTAAGAATTATGTCTATCGTTGCGAAGCGCTGGATTGTTCCGGCCGGATTATAGCCAGTTCGGCCGAAGCCTCGACCGGGCCGCTCTTAGAGCCACTGCGTTCTTCACCTCGCACTCAGGGCAAGAAGGCAGGGCAAATACGCCGCTGATT
>JAKPXU010000030.1 GCA_029571905.1 Acidobacteriota bacterium | reverse complement strand
CCAGCTGACGTAATTTTCTGAGCGGCAACCCGACCACGTTATAGTAATCACCTCTGATGTCCTCCAGGAATTTTTCTTTAATGTCCTGCAGGGCATAGGCTCCGGCTTTATCGGCATAGCTATTTAGCTGGAGATAAGCTTCTATATCTTCTGAAGAAAGGGGTTTGAAAATAACTTCGGTTATTTCATAATCGCTCAGGAATTTTTGCCTATTATGGCAGAAAAGCGCAAGGGCAGTAATCACCTGATGTTTGCGGCCAGAGAGCTTCTCCAGCATTTCCCGGGCTTCCTGCCGGCTGGTTGGTTTACCCAGGACCAGGCCATCAATGGTCACAACAGTGTCAGCGGCAATGACCAGGTCGTCAGGATATTTTTCCGCAACAGCTCGAGCTTTAGCTTCGGCCGTCTTGAGGGCGTAGTCCAGCGCGTCCTTCCCGTCAATGTTTTTTTCGTCCAGGCCGCTGGGGACAACGATAAAGTTTTTAAAAATTCTTTTGAGAAGGCGAATTCTTCTCGGAGATTCTGAAGCCAGAATGACCTTCATTTCTTATCAGAGGCTCCAGGCTTGATGAGGGGTAGATTCTGCTGGCAGAGAGGGCAGTTTTCTGGCTCAAAAGCCTCAACTTTAAGTGACAGCAGGCTCCGGGCTGGCTGGCCATCAAAAAGCACCTCACCTCCACTCCGATCTACCAGACAATAAATTCCGGCCACTTTGACTTCCTTCTGGCGGAGGCAATCAATAACTTCCTGAACAGAACCACCGGTGGTAACAATATCTTCGACAATGATCGCTTTTGATTTATCCAGACCGGAGAAGCCGGAGCGGATGGTCATTTTTTCTTCGACTCTCTGGCTGAAAGCGAAAAATTTATTAAGTTTGAGGGCAGTTAGAAAACCGATGGCGATGCCACCATAAGCAGGAGAAACGACGTAGTCGAAATCCAGGCTGTCTTTTTTGATTTTTTCGACCAGTCGGTCAATGATTTTTTCGAGGACCAGGGGCCTTTCGATTAGCTTAATTTTTTCAAAATACCATTCTGAATGCCGGCCAGAAGTCAATTTGAAATGTCCCCTGAGCAGGGCATTACTTTCTTCAAATAATTTTAAAATTGATTCAGAAGCACCCTCGGGCATCACGTCCTCCAGTTCTTTTTTCTAAACCTGAGTTGAAAATTAAGTATAACTTAAGGCCGTCAGTAAGGAAAGAGGTTTTGCAGCCCAACTGCTCTTTTGATAAAATGCGCGTATGGACAAACAGGCTCTGGTCATAATTCCAACTTATGACGAGGCAGACAATCTCGAACAGCTGGTCCAGGCAATCTTAAGCCTCAAGTTGGCAGCCGACATACTTATCATCGATGATAATTCGCCCGATGGAACAGGCCAGCTGGCTGATGCTCTGAGCCTTAAAAACCGTGGCCGGGTCTTTGTTCTCCACCTAGGTGGCAAGCTAGGTCTGGGCACAGCTCATCGTGAAGGTTTTAAGTGGGGATTGAAGCGAGGTTATCAGCAGTTTCTAACCATGGATGCCGATTTTTCGCATCCGCCGGAGGCAATCCCCTCCATGCTGGCAGGGCTTCAGCGAGCTGGAATGGTTATCGGTTCTCGCTACATCAGTGGAGGGCGAACGGTGGGCTGGTCCTTGCCCAGGAAAATAAACAGCTGGGCAGCCAACTGGCTGGCCAGATGGCTAATGGGCCTTAAAGCCAGAGACTGCACGGGTGCCTTTCGGGCCTACCGGGAGGAGGATCTGAAGATTGTCCCTCTGGGAAAGTTAAGAGCCAGAGGCTATTCAGCTCATTTAGAGGTCCTCTATTATCTTGAACGGGCCGGAGCCAGGGTGGTGGAAGTGCCTATTACTTTTGTCAACCGGCAGAAAGGGCAATCGAAAATATCCGGCGGGGAAGTCAGGGAAACGCTTAAAATCCTCATCTATTATTTTCTTCCGTCCCAAGGCGCCCGCTGCCCGGAATGTGGCTGGGGTAAATTAGAGTCTTTAAGCTAAATTTATAAGTCGCTGATAATAAATGAAAAGCGCTGGCCCGACCCCATTTTATAAGAGAAGGTTTAAGATTATAATAGATGGAAAAAATTTATAACCAAAGGAGTCTAACATGAAGAAAACAGCAGTCTTAAGAAAAGCTATTATGGAAAGGCGGGCAGTCGTTGTCCCTGGCTGTCATGATGCTTTGAGTGCCAGAATTATTGAGAAATGTGGTTTTGAAGCCACTCAAGTTTCGGGATTTGGCCTGGCCGGCTCTCTTCTGGCCAAACCAGATGTCGGCCTGGTTCAGATGAAGGATATCATTGATCTAACCTGGAATATCGTCCAGGCAGTTAACATCCCGGTCATGGCTGATCTGGATACTGGCGGAGGTAATGCCATCAATGCCGCCTGGGTGACCGAACGAGTGATCACTATCGGAGCAGCCGGAATGAATATCGAGGATCAAGTTTTTCCGAAACGTTGCGGACATATGGCTGGCAAAGAAGTCATTTCGGCCGAGGAAATGATCGGAAAAATAAAAGCCTGTGCCCGGGTGAGAGATAGTCTTGACAGGGATTTTGTCATCAATGCCCGGACAGATGCCTTTGCTGTCTATGGTCTGGATGAGGCTATTCGGCGCTGTCAGCTGTATCTTGAAGCCGGAGCTGATCTGGTCTTTATTGATGGTATCAAATCCCGAGCTGATATTGAGAGAGCAGCCAGAGAAATTAAGGGACCGCTATCAGTTAATCTGATGGATGGGGTAACTGGTGTCAAAACCGAGCTGGTGCCGATTCCTGAGCTGGCTAAGATGGGTATCGGGAGAGTATCAATTCCGGTGGCTTCTATCATGGTTATGCATAAAGCCCTGATGGAATTTTTCACTGCTCTGAAAAATTCACCGACCGGTCTTCTGGCTGGTCAGACTAACTGGTTAAGCACTTTTGAAGACTACACGACTTTTGTTGGCCTAAAGGATTATCGGAAACTGGAAGAAGAATTTCTGCCAGAAGAAAAAGTTCAAAGCAAATACAGCCGATAAAAATAAAAATAAAGTCAACGGGATCCGGACTTAAGTGGTCCGACCAGCGAAGTGCTAACTGAAAAGTTAATTCAGCCTGGCCTGCCGGCAGCTGGAGGGGGCGTAGCTCACCTCGGACGGTGGGTCTTAGATTAAAATGGAGG
>JAKPXU010000004.1 GCA_029571905.1 Acidobacteriota bacterium | reverse complement strand
CCTAAATGATAAATCATCACTCAGGCCCGGCAAAACAGCCTGATTTGAATGGAGTATCATAACCTGTTCAGGCGGGACAAAACTTTTCTGGTTAAAGGCAAGATATTGATATAAAATAAGATCCGCTGGCCCGACCCCATTGTAAAAGGAAGGAGAGGAGGATGGAGCCAAAAACCAGACCTCGAGGAATTACGATTTGCGGCCTGATAATTTTAATCAGCCTGCTGCTTTTCCTGGTCTCAGCCGCTGTTAAGCCATCGCCACCTGACGCCGGCCACCGGGACATCATCGGCCTGAAGATTTATCAGGAGCCAGATCAGAGTGCTCAGGCTTTTGACAGCTGGAAAAAACTTGGCATTAACACTCTGTTTGTCGGCCCCGAACTGGCCCTAAAAAGCGATTGGTTAAAACTCTGCCGTCAGGCCGGCTTTAAAATATTTCTCATCATTCCGGTCTTTCATAACCCGGAAAAATTGAAAAGCAGGCCCGAGATAGCGGCCATCACAGGAGAGGGACGGCCGGCTAAAGATGACTGGCTGGAATTTGTCTGCCCTGGCAACCAGATCTATCGCCAGGAACTAATCGAGTCGGTAAAAAAGATGGTCTCGGAATTGAAGCCAGACGGCCTGAGTCTTGATTTTATCCGTCATTTCGTTTTCTGGGAAAAGGTCTATCCGGAGTCAGCTCCAGATCTCCTCAAAACCACCTGCTTCTGTTCCGAGTGTTTAAAAACTTTTCAGAAAGAAACGGGCATTGTCATCCCACCGGCTATCAAAGGTTATCCCGATATTCCGCGCTGGCTACTGGCCAATCACCGGGATGAATGGACAGGCTGGAGAAGCCGGCAGATTACTTCCATGGTTGAAGACCTTTCCAGAGCAGCCCGGCAGATCGACCATTTCATCCTGCTCAACCTTCATCTGGTTCCCTGGAGAGAAGATGATTTTAACCGAGGACGGATCTCTGTCGCTGGCCAGGATTTAAAGAGCCTGTCAAGATACGTGGATTATCTTTCACCTATGACTTATGCTCCCATGTTAAAAAGGCCGCCCGAGTGGATCAGTTCAGTCGTAGTTGATATTCAATCATCGGTTCCTGATCCGGTCCTGCCCAGTGTCCAGGTCAAGGAAGCTTATCTGCCAGAGGAGCTCAGTCTGGAAGAGTTTGAGGCGGATCTTCAGGCTGCTCTGAAACCTCCGGCAGCTGGCGTCATTTTCTGGAACTGGGAAAGTTTAGCCGGCTCAAAAGAAAAGCAGAAAATTATTCAACAGCAGGTAGCTGAATTCATCCACCATCAGGAAGTACAGCAAAAGAAAAGACTGGAGAAAAACAGTGTGGTGCGAGCTGGTTTACGAGCTTCACCTTACGGACCCAAGCCCGCTTTTCCGGGGGTCAGCTACTGGCTGAATTCAGCCGGGGATATGTCCCGCCGCTTTCCTGGCAGTCGTCCGGCTCTGATCTGGCTGGTTAGCACCATGGACAGAGTCAAAAAAATTCCTGGCCAGGAGATTTATGCCACCAGGACCAAGCTAACATTTCCCAGACCAGCCAATTTCAGGCCACAGGATGAAAATATTGTTTTTGCTGCGGAAGATGCTAATGAATCTTACCTTCAAGCTTTTGATCAGGCTGGTTATCAGGTCTGGCTCCAGGTTGAGCCGGCTATGGCTGATCTTCCGACTTTAATCGATCTGGTCATGGAGCGCTATCACCACCATCCCTGTGTCATAGGCTTTGGGGTGGATGTCGAATGGCATCGCTGGAGTGAAAAAGACAACGAAGGAGTGGCGGTAACAGATGAACAGGCACGGGACTGGCTACAGCATCTGCGCCGCTGGAATCCTTCCTATCTCCTTTTCCTTAAACACTGGGAACAAGCCAAGCTGCCACCGGCTTACAGAGACGGCCTGGTCTTTATCGATGACAGCCAGATTTTTGAATCTATGGATCAAATCAGCCTGGAATTTGCTCGCTGGGCCAGATGGTTTTATCCTGCTCCAGTTGGCTTTCAGTTTGGTTATCCGTCTGATCGCCGCTGGTGGGAAAAACTGGCCGACCCGCCGGCCGAAATCGGGCGGGAAATTATCCTGACTGCTCCCAATGTGACTGACCTCTACTGGGTGGATTTCACTATCAAAGACATCTGGCCTGAAAAAAAATAGGAGAGACCAGCTTTATTAAGCAGCCCGGAAAAGGATGGACCTAAATGGACCTGATTGGTACAGCCAAGGCAACCCGGCGCCGGCCAGAATTTAAAATAAGCGGCCAGTCAAAACATCAATAGTCTTTGATGATAGAATAATAAAGAATTAAAATTTTATTATTCATCTTAGTGGATTTTAGCTGGTTAATTGGATAACCAGGAAAGAGAAAACCTGAACATGAAATACATAAAATCTAACAATCAGAGAACAGAATAAAAAGGAGGAGGAACAATGGAGTTTAACGAGGTTATTAGGCAGCGCTACAGTGTTCGTTCCTACCGGCCCGACCCCATCCCGGAAGATAAATTGAACCGGATACTGGAAGCAGTCCGGCTGGCACCGTCGGCTTCTAATTTACAGCCTTATAAAATCATCGTCATCTCGACCAGGGGCAGAGAAGCAGAGCTCAGACGCATCTATAGCCGCGATTGGTTTGTTCAGGCCCCACTTGTTATTTGCCTGGTAGCCGTTCCGGCCAGAGCCTGGAAGCGAAGGGATGGTAAAAATTATGCCGAAGTTGATACGGCCATTGCCATGGATCACCTCATTTTGGCCGCGACCAATGAGGGGCTTGGGACCTGCTGGATCGGTGCCTTCGACCCGCAGGCAGCCAGGGAAATTCTGGGTTTACCTGAAGATACCGAGCCTGTGGCCTTGACGCCTCTTGGTTATCCGGCAGATAGTCCTCGTCCCAAAAGGAGAAAGAGCTTGAAGGAACTGGTCTCCTCTGAGCGCTGGTCAGATTGAGGCGGGACTTACGCCTCTATAAGATGAACAAGCTAAGTATTTGATTATAAAGAAAATCGGCTGGCCCGACCCCATTTAAAAAGGCAGGAAGAGAAAGACGGCCAGATCAAAGAGAACGTGGCTAATAATGTTGGCCAGGACTGATTTAAATTTCAAATATTGATAGCCCCAGACCAGACCACAGACCAGAGCAGCCAGGACCAGGACTGGATTTCTGGATGTAAGATGAACAGCTGCATACAAGCCGGCCACCAGCCAATAACCGGGCCAGCTTCCCAGACGCCGGGTCCAGTGGCGCTGCAAGAATCCACGCCACCAGAGTTCTTCTCCGGGGCCTATAATAAGAGCCAGAAAAATTCCCAGTCGCCACTGACTCTGGCCGGATTTCAGAGCATAGATGCTGGCCACCTGGCCAGAGCTTCCTATTAAAAGCTTCGGTAGCAACAGGTTTCCAGCATAAAACAGGGCATATAAAAAAACGGCTGAAGCGAGGCCGATAGCCACTTTCCTCCAGCCCAAAGCGACAGCATCGCCAGCTATCAACTGACTAAAGCCCGGATCAAGCCATAAAGCCACCATTAAAAATATCAGTAAAACCGCCGAAAATACCGACCAGAAATCGATAATTGCCGGCCTCCAGCCTGAGAAAACAAGCGGGAAGACAACGGCGGAGAGGATAGTCAACCAGTAGAGCTGACTTTGGGTAAGAAGCTTCTTTTCCATTCTGATCAGTTTTTTTTCAGCCATTCTGGCTTCAAATGACAATTATAGACTTATTTTCTGTCATCATTAGCTTTTATGCAATTATAAAATTGCTTTCTGAAATATGTATATTCGGCCAGGACCATGGTAATGATCAGTTTTTGCTATTTTTTTAAAAATTCAATCAGATAATCAAGCCAGAGGCCACCAACGGTCAGCAGGCCAAAAATCAGGCTATAACGGGCAGTTGCTCCGTCGAGGTCCAGGCAATCAGCCAGTTCAGCTGCCTGTCTCTCGCTTGGGCTGGTACTGCTGCTCGCCATCTTCCATAACCGCCGGGCCTGCGGCCAGCAGAGGATTACAATCAGAATAGAAAGAGGCAAGGATGGGAAATCAAGGCCAAAAAGGCGGGGTACAAGGACAAAAGTCGCCAGCAGAGCCATTGAGCCAAAAAGCAGCAGACCATAGTACCGACGCGAGCCCCGGCCGCCAAGATTATTAGCAACAGTTGAAATTTTCTTTTCCCGGTCAGTCAGGATATCACGCCAGTTATTGGCATGAAGTATGGCCACAATAAGCAGGCCTTGCGGAATCGCCCAGATGACAGGCAGCCAGGAAAATTGACCGGTTTGAACCACCCAACCACCAAAGGACCCAAGCAAACCAAAGTCGATAAAAACGGCCACATCGCCCAGGGCCTCTTTCTTAAGCCACGGATAGGCTACACCCAGACCGATACCAAGGAGACCCGTGTATAAAACAAGTTTTCCACAGAGATAAACCAGAATTAGCCCCAGAGCCGAACCAATGGCAAAAAAAACCATAGAGCCTCTAAAGACCTGTCCAGGTGTCAGTAAGCCACGGGCTATGGCTCCACTGGCTGGCGTCATCTCGCGGTCAAGACCCCGCCGCCAGTCCACCACATCCGACAACATATTAGCCGCCATGTGGAGGAAAATCATGGCCAGCAGTGATAACAGAAGCAAGCCTATGTGAAGTTTTACCCAGCCAACAGTAGCAGCCAGAGATGAACCAAAAATTACCGGAATGACCGAGGCCGGTAGAGACCAGGGGCGTCCAGCAATCAGCCATTTTTTTAACCACTCTGTTTTTTCTGTTTCAGTTTCCATTTAGATCAGCCAGAACCAACCTTCTTCCTGACTTAAATTCTTATTTCAGGATTTTAACAGATTTAAAAAATAATTACAGCTTGAAACAAGTCACCTCAAAATTATTTAACTGGCTTTACTTAACCTCAGATTTTCCCATGACTTTAAACTGCCTGACCAGCCGCCGCCCTTCTCCATCAACCAGAACCAGCCGGTGTTCGCCAGCCAGCGGATTTAAAACTATTTTATGAAAATGCCTGGTAGTCGTCAGGTAATCTTCGTCCAGATGCCAGTGAATGACTGCTTCCTTTTGCCGATGGATAGCTTCAAAAACGACTTCTTGAGGTTGTCCGTCAAGATCAACTGGAATAAACACAGCTGTGCCTGGTTCAGGATACACCAGGTTCATTATTCTAGACCCGTCAGCCACATCAACCTGATTGTTTTTCCCCGGTCTTAAAGGCGGTAACGGCCGGTAGTCAGGATGCCAGGTTCGATAATAATATTCCTGGACCGGAGGTAAGACAAACCAGCTCTCGTGTTTCATGCTGGCGACTGATTCAAACCGGCTATCCACTCTGTACTTTCCTGTCGGGTCAAGGTGAACTAATTGATGATAAAGACAGGTCTGGTCAAAATGACTTTCCACCGGGACCCAGACAGACTTTTTTGGGCACAATTCAGTGGCCAGATAACCCGAATCCTGGCAGACGTCTATCCTCCTTAATGATCCTGGCGGCGCCGTTATCTCTCCGCCTGTACTCAGCAAGCCAAGCACCTCAAATAGGAAAGGAGCAGCCGCACTCAGCCCGGTTATCTCCGGCCGGCCTTCGCCATCGGCATTCCCCGCCCAGACTCCTATGGTATAATTCGGAGTCACCCCCACTGCCCAGGCATCCTTTAAGCCAAAACTTGTCCCTGTTTTCCAGGCTACCCAGCGGGCCGAGCTGAAATTTCGCCAGAAGCCTTCCTCATCCGGCCGGTTGACTTCAGTCAAAGCCAGCAGAGTCAGGTAGGCAGCTCCCGGGCTAAGGTCATTCAAGCCAGACGGAATTTTTTTCTCACCCCGCAGCAGCCTGGTTTTCAAACCGTCACCTTTAAGCCCCATCGCTCGCTGGCCCATTTCGGCATACATCGAAGTTATTTCCAGAAGCTTTCCTTCAGCCCCTCCCAGAATCAGGCTCAAGCCGTAGTCTTCGGCCGGTCTGAAAAGCGTGTTCATTCCCCAGCGTGACAGTTTGTTTTTGAATTTAGCAATTCCATACTGGTTCAACAACCTGACCGCCGGCACATTTAGCGACCAGGCTAAGGCTGTCCTGGCCGGCACCGCTCCTCTGAACTGGCGGTCAAAATTCCTGGGTCTGAAACCTTCATATCTGGTTGGAATATCTGGAACTAGCATCTCCGGGTTTAATCCGCCTTCCTGGAGCATCAGTCCATAGAGGAAAGGCTTAAGGATGCTGCCCGTACTCCTCGGACTCTGGGCCGCATCCACATACTGAGCACTATCAAAGCTCCGCCCTGAGCCAACATTGCCGACATAAGCTGACACTGCTCCCTTTCTGTTATCAATGATCACAACCGCCAGGTTTCTGAGGCCACGATTGAGCAGCTTTCCTCCATAAGCTTCAGCTGCCAGATTCAATCTCCGCTGTAGATCAAAATTGATGAAAGAATTGAAAGGCGTATTCCGGGCAGGATCATTAGCCAGTGTTTGCAGAAGATGCTGGCACTCTTTAGGAACTGGTTTAAGGTTGGCAGGAACCGGTTCGCTCAGAGCCAGCTGGTATTCAAGTTTCGACAGGTATTGATGCTGCCATAATTTCCACAGCAGGCGGTCTCTCTTTAACTTCAGTTTCTCCGGTCCGCCGATTTCAGCGGCCAGCGAGGGATTTTTTGGTAAAACCGCTAAAAAGCTGGCTTCAGCCCAGCTTAAATCTTCCGGGCTGCGTCCAAAATAAAACCAGGAAGCAGCATTTATCCCGACGATGTTCCGGCCAAATGGCGCCTGATCAGCAAAAAGCGATAGAATCTCTTTTTTGCTAAAGTGGAACTCCAGCCTCAGA
>JAKPXU010000161.1 GCA_029571905.1 Acidobacteriota bacterium | reverse complement strand
TGGCTACCAGCCCGATATTTTCCTGATTCTGGGGATTAGCCAGGATGATTGAAAAGCGAGAACGGTTAAGTGAATCAGAAATCGTTTTATAGGGCAATTTCATAATTAAATTATAGCCGATTAGCTGGTGCGGAGTTCAGTCACCGCCTTTTCTATCCGCTGCAGGGCCTCTGTTAATAACCGGCGGGGGCAGGCCAGATTCATCCGCTCGAAACCCTCCAGTTCCTCCCCAAAAATTGGTCCTTCATCGAAATAAACCCGGGCCTTTTTCAGGAAAAATTCGTTGAGTTCAGGTTGAGGAAGGCCCAGCGAACGGCAATCAAGCAGGGCTAGATAGGTGCCTTCCGGTTTAAGGAATTTTATTTCTGGTAGGCGTTCTTCAAAAAAGCACCGGGCAAGTTCCATATTGTTCTCAAGATATTCGACCAGCTGTTCAATCCAGGCCTGACCCTGAGTATAAGCTACTTCCAGAGCAACCAGCCCGAATATATTACCAGTAGTTAAACCCAGGTTTTCGGTCTGGATATTATAAAGGTTTAACAGCTTCTGGTTGGGGATAATAACAACGGAAGTAGTCAGGCCAGCGATGTTGAAAGCTTTGCTGGCTGCGGTCAGGGTAATTGTTCGATTGGCTATCTCTGGTGAAAGAGAAGCGATAGGAAGATGTTTATAGCCTCGATAGACGTGTTCTTCATGGATCTCATCAGAAACAAGCAACAGATCATTTTCTATAATTATTTCAGCCAGGGCTTGCAGTTCTTCCCCAGTCCAAACCCGACCAACTGGATTATGCGGGCTACACAGGATCAACATTCTGGTTCGCCCGTCGATTTTTCTTTGCAAATCGGCCAGATCCATCTGCCAGCGATTGTCTTTAAAAATGAGTGGATTCTTAACAATCCGGCGGCCATTATTTTCTACGGCAGAAAAAAATGGATAATAAACCGGACTTTGAACAATAATTTTATCTCCAGGCGCAGTATAAGTCTGGACACAAATATTGAGAGAAGGCACAACACCAGGTGCTCTGGTTAACCAGTCTCGCTTTATCTCCCAGTTGTGACGCTTTTTCATCCAGTTAATAATGGAGGTCCAGAATGAATCTGGAACAAGAGGATAACCATAAGCTCCATGCTCAGCCCTCTTTTTTATTGCTTCAACCACTTCTGGTGGGGCAGGGAAATCCATATCGGCTACCCACATGGGGATGACCTCGGGTACTCCGAGCACCTTCTGACAAAAATCCCATTTAAGAGAACAGGTATTCCGTCTGTCAAGCGGTTGATCAAAATCGTATCTCTTTCCGTTCACTTGCTTTCCTCCTGCGATTTTTATTCCAGACTTTTTTCTCAGTCTTATCATGCTTTTCTCTTCCGGCTGCTGGCTGATTGGCTGGCCTGGAAGAAAGACTGGATTCATAGGTCGGAAACCAACTGGCTTCTGGCTAAATGAATCTAAATTTTAGACAAGTCATAAATAAATAGCAAGCCGCCAGCAGCTCGGGCTCACCGAAACCGAGGCTTGCATCAGGGTAGGCAAAAGTGTAAAAATATTAATAGGATGGAGTAAAAAATGAGAAATAAAGAAGTTTTGTTAATATTGATCTTATTGCCACTGCTGTCCTTTTCAGCTGTTTTGCTGTCTGCTCAGGAAGGGAGAGGTCAGGCCAGATTAAGCGGAGTGGTGTTGGACCAGGACGGCAACCCGGTGGAAGGTGCTACGGTTACCCTCGAATCTTTAGTCCACAATCTGACCATGACCACTACAACCGACAAAAATGGAGCTTGGTCATTTCTGGGCCTCGGGAAAACCGTGGCCAGAATAACTGTCACCAAGGAAGGCTATGATCCAACCATAATCCCTCAGCTTCAGATAAGCGCCATAAAAAACCCTGAACAGGAAATCAAACTGATTAAAAAAACTGCGACAACAGGATTTGATGAAAATGATCCCAGAGCTGTGTATGAGAAAGGAATCAGCCTCTATGAACAAGGAGAATATGAAGAAGCAATAGCTATGTTCGAGAGATTTCTTGAACTACAGCCGGATCTCTATGAGGCCAGGGTTAATATTGGAAATTGCTATGTTAGGTTGAAGGAATATGATAAAGCTATTAAGGAATTCGAACTTGTCCTGGAAAAGCTGAACCAAAAATATCCTGATTTAACCGGAAATAAGATGGCGGCTTCAATTTACGCCAGCCTCGGTGAGTTATATATGGATCAAGGGAAATTGGAAGAAGCACGAAAGTATTTTGACATGTCCATCAATCTAGACCGCTCTGATCCTGCCCTTCCTTACAATATAGGTGAAATTCTGTTTAATTCTGGCAAGATTGATGAAGCGATTACCTATTACAAAATAGCTATTGAGATTAATCCTAAGTGGCCAAAATCATATCTCAAACTGGGATACTGTTATCTGAACAAAGCTGAAATGGAGACATCTATCAACTATTTTAAGAAATTTGTTGACTTAAGTCCGGAGGATGACCCTCAGGTAGAGATAGTAAAAAGCATTATAAAGCAGCTTGAAAAATAGTAGTTTAGCTTTATATTTTTTACCAGGTATCAATCTTTAAAGATTTCCTGCGGTTGGGTGGTAGTGACGACTTTACCACCGGTTTTGCCAGCAATAATAGACATGGCACTGTAAAAATCTCCAGAGTTATCAACCAACTGATATCTCTGAGTAGGCAAATCCTTGGGAATAATATAGACAAAATTAAAAGTCACCCCGGCACTCTTAAATTCTTCGGCAATTTTATCCACATCAAAGTCTTCTTCAGTTCTTTCTTCAAAGAATACTCTGGCGGCATCAAAGGATAATTGGGGATTTTCTCTGATGTTGTTCATGGTGTTCTTGTCGGGGATGGGTCTAATTTCCTCCTGGAAGAAAAGGTAAATCTGATTATCGGTATCACCGGTAACCTGCCTAGACCTTTTGAAAACTTCAGAAAATTGCAGAAGCATAGCCTCATTAATTCTTCTGGTCATCTTGAGCTCTTTACGATTATTTTCATAGGCGGCAATTAGATTTTTAGTATCCTCCAGACCAGATCCGTCTCTGATATCATTTACAATGCTCATCATCTGGTTATAGATATTCTGGTAATC
>JAKPXU010000199.1 GCA_029571905.1 Acidobacteriota bacterium | reverse complement strand
GTCACCAAAGCCAGGCTGATAATAGTCTCTATAAGGGTAAAGCCCCTGTCGTCTTTATTATTCTTGCCCTTATTCATTCTAAGCCCTGCTTTCAGCGGGGTCTTTTTGGCTGCTATCTTTATTGCCATTGCTCGCTTCATGGAGTCTGCTCCTTTAACCCCTGGCCTTTTTATAGCCAATTGAGCCGCCGGCATAAATGACAATTATTCTTTGATTATCTTGAGATAAGTTCTTAAGCTTATCGCTCTTGAGAATGATCTGAAAGTTCTGAGGAGTGGTAAAATTATAGTTAGCTATTATCCCCAGCGGAGAAAAAACTATTTGTCTATTTGTCTCGGGCAAATCAATCTGAGGATTAAATTTTGGAGGAAGAGTTTTTTTGATGAACTTAGGCACAGGCTTCCAGGTAAAGGAGGGGTTCGTCCCGGTTAGTCCGCCTTCTTCTACCTCGACCATATATCTCCACTGGTTGTCTTCTTGAAAAAAGCGGACTCGGCAGTTAACTTTATCATTAACGGCCGTATAACGGGCCGCTTCCAGGGTGTTCAGGAGTTCCCTGGCTGAACTTTCCAGAGCTCTGACCTCCAGAACGTTTAGAATGCTTGGATAGGAAGCAGCCAGAATTATCCCGATTATACCCAGTACAACAATAATCTCAATAAAAGTGAATCCTTTGTTTTCCATCCTTTTTATCCCTGTTTTTCCCTGCCCGCTCATCTTTTGGCCTAATTTTATCCCAGTTGTTAAATAAAAAGCAAGAAAATTAATAAGCTTGCGCCTCACCTGAGAGCTGTCTGTCTCTGCCTCCTATTAGCAGATTATGGACTTGAGATTAAGGAGACAATGGTCGCCGGGGGTGATTTTAGGGGTGATTTTAGATGGGGTCGGGCCAACAATTTTGTTGGCCCGACCCCATCTTATGTCCTTACCTGTTAAGGATTAAATTTTCAATGAAAAATTCCATCATCCGGTCCTGGCGAACGCTGGTATGACCCATATCTGGTCCAACCTGAACCTCAAAACTCTTCCCGGCTTTCTGCAGGGCTTGAATAAACTGCATGGCATTATTCGGGTGAACATTATTATCCGCGGTTCCATAATATATCAATAATCGCCCCTTTAGATTGTTCACATAGGTCAGGGCACTGCCGTTCTTATAGCCTTCCTTATTCTCTTCTGGAATCCACATATAACGCTCGGTGTAAATGCTGTCATAATGTTCCCAGCCGGTTACCGGGGAAGAAGCACTGGCTGCAGTGAAAACATCCGGATGCCGTAAGATCGACATGATGGAAGCATAACCGCCATAAGAAGTTCCAAAAATCCCGGTCCGGCTGCCATCAACATATGGTCTTTGACTGAGAGCTTTAACTCCGGCTGCCTGGTCGTCTATTTCAACTGTTCCCAGCTTCAAATAAATGGAGTCGAGGGATTTCTTACCCACCCCAGCCGCACTGCGGGAATCAAGGCTGGCCACCAGAAAGCCAAGCTCAGTGATCGGACTTGGCACAGTAAATGTTTCACGGGCGCCATTAGTGGCTGGACCGGCATAGACACTGACCAGCAAGGGATATTTTTTGCCCGGATCGAAGTTAGAGGGGAATTGCAGCAGTCCATATAAATCGGTCTGCCCGTCAGCCGCTTTAAAGGTGAAAAGTTCAGCCTTCTTCAAACCAAGGGTTTCAAACCGGCTGAGGTCGGATTTAGCCAGTTCGGCAATCATTTTACCCGACACCGAGTAGAGCCTGGTTACTGGCGGAATATCATGCGTTTGGGCAATATCAACATAATACTTGCAGTCAGGCGACATATCGATCATATGATTAAAAGCCGGGTCAGTCAGCCGCCGGTCATTTTTGCCGGCCAGGGAGACGCGGTGAAGCTGAAGCTTCATCGGATTATCGCCGCTTCTGGCCGTATAATAAACCAGCCCTGCTTTCTCATCGACGGCCAAAACGCCACCAACCTCAAAGGGATGGCTGGTCAGAGTGGCCAGCAGTTTTCCACTCAAATCATACAGATAAAGGTTTTTATAGCCAGTTCTTTCTGAAACCAGGATAAAGCGCCGTCCATCTTTGAGCCAGGTAATGGCTGGCGAATTTTCTGCCCAGCCTGTTGGCCATTCTTCTCTAACAACCACCCTGGTTTTCCCAGTAGCCGGATCGGCCGCTGCCAGTTCGGTTATATTTTGCCGACGGTTTGCCCGGAAGAAAAGAAGCTCGCGGCCATCTTTGGTCCAGTTAATCCCGTAAATATAATGGCCGACAACTTCGTTGGAAAATGGCTGTCCCTGACGGACATCAAGAGTCGTTATCTTTTTACTCCTCAGGTCATAAACCATTAGGTCAACCACTGGATTGGGCTGGCCAGATTTGGGGTAAGGCTCAATGTCCATCTTGCTGTAGAGCTTGGTCTGGTCAAGCTGTAGGTAGTAATCTGGTACTTCCTTTTCGTCAAAACGGTAAAAGGCAATTTGCTGACTGTCAGGTGACCACCACATGGCAGTTATCTGGTCCAGTTCTTCGCCATAAACCCAGGAAGCGGTGCCATATTTAACTCTGGTCTTATCTGAACCATCGGTCGTTATGGCTATTTCTTCTTTGGTGGTTTGGTCAACTAAGTAGAGATTCCGGTCGCGATAGACCGCCTTGTATTTTTTATCGGGAGATTCGGCACTGGTAAATTGGCGGCCGCGTTCGGGCATCCCCGCCCGGCGGGCAAAAGCCATCGGCGGCTGTTCCTTGGCCTCGCCGATTTTAGTCAGTTTTCTTGTCCTGAGGTCATAACGCCATTGCTGACCATCCCGCACAAATTCCAGAGCCTGACCTTCGTCTTTCCAGGTAACTCGGACAGAGCCGAGTTTGGCCACCTCCCGCATTTCTTTCAGTAACTTCTCATACCGGTCATAATTCGGATAAGTTTTCAGTCTGTCTTGAGAAAGTAGTAATGATGGCAGGAAAGCCAGTTGCAAGAAAAAGAGCAAGCCAGCCAGAATTATCAAGGAGCTAAGATTCTTCTGACTTTGTTTAATTATTTTGGGCATCTTTCCTCCAGATTAAAAATGGTTATCTTAAGATGATGATTATACTCATTAAAGAAAAAAATTCAGCAATTAATTAAAATCTATCTGATTTGTTTAAAATTCTTTCTAAAAGGCTGGCAATATACTTATAATATGCCCATGCCAGAGTCTAACGCTTTAAGTATTTCTGTTTGTCCGCTAATTTACAAGCCGCACCAGGTTCCGGTCCTACCTTACATTACCGGCAATGCAGTCAAAGTGTCTATGAGTAATTTCTTTTTCAAGGAGGGCGTCAGTCCTGTGAGCAGAAGAGAACAAGAGGTAGTTGGTGCGGTCTTGATAGTGGTTGGCATTCTTGCCTATTTTATTTGGAAAGGTCGTGGTCAGGCTCCGGCTGACCAAGCTTAAAATAAAGGATAGACCATGTTGCATCTTAACCTTATTGATACGGTGGCTTTTGCCGGTATCATTCTTTTTCTTGGCTATGGGCTATGCCGATGGATCAAGCCTTTGTCACGGTATAACATTCCAGCGCCTGTGGTCGGAGGCTTATTGGTAGCTTTAGCCACCCTTATCGCCCGGCATTATGGACT
>JAKPXU010000182.1 GCA_029571905.1 Acidobacteriota bacterium | reverse complement strand
CGGCGCGTTATATTAATAAATTCCTGTTTTTTTTCAGTTTGAAACCAGAGATAATCAGTCCAGCTTTTCATTTTTTTTAGCCAGTAGAGAAAAAAAGAGGCCGGGCTGAACCTTCTCTGTTAATTTCATCAGGCTCAAGCCCGGTCTCATTTCAGTCTCTCATCTTAATCTATCTACTCTTGAATTGCACCTATTCATCTGGCTGGCAGTCTTCCCAGAAGTTCATCAGCCAGAGGCTTGGCATCGTAAATCTTAAGCAAGGCTTCGATTAAAGCCCGGCCATCAACCATAACGGAACGAGCAACTTTTTCATCATAAACAAATCTGGTGGGCAGCGACTGGATATTGCCATCGAAAAGGGCACCAACAAATTCACCTTTTCTATTGACGACTGGCGATCCGGAATTGCCTCCAATGGAATCAATCGTAGCGACGAAATTCAAAGGCGTATTCAGATTAAGAGCTGTTTTTTTCTTTAACCAGATTTCCGGTAGGCTGTATGGCGGTTTATAATTAAATTTTTGAGCTTTTTCGTAAAGTCCGGCGAAAGTGGTGTGGAAGGGAATTTTCTTACCATTTTCCACATAACCTTTAACAACACCAAAGCTCAGGCGCAAAGTGCCTGTAGCGTCGGGTGGAATAGAAGTTCCTTTAAGTCGGAAGAGAGCTCTGGCCACCAGTGTTCCGTTTTTAACTTCAACTGCCCTGACCTTGTTTTCATAGCGTTCTCTTAGACCACGGCAAACGGGTTCAACCATCAAGGCGAGCTTGATCATCGGGTCATCAGATTGATAAATAGCCTCAGAACCGCCCTCCATCAATTTTTTTCTGTATTCAGGATCTTTTATTTTAGTTTTGGTGATTAATTCTCGGGCTACTTCTTCCGGCGACTGGCAGCCAAGCAGCCATTTGGTCTCCTGCTCGTCAGGTAATTGCTCCTTTAATTGTTTCAGAGAGTCGGTTAGTTTTAATATTTCAAAATCATCTGGAACAGGCCTCATTTCGCCCATCATCCGGCCGGCACCGCCTCCCGTCGTGCGACCCTGGCTACCCGCCATATTTGCCATTCGCACCAGTGATCTGGCCAGATTAAAATAGACAGTATTAAAGGCATTTCCTCTTTCAAAAAATTGATATTGCTTGAAGAAGGAGGAGAATTCTTTCTGAGCCAGGGCTATTTCATCCCAGGCCTGACCATATTCTTTGGCCAGTTCCGGATTGGCCGCCACCGCCTGGCGGATCTGCTGTTCTTCGGCCAGCTTTCTGGCCATCAGTTCTTTATCCAGCAAACCAGACTGATAGCCAGTGGTGGCTTTCAAGCTGTTTTCAATGCTAAATAGTGTGTTGCGGGCGATCCTCTCCTGCTCGGGGCCACGACTGGCATATTCGTGCAGAATGGCTTGCCTTCTCTTTAAATTTTCAATAGTAAAGGGATAGCTGACATCACGCAGGAAAAGCAACTGATCGTAAGTCAGAAGCCTACCCGTAGAGCCGGGATTGCCCGAGCAGAAAACCAGATCTCCTTCTTTCAGCGGGGTGGTTGACCACTTTAAATAATCTTTAGTTTTCAGCGGTTGTCCATTTTCATAGATTCTGAAGATGGAAATATCCAGATCATAGCGTGGATAAGTAAAATTATCAGGATCGCCGCCAAAAAAGGCAATATCATTTTCCACGGCAAAAACCAGTCTAACATCATTATAAGTCTTATATTTGTAAAGGTTATACATACTGCCTGAGTAAAGCGATACTACCTGGCACCTCAGGCCTGATTTCTCAGTTGCTTCTTTTTGAATTTCGGCGATCGCTTTGTTTCGGGCAGCCATGACCTCCTGTGGACTCATCCCTGGTTTTTCGGCTGATAGTACTCTATCAGTCACATCTTCAATCTCTTGAAGTATTGACAGCACCATTCCAGGGCATTTGAGCTCCTCGTCTCTGGTTCTGGCATAAAAACCATTTTTAATCAGGTCTCTTTCCGGTGTAGACAGATTCTGGATAGCCCCGCGGCCAACATGATGATTGGTCAAGACGAGGCCATCGGGAGAAACAAAAGAACCTGAGGCACCTCCAAAAGCTACCGAGGCCAGACGCAGATGATTTAGCCAGTCCTCGGTCACTTTGAAATTATATTTTTTGGCCAGATAATCTTTAGGAACCAGATTATAAGGCCACATACCCTCATCAGCGGCTACCGGTAAAATCAGCCAGATGAAGAGGGCTAGCAGGCTTAAAGATAGCCTTAAGCGATTTCGATGAAGTTTGTTCATAATAACCTCCTGAGGCCAAAATTATCTCAGAATTCTGTTCAAATTAAAAGTTCAAAATAAGGCAAAATCAGGGCCAGGAGGCGGCTGGCAGGCCAGGGGAGGAAATATTGGCTTAGAAAGTGGCTGACCCGATTTAAAACCAGAAAAGTTGAAAAAAACAGAAAATGTGATTTAATAAACCCTCATCTAATTGACCTGAGACAAATGAATATGTTTGGCAAAAAGAACCACAATCATAGACTGGACGTAACGCCTACCGGGGGTTTGTGCTCATTACTAGAGGCTCCAGAAGGTGAGATATTGAAGATTGTAGAGATAAGAGGCGGTCAGGGGCTTCACCGCCGGTTACTATCTCTTGGTTTTCATCCTGGTGACCTTGTTACTCTGGAAAATGAGGCTCTGATGAACGGGCCGGTCCTGGTTAAAAATTTGAC
>JAKPXU010000152.1 GCA_029571905.1 Acidobacteriota bacterium | reverse complement strand
CCGAAGGATTATGGCCTGGCTTCGGCTACTCTGGCTACAATGAGAATGGTTGGGCAGATGTTCAGCCTCGGCCTGACCATGATGATTATGTCGGTCGTGATGGGCAACGTAAAAATCACTCCTGATAAATTCGATTTGTTTATGAGGAGCTTTCGCCTGACTTTTGAGGTTTTTGCTGTGCTCAATTTTTTAGGGATTTTTGCCTCTTTAGCTCGAGGTCGCCGGCCTGATCTTAATAAATAAATTGGAATAGCCAATAATTTTGACGGGAGAGAAATCCGATGTATGAGAAAAAATCCGACCATGTTATCTCACGCCGGGCTTTTATCGGCAGGCTGGCCAGGCATTTTATAATGGCTATCTTGATGATACTGGTAGCTCTGTCGATCGGGATTTCTGGCTATCACTGGCTGGGAGGCTTTAGCTGGATAGATTCTCTTCTCGAGGCCTCGATGATTCTGGGAGGAATGGGACCGTCCAATCCTCTGACCTCTCAATCTGCCAAGATATTTGCTTCAGCCTATGCCTTGTTCAGCGGGCTGGCCTTTATTGCCATGATGGGTATTATCCTGGCCCCGGTGGCTCATAGAATTCTTCATACTTTTCATGCCGACTAAAAACTGAAACAGAGGAAAGGCCCTCTTGATCAAATTTCAGTCTTATTTGTTTTTGGCCTCATTTAGAACGTCATACATAATCCTGCCCCCAACTATGGTCAGAAGCGGGCAGGTCTCCTTGATTTTATTAGCCGGTATCTCAAATATATTCTGAGAGAGAAGAACGAGATCGGCCAGTTTGCCTGGCTCAATCGAGCCCCGGCTGTTCTCTTCATTGAGGGCAAAAGCCCCGCCCAGAGTATAAGCATAAATGGCCTGCTCGAGGGTTATTCTCTCGCCCGGCAGCCATCCTCCCTGGGGTTTCCCTTCCCAGTCTTCTCTGGTGACGGCCATCTGAATTCCGGGCCAGGGATTTATGGTCACTACCGGCCAGTCACTGCCGAAGGCCAGGTGACCGCCAGCTTTGAGGACAGAGTTCCAGGCAAAGGCTCTCTGCTCGCGCTCCGGTCCGGCCTTTTTTATCCAGGCTGACATCCAGGCCGGTTCGGGGTTGGCGTGAAGCGGCTGGAAACTGGCTACGATAAAAGGCTGACCGAACCGTTTGATATCATCAGCGGCGATGCATTCGGCATGCTCAACTTTATGACGAAGCTCGGGATGGCCGCTTTCTCTGGCCGCCAGCTCATAAGCCTCAAGCGCCAGGCGAATGGCCCGGTCACCTATGGCGTGAGTCGAAACCTGCATTCCCCGTCGGCTGAACTCTAAGACGGCTTTTTTAAAATCTTCTGGTTCCCAGAAAAGTTTGCCCAGGTTATCACCCTGATCCTGGTATGGATCAAGCATGGCTCCTGTTCCAGAATCAATTACTCCATCCAGCATAAGTTTTACCCCGCGGACCGCCAGCCAGTTATCATGGTGCTTAGCGCTGGTGCGGACATAAGCCTCAAAATCTGCTTCCTTCGGACCAGGCTCATCAATCCACATGGCGACGACCAGCCTCAGGGTCTGGGAGCCTTCCTGATTGATCTGCTCAAAAAGTTCCAGTTCTTCGAATTCTCCGCCCAGTCCATGGGCACAGGTGAGTCCCCAGCGGGCGGCCTCTTTCATTCCGGCTCGCAGAGCCGCCAGTTTTTCTTCCTTGGTCGGCTCTGGAATCAAGCGGCTGACCAGAGAGCTGGCTCCTTCCAGCAGAGCTCCTGTTGGTTCGCCTTGACTATCCCGGACTATTTTGCCATCAACCGGATCGGGTGTCTTTTTAGTAATGCCGGCCAGGGTCAGGGCTTTAGAATTGACCCAGCTGGTGTGGCCATCGGCACATCGCATGACGGCTGGGCGGTCAGGCACAACTTCATCCAGGTATCTTTTATGGGGCATATTGTCGGGAAAAGCCGAATACATCCAGCCTCGCCCCTGAACCCATTTTTGCTCAGGATGAGCAGCAGCAAACCGCCGTATTCTATCCTGAATTTCTTCAACGGTTCTGGTGTCAGATAGATCTACCCTGGTCAAATTAAGTGAACCGCTGAGAAAATGGACATGACTGTCCTGGATACCCGGCAGAAGAAGCTTTCCCCCGGCCTTAATTACTCTGGTTTGTTTCCCGGTGAATTTTTTAGCCTCCCGGGCTGAGCCAACAAAAACAATTTTATCGCCTTTGATAGCCACCGCCTCGGCCCAGGGTTGAGCGGGATTGACGGTATAAACCCTGGCCTCGGTCACCAGCCAATCAGCGGCTTCTGGTTTCGGACCGCAGGAGATGAGCAGAACAAAAATGGCTAAAAAAACTGAAGCCAGTCCAAAAATACTCTTTTTCTCTTTGAATTCTCTGATTATCACCTTTTTTATCTCCTTGAAAGATGTATCATATCATAACCGGTCTAGAATGGGGTCGGGCCAGCCGATCTATATAAATATCAACAAGATAGCTGCGCGTCAGCCGGGTTGGATAATCGGCCTAGAATAAAGCGCACGAGCCTGTTCGTTTTTCAAGTTGTCCCTCGTAAAAGTAAACGAGAACAGATAAACTTGAGGGGATTCCAGGCATAGACCTTTTAATTACCGTTTAATTACCGTGTCAGGTTGTCGTTTTGTCCACTCAAAAATTTTATGGCTTTTTATTGACCTCAAGCGGCAATTCAGGTAGCCTGTAAAGAAAAACAGGAGGACATCATGGGTAAATCTCCTTTAAACCGCCGCGAATTTCTAAAAGCTGGATTAACCGGCCTGGCCTCGACGAGTGCAGCTGCGGTGCTTCTGGCTGATGAGTTAAAGAACAAGAAAAGCCAAACGGATAAAGCAGCAGTCAGCACCAATCAGGACAAACTGCCCCAGCCGCCAGGTGGACGGCGTGAGGGCTTCATTTACCGGACTTTAGGCAGAACGGGAATTGTCCTACCGGTGGTTTGCATGGGAGTTATGAATACTGACAGTTATGAACTGGTCAGAGCAGCTCTGGACGCTGGAATGGTGCATCTGGACACGGCCCATAATTATCTTCGCGGCCGCAGCGAGGAGGTCATCGGACAGGTGATCAAAGGACGCCCGCGCGACAGCTTCGTGGTTGCCACCAAGGTTCCTCCAGGAGAAGGTTTCAATGAGAAGCTCAATTTGAGCCTCAAGCGACTGGGACTTGATTATGTTGATATTCTGTATCTCCATAATTTGACCAAACGCGAGGTTGTCCTGGCGCCGGAAAATATGGCAATGATTGAGGCGGTTAAAAAAGCCGGCAAAGCTCGCTTTATCGGGGTGACCACTCATGCTAACGAACCAGAAGTGATTCGAGCTGCCGCCGAAGCCAAAATTTACGATGTGGTCTTAAGCGGCTATAATTTCAGAAAAGACTATATCAAAGAACTGGATGCAGCTATTGAGGAAGCCACTTCCGCTGGCCTGGGAATCATCGCTATGAAAACTCTGGCCGGTGGTTTCTGGGACAAACAGAGAACTCAGCCAATCAATACTAAAGCTGCTTTGAAATGGGCTATGAATAATGCCAAAGTCACTACTTCTGTTCCTGGTATGACGACTTTTGATCAGCTGAAGAGCAATCTGGAAGTGGTAAAAGATTTAAAGTTAACTGAACAAGAGCTTCAGGATCTAAAACTTGGACAAATAGCCAACATGTCCGGTCTTTATTGCCAGGGCTGTCAGCGTTGTCTGCCTCAATGCCCGAAATCACTGCCGATTCCCGATATGATGAGAGCTTATATGTATGCCTATGGCTATCGAAATCTCCAGGCTGCCCACGAAGTTGTCACCGAGTTAAATCTGCCCGACAATCCCTGCGCCGGCTGCGATGAGTGTTCGGTTAGCTGCGCTTTCAGGTTTAATGTCAGAGAAAGGCTGGTTGACGTCAACCGGCTGAAAGCAGTTCCTGGCGACTTTTTTGCTTGAGCTCTTAATGCCTGCTGGCAGCAGTCTAAATAAGTTTAACTTCCAATCTTCATGCTGCTCGATATCTGCTCTATCCTTTTTACCTTTTTAATAGATGGTGATCTTAGGCTGGCTTTTTAATTCTCAGGTAATTTTTGTTCCTATTAGTGTCTAATCTTGCGCTTTTTTCTGGCATTTTGACCGTCAAAAAAGTAAGATTTATTCTAATGATCATTCTGGCTGGCAGTGAAATTATTCATGTCTCTTGCCAGATAAAATCAAAGGAGAAAAAGTGTGAAACGAAAAACAGCCTTCTCTCTGATGCTTCTTTTAATTCTTATGAACGGTTTGGGCTTTCTGGCCTCTGGTCAGGGCCTTTTTACGCCGGCTTTGCCTTCCGGATTAAAAGTTTATCCAGCTGATAGATATTTTGAAGTCTTGCCCAGGATAGTCCTGGCTGATACAGAGACTACCATCAGAATCATCTCCCGTTATGAAATTTTTCCTATACCTGATTGCACTTACCGGCTGACTTATACCCCGGTTGGCCGCTATGCAGTCAAAAGTGGCTGGGTCAAGGCGGCAGCTGAGCCAATAGTTCCTCGGAATAACGTCTTTGAAATTAAAATGCTCTTTGAATCCGAGCAAGAGCATATCTTTAGAATTGAAGAAGTCAAGGCTGATGGTAAAGCCCGAGAAGTTGGAACCTTTCATATTTATTCTTTGAAGCCCGATCTCTTTGCTCTCCGTCCCTACAAAGGTGATATCCATATGCACAGCTATCGTTCTGATGGTTTAGAGGCTCCTGGTTATGTGATTGGGGCTGGCCGCCGGGCCGGCCTGGATTTTATGGCTCTAACCGACCACTACAATTATGCTGCTTCCCTCGAAGTGATAGAGCTGTTCAGGAATCTCCCCGTTGATTTAAAAATATTTCCCGGAGAGGAGGTTCACCCACCTGACAATCCAGTTCATTTTGTTAGCTTCGGAGCCAGGGAAGGGATAACGGAGCTTTATCGAGCTGATCAGACAGTCTACCGGCAGGAAGTTCAGAGTATCATGAATAAGCTGGGCAATTTGCCGCCAGGTGTCGATCGGTTTCAGTATGCCTCTTCCATCTGGACCTTTGAGAAAATAAGAGAAAGGGATGGCCTGGGAATTTTTGCCCACCCTTACTGGCAGCCTGGTAACGCCAATTATATTTCTTATGCTCTGGTCGATCATATTTTTGAGACAGGAATTTTTGATGCTCTGGAACTCGTCAGTGGCTTTGACTGGCAAGCTCTGCAGGAAGTTGATGTTAACAACCTCCAGCTGGCTAAATACCTGGAGGCTAAAGCTAAGGGCCAGAAGATCCCGGTGGTCGGAATCAGCGATAGCCATACCTGCGAACAAAGCGACATGTTCGGACGCTATTATACAATCTGTTTTGCTCCCTCGGCTGAACTTCCAGAGTTGATCAAAGCTATTAAAGACGAAAGATCGGTAGCGGTAGAAACTGTGGCCGGTCATCTGCCACGCCCTTTTGGACCTTTTCGCCTGGTAGCCTTCACCCATTTTTTGCTGAGATATGTTCTGCCTCTTCACGACGAAATGTGCTTTGAGGAGGGCCGGTTGATGGTTGACTACGCTGGTGGTAATAAGGGAGTAGTTGAAGAGCTAAAACTTCTGCAGGGGCAGGTAAAAAAATATTATGACCGGATCTGGGCCAATCCAACCGGAGGCGCGGCCACTGTTCGGCCCGAAAAATAATCTAAGAAAAAAGATTTCTGTCCACAGTGAAAATGAAAAGCTGACCGGCTAATATTGTTTCTATGATTTAAGAGGTTATAACGGCCGTCGTGCTTTGAGACAATATCTTTGTCCCTCATAACAGACAGATAATAGCTATCTGGACGGATTGAGAGCCGAATTAAATTTAGGGATAACCTATCTGGATCTAATTGATTTTAAAGCTTTTTCCAGGGCCAGTGCATTGCCAAACGAATCATGGAAATCAATTAACGGGCTAACCTGGCCGCTGACCACCTGCCCGAAATGCTCTACCATTAGTTGGTATTGATCAACCGGTGGGAAATTAAAACTGGTCAATTTTTCACCCTGCCTCAGAATAATTTCTGTTGGAGAATCTTTAGCTGAAAAAACCCGGTTTAAGAAAAGACTGCCTTCCCGGCCCGAAATCTTCAGGCTGCTCTGAAATTCAAGCTCAAAACTCGAGGCCAGAAGAGAGTGGCGACTGTCGGAAAACTGACAGAGCAAAGAAGTGGTTAAATCTATTCCTGTCCTTTCGTCCAGATGGGAGGCTGTTCGAATTTCCAGTGGTTCGGCTTTAAAAACCAGCCGGGCGACATTGACCGTATAGCAGCCAACATCATATAAAGCTCCTCCGCCCATTTGAGGTGCCCAGCGGTAATTGTCTCGTTCACGGTTAAAGACAAAAGTAAAGGCCGACTGGACTAGACGCGATTCCCCGATGGCTCCAGACTCTAAAAGCTCGGTAGCTTTAGCCAGTCGGGGATGAAAGCGGTACATAAAAGCTTCCATCAGCTGGCGCTTATTCGCTCGAGCCTCGTCAAACATTTCCATGACCTGGCTGGCCGTCAGAGCCAGAGGTTTTTCACAGAGCACATGCTTCCCAGCCCTGAGGGCTTTGATCGTCCATTCAAAATGGAGATGATTGGGAAGTGGAATATAAACTGCTTCAATTTCTTTGTCAGCCAGAAGATCTTCATAAGAACCATAACTTTTTGGCAGACTAAACTTTTCTGCCCAGTCTCTGGCTTTGGTGGCTGAACGTGAGGCAATAGCCAGAAGCTCTGTTCCGCTGGCATTTTTTAAAGCAGGAATGAGTGATTTTTCGGCGATAGCCGCACACCCCAGGATACCCCATCTAATTTTTTCAGATGATTTCCAGGTCATCTTTGCCTCTTTTTGCCTTTCTGGCCTGAGAGTTTTTAATTAAATGTACAACCTTCTTCAGGCAGAGACCACCTCCATTCTATTTAATTTTTTATCTTCTCTCAAGTTATGAATGAACCCGGCTGATTAACATAGCGGGCAGAATCGGTCTCCATATTTCAAGATAAGATTGGCCATAAATTTTTGTTGAGAATGTGTGGAGAGATATCAGAAACCTATAAGTCTATTATTCAGTTCAAGCGGACTGCATTTTTTTCAAAAAGGCTGGATCAACATCACAGCCCAGTCCGGGTGCTTCTGGCAGGTGTATAGTTCCCTTCTCGACTTTCATCCCGCCGATGACCGGGTCAACAGTATGCTCGGAGTTGCCATCAAGGTCAGCAAAAACGATATTTTTCTGACTGGCCACCAGATGGGCAGCAGCCGTCAGAGCCAGCCTGGTTTCTATCATACAGCCCACCATACATTGTATATTGGCAGCAGCTGCCACATGGGCAATTTTCAAGGAGTTAAGCAGGCCTCCAGCCTTCATCAGCTTGATGTTAAAATACTCGCAGGCTTCTTCTTTGATAAGTCTAATGCTGTCTGGCGGCAGAAAGAGCGATTCATCGGCCATGATTGGAACGGGTGATTGCTCCCGGACGGCTTTCAGGCCAGCCAGATCAGAGGCCAAAACCGGCTGCTCGGCAAACTGAACTTTAAATGGCTCCATGCGGCGCAGAGCTGATATAGCCTGAGGAACAGACCAGCCCTGATTGGCGTCGATTCTGAGCGGAATATCCGGGCCAATTGCCTCTCTGACCATCTTCACCCGCCTGACATCAAGATCTGGATCTTCGCCCACTTTTATTTTTATCTGACGGTAACCCTGGGCCAGGCTGTCTTTGACGCTTTCTGCCATTTTTTCCGGTGTATTAAGACCGGTGGTCATATCAGTTTCGAAGCTCGAGCGGTAACCACCCAGCAGTTTATACAGTGGCAGGCCAGCTGCTTTTCCCAGCAAATCATAGAGGGCCATATCGTAAGCGGCGACCGCACTCGGGTTGGAATGGATGATATTACCAATCTGTTCGATCAAGCCTTCTATGGTCAGCACCTCTTTCCCCATTAGAATTTCTCTAATCGCCCGAGCGGCGGCAATATTGCCCGCCTGGGTTTCACCGGTTATTGGTGGAAAAGGACAGGCTTCACCCAGTCCATAGAGCCCGCTATCAGTTGTGATTTTGACCAGAACATCGTTGGCCGCATACATGGTACCAATGGCAATCCGGAAGGGTGAAATAAGAGGAACATCAAAAGCCCAGATGTCGATTTTCTTAATTTTCATCTTCCTGGCTTCTTCCCTGGCTTGAGCCATTTTAGCCTCGGCCAGAACAGGCTTTTTTAGCAGGGCGGTTGAAGCCAGACCAAAGCTAAAATATTTTAAAAATTGCTGGCGGGTAATTTTCATGAGGGCCTCCTTTTAAGTTAAACTATATTAAAAAGGGTATATATTTTGAAATAAAGCTCCCGGGTCAGTAATCTCAACGGCCAAATCTGCCTCAGACTTATGACATTTAACACCGTGATTTTAAGAAAAAATAAGCTAAAGCTCAAATAAAAAGTTTCGAACTCGAATTTGGTTTAAAAGAGCTTAATCCTTACCGCACTGGCTTGTCGAAAGCAGATTGGTTATTTAAAAAGTTTTTCTCTGATGACAAGCCAGTTGAATTAGAAGCTAGAAATTCTTGCTAATAAAGCCTGAAACCAGTTCGCCCCTTAAAGGTAAGGTCTTATGTTTGGCCAGCTGTAAAAGAATCAATTGGGGATAACTCAAACCGGAAGCTACCCTTGAGGGAAATTTTAATTTTGACTTTCTGGAAACTGACGTCTTAAAATGTCAGTATCTAAAACAGGAAGGAAGGGGGATTCCCATGAAAAAATTGCTTAGCTGGACCTTAATGATTGTGCTGGCAGCTGGATTTTTTGCCTGCAAAAAAGAACAGCCCCGGCCGCAAGTCTCCATGGATAAGGAATGGTATAAATACATCAGTGCTCATACCTCCGGAACTATTCCCCGGAAAGCCCGCCTCCGGGTGGTTTTTGTCCAGCCAATTGGGCGGCCTGGAGAAACGCCTCCGCCCGTGCTGGAAATCTCGCCAGCCGTAGAAGGAAAGCTGCAATGGGCTGGAAACCGGGAACTGGTCTTTGTTCCGGCCACTGAACTCAAACCTGATACTGAGTACAGGGCTATTTTGCATGTTGACAAAATTATGAAACTGCCCAAACAGTTTTCTGAATTCTCTTTCACTTTCCGGACGATTAAGCCCCTGATGGAAATAATGATCGATGGGCTTTATACTGATGAGCCGTCGCAGCCAGAAGTTCAAACCCTTAAAGGGCGGCTGCAGACCTCCGACATGGAAGAAGCTTCCAGGGTAGAAAAAGTCCTTCTGGCTGAACAGGCCGGAACTAAACTGCCCATCACCTGGAGCCACTCAGGCGATGGGATCGAACATGATTTCAGGGTAAATGGAATCATCAGGGGGGAGTCGCCATCTGTGGTCAGGCTGGCCTGGGATGGAAGCCCCTTGCGGATAAAAGAAAAAGGAGAGCGAGAAATAGAAGTTCCACCTCTATCGCGCTTCGAACTGCTTAGTGTGACGGCAGTGCGGGAGGAATCACCCCACATCCTTTTGCGTTTTTCTGATCCTCTTGATCCGAATCAGGACTTAACAGGTTTGCTTCAGATCGGAGAACTGCCTTTAACCTGGGAAATAGTACAGAATACGATCAGAGTCTATAGCCCGAAAGGTCTCCGGGAAACAGTGGTCTTGAAAATCTATCCAGGAATAAAAAGCCTTCAGAGGAGAACGCTGGATCAAGAAAAAAGCTTTGAGTTAGATTTTGGCTTTCCCCCTCCCCAGGTCCGGTTTGTTGGCCGGGGTATCATCTTGCCCAGAAAAGATCGCCTGACTGTGCCCATTGAGGCCATTAATCTCAAGTCAATCCAGGTCACAGCCTTTCAGATTTTCCCTGATAATATTGCTCAGTTTCTTCAGGTCAACGAACTCACCGGCTCCAGAGAACTGGCCAGAGTCGGCCGCTATCTGTGGCGCAAAACCATTAATCTTTCTGATGACCCGGAAGTCACTTCTAACTGGGCTCGCTATGACCTTGACGTTACCCCGCTCTTTCTTGAAGAGAATGGAAGCATTTACCGGCTGATTCTGTCGTTTAACCGCGGTAATACCACCTATCCCTGTCCCGAGGCAACTTCGCCCCCGGCTTTAGAGCCACCTCTAAGAAATGAGACAGGTGAATCTCCAGGGGATTACTACTGGGATGAATCCTATCGTTATCCTTATCTTCAGAACGGCTGGTCCAATCGAAATGACCCCTGCCATGACGCCTATTATAATCCAAACTATAATCGGAATGCTGTCGTTGCCAGAAACCTCCTCTGCTCAAACCTGGGATTGGTCGCCAAGATGGAAAAAGACAACAACCTCCATCTGGTGGTAACTGACCTCAGGACAGCTCAGCCTCAGGCTGGAGTCAGGTTAGAAGTCTATAACTACCAGCAACAACTGCTGGCCAATTCGGCCAGTGACAGTAATGGCTTTGCTACTTTCCAGTTAAAAGAGAGGCCTTTCCTGGTCATAGCCAGGGCTGGCCGCGATCTGGGATATCTGCGGTTGAGCGAAGGCTCGGCTTTAAACCTCAGTCATTTTGACATAGGCGGGGAAACGGTCAAAAAAGGAATAAAAGGATTCATCTATGGGGAGCGCGGGGTCTGGCGGCCTGGTGATACTATTTATCTGACTTTTGTCCTGTTTGACCGAGAAAAACGGCTGCCAGCTAACTATCCGGTAACTATGGAATTGTATTCGCCACAGGGACAGCTGGTTAGGACTCTGAAACCAACCAGATCCCTGGGTTCATTCCACGCTTTTCAAGTAGAAACGGAGGAAAAAGCTCAAACTGGTTCCTGGCAGGCTAAGGTGCTGGTTGGAGGTTTGACCTTCTCCCGAACAGTCAGAATTGAGACTGTGGTCCCCAACCGCTTAAAAATCGAGTTAAAAATGCCGGTCAATATACTAACCAGAAAAGATTTACCCATTCAGGCTACGATTAACTCCCAGTGGCTGCATGGAGCCCCCGCTGCTAACCTGAAATATGACATCACCGTTAGCCTTTCACCAAAGCCGGTGGTTTTCAACAAGTTTCAGGGCTTTAGCTTTGATGATCCTTCTAAAGAATTTGCCTCAGGTGAAGTTCTTCAGTATAAAGGCACGCTGGATAATCAGGGTAAGGACCTGGCCAGGCTTGATTTTGAAATTGATTCAACGACTCCAGGCGGGTTAGAGGCCAGATTTGTGACCAGAGTTTTTGAAGAGTCAGGTGATTTCAGCCTGGACTCTTTCAGTCAGCTTTTGCATCCTTATGATTATTACGTCGGCTTGAGGCTGCCTGAAGCCAGAAGAGGCTATGGCTACCTCGAAACCGATAAAGAACAGCTGGTTAGCCTGGCGACAGTTGATGCCTTTGGCCAACCCGTTTCCCACCAGAAGCTAAAAATCTCTCTATACAAAATTGACTGGCGGTGGTGGTGGGAAAAGGAAGGTACTTCGCTGGCTGATTATTTATCACGGAGTTATGCTCGCCCTATAACCAGCGACACTTTAATCACTGATGAGAAGGGCCAGGCTTCCTGGAAATTCCAGATCAAATATCCCGATTGGGGCAGATTCTTTATCCGGGTAGAAGATCTGCAGGGCAGGCATTCAGCCGGACAGATTATCTATGTGGACTGGCCAGACTGGACAGGCCGCTCCAGAGCCACCGGAAGTGAGGAAGCCTCCAGGCTGACCCTGTCAGCGGATAAAGAGAAATATCTGGTTGGTGAAAAAGCGGTCATCTACCTGCCGGAAGCTGTTCAGGGGCGGGCTCTGGTTTCAGTTGAATCGGCTTCATCGGTGCTTCAGAAGATGTGGGTTTCCACTCAGAAAGGAGAGAACCGTTTTGAGGTCCAGCTCACTGAAAAAATGACGCCAAATGTCTATGTTCACGTCAGCCTGATTCAGCCCCACAGTGGCAAAGTCAGTGATGCTCCGATCAGGATGTATGGAGTGATTCCGCTCATGGTAGAAAATTCGGAGACCAAACTCGAACCGGTTCTTAGCCTGCCGGAAGAAATCAAGCCGCTGGAAAAATTCAAAATTAAAGTTGGAGAGAAAAGCAGCCGGCGGATGTTCTATACTCTGATGGTAGTCGATGAAGGGCTGCTCTCTCTGACTCATTATCAGGTTCCAGACCTGAGGGCAGAATTCTATAAGCGGGAGGCCCTGGGAGTATCTACCTGGGATGTGTTTGACCAGGTGGCTGAAGCTTACGGGGCGGAATTGAACCGCATCTTAGCTCTGGGCGGTGATGAATATAAGAAAGCGGCTGAAGAAGCCCGCAAACCAAGGAGATTTCCACCGGTGGTTATTTTTGCTGGACCTTTTGAACTCAAGCCGGGCGAAACGGCCAGCCACGAGTTTCTGATGCCTCAATATTTTGGTGCGGTCAGAGTTATGGCGGTCGCTGGCCAGGAAGGAGCTTTCGGCTCAGCTGAAAAATCGGTCCCGGTGAGACGTGACTTGATGGCTCTGCCTACCCTGCCCAGAATCGTCAGGTCTGGAGAACAGATCAGTTTGCCCGTCACTGTTTTTGTGACCAATCCCAGTCTTAAAGAAGTGGAAGTTTCCCTGCAGGCCAATGAGTTTTTTGAGATTATTGGTTCAAA
>JAKPXU010000151.1 GCA_029571905.1 Acidobacteriota bacterium | reverse complement strand
TCCCCGACCTCGCCAGCCCCAAAATCAATGATATTCCCGGCCAGTGAAAAGAGCAGAGCTTTTCTCAGCCTGTCCGGCGCCAGCAGGACTTTATTTTTTAATCGGGGATAGAGAGCTAAAGCTCTTCTAATATCCCGTCTTTTTGTCTCAAAATATGGGTCAACTATTCCGGTTTTTTCTGCCAGCCATTTATAGAGATCAGCTGAGATTTCTGGTGGTGTTCGCTCGAAATCGATTTCAGCCAGAAAACGGCAGGATTCCCGGGTCAGACAAAGAGCCTCAGAGCCATCGATATTCTGGATTGCCAGAACTCTTAAGACTTGAGAAAGATGACAGAGATAACATTCAGCCTCAGCCAGCATGCTCAGAGTTTAGCATTTTTGCCCCCGGTCGTTAAGGCAAAAACAGGAAATATGGTTTGTGTCACCCATTTTAAGAGGAGCCAAGAAGCAGGTCAATAGTGCCGGTCAGGGCTTTGAGGTCAAGTGGTTTGGTAAAAAGATAATCAATTTTTAATTTTTTAATTTCCTCTGGCTTTATTTGGTCGGGATAAGCAGAAATCAGAACTGCCTTGCCTTCATAGCCATTCCGCCGGAAATCTCGGATCAGGTCGAGGCCATTTTTGCCCGGCAGTCGTAAATCGGCGATTATAAGGTCTATATCTGCCTTCTTAAATTTAGTCAGGGCCTCAGTCGCATCGGCCGCTAAATACACATTGTAGCTGGAGACCAGAAGCAAAAAGAATGTCTTGCGGATTGATTCATCATCATCAACAACGACAATTCTTTTTTTAGACATAGCCAATTATCTACAGCAGATTTTGTGCCAGGCCAGGATCGGTTTATCTAAGTAAGACTTAACAGACAGAAACGACAGCTTTAAAGGAGAGAAGGCTGTCAATTTATTTTACAGGTAGTCTAATCAGATGTATCAATTCTTAAATCGTAATCTTTTATCTTTTTATCGAGAGTTGGTCTGGAAATGTCGAGAACCTGGCTGGCTCGACTCTTGCTACCCCGAGTTGCTTCCAGCACATACTGGATATATCTCTTTTCTATTTCCCACAGAGGAACCAGTTCCCTGGTAAGCGGTGACTGGTCTTCATCTCGAACAGGCCGAGAAGGTTCCAGCGGCAAATATTCCTTCAAAATGACATCACCCTTGGCCAGGATAACTGCTCTGATCAGAGCGTTTTCCAGCTCCCGAACATTCCCTTTCCAGGGCTGATTAACCAGATAATCCATGACTTCAGGTGGTACCTTTCTGACATTTTTCTTCAAATCACGATTAATTTTTTCTAAAAGGTAGGCCACCAGATCAGGTATATCTTCTCGCCTCTCTCTAAGAGGTGGTATATTAATTTCGACCACTTTGAGACGGTAATAAAGGTCTTCTCTAAACTTGCCCTGGGCCACCAGTTCTTGCAGATTTTGATTGGTGGCGGCAATAATCCTGGCCTCGGTCTTAAGCACCTTTTCACCACCGACTTTCATAAAATCCCTGCTTTCAATCACCCGCAGGAGTTTGGATTGCAGACCAGGAGAGATATCCCCAATTTCATCCAGAAATAAAGTGCCTTTACCAGCAATTTCAAATTTGCCCCTGGTTTCGGCCACAGCATCGGTAAAAGCCCCGCGGACATGGCCAAAGAGCTCAGACTCAAGCAAAGTGTCAGAAATAGCCGAACAGTTGATAACGATGAAAGGTTCATCTCTGAAAGGACCGTTGTAATGAATGGCCTTGGCCACCAGCTCTTTGCCGGTGCCACTCTCTCCCTGAATCAGAATGTTGGTTCTGGTATTGGCCACCAATCCAATCATCTTAAAAACTTCTCTCATCTGCGGCGAACGGCCGATGATATTATCAATTTGATATTCTTTCTGCTTCTCTTCCAGAAGATAACTGACCTTAGCTTCCAGAGCTTTCATCTGGAGAGCTTTGTCTATGGTCAGGTCCAGTTCCAGATTATCCAGAGGCTTAACCAGATATTCAAAAGCACCGGCTTTGACCGCTTCCACGGTTGTCCTCATATCGTCAAAGGCAGTCATGATAATGACAGTGGCTGTTTTGTTTTCAGCTTTGACTTGTTTTAAGACATCCAGACCATTAATATCTGGCAGCTTAACATCTAACAAAGCTAAATCTGGCTGAAAGTCCCGGAAGAGGGCCAGTCCCTCCTCTCCATTTTCGGCTCCTCTGACTTCAAACCCTCGCTTCTTAAGATGAGAGATCAGTGTCCGGCTAACCAGACTATCATCCTCTATGACCAGAACTTTAGTCATATGTTTTCTCCTTCTCCTGAGTTTCGCAAGGAATCCTGATTAAAAAGCAGCTACCGGGTCCTTCTTTTCTGACCACCCTGATTGTCCCTCCGTGCTGTTCAACAATTCGCCGGGCATTGGCCAGACCCAGTCCTGCTCCTGAGCCCTTAGTCGTAAAGAATGGCTCGAAGATGTTTTCCCAGTCCTTTTCAGGGATACCGCTCCCTGTATCACAGATTCTAACCTCAAAATATGATTTTTCTCCTTCAGGCTGGAGAGACAGCGAAATCTCAATCTCACCACCTTCCCTCACGGCTTCATAGGCATTGCGAAGAACATTCAGAAATACCTGGCGCAGCTTGTCACCATCGGCCAGGACTGGAGGCAGGCCAGGTTGATAATTCTTTTTAATTTGTATACGCTTTTCAGTCATCGAAGGGAGCAGCATTTTTAATGATTCTTCGATTATCTGATCAAGGCCAAAGTGATCAAGCTGCAAAACTGAAACCCGGGTGAAACTCAGCAGTTCCTTAATAAATTTTTCTATCTGCTCAATACCCTCATAGGCAATAGACAGATGCTCTTTTTCCACCTCATCCAGCTGATCATTATCAGCCAGTTTCTGAATATTTAACTTGACTGAAGTTAAAGGGTTGCGAATTTCGTGGGCAATTGTTGCTGATAACTTTCCAATCGAAGCTAGTTTTTCGGCCTGAACCAGCTTTTTATTGGCTTCCTCCATCTGTTGCCTGGCCATATTCAATTCTTCCGTCATGCGATTAAAACTCTCGGTCAGAACACCAATCTCATCTGAGGAAATCAACGGAATGTGGTAGCTAAAATCACCCCGGGAAATTCTCCTGGTACCTTCCAGCAAATTCTGAATCGGCCGCGTCAGTCGTTTGACGAGAAAATTGATACCAGTTATGGTCAGAAGCAAGGCCAGAAGGCCCAGGCTAAAAAGCGTCAGCCTGGATTGATTGATTCGTTTTTTGACATCGTCCAGTTTGAGCCCTATCTTGACCGAACCCCATTTAACGTCTGAACCGGCCACATAAATTGGAATCTCAATTTGCAGAACTTCATAATCTTCCTGACCACTGGACAGGTTTAGATTCTGATAGAAAATTGCCTCTGGCGGCACATCACCGGCACATCTGGTCTCGTTAATTACCTCCATATTACCAACGATACTCTCACTGACCACAACAGGACGGCCGCTGCGGTCATAAAAAATGACATAGGCCAGATCCTCTCTGATCAGACCGGCAATATTTTCATCTATTGATTCAAGTTCCCACAGGGCAAAATGTCTGGCATTCATTTCGGCAATGTATCGGATCATCAGCAACCCACGGTTCCTTTTCTCTTCATAAATAAATCTGGTTTCCCGATTCTGAATAACAGCCAGCACGCCGATGATTAAGAAGGCGAGTATAACCGACACCCAGAAGACCAACTGGGCATAAATTGATATCCTGAACTTCGGATTAAACTTCATTGGTCTATCCAGGCATCCTTCAGATTCAGATAGAAGACTCCAGCCGGCTGTGGCCTTAGATTTTTTATATAGGGCTGATAGGCTACCCGCTGTTTAAAATAATAAAGTGGAATGGCTGGTACCTCTTTTTTTAAGAGTTCTTCCATCTGCCTGAAAAGCTTTATCCGCCGCTCCAGGAGGCCGATGTTACGCTGTTCTTCCAGCCAGGTATCAAGTTGTTCATGTTTGTACTGAAAATAACTCAAATTGAGAAAGGATCTGGAATGGAAAAGAGGATACAGCAAAAATTCAGGATCAGGCACAGGGATCGACCAATCAAAATAAACCAGATAGGGAGTGCGATCATTCTTTATTTCATCCAGAGATTTTATCAGCTTAAGTTGTAGATCAATTCCAGCCGGACGCAATTCGTCTTTAAGTTCACGATACAGTTTATCGGACAGCTCCTTAATTGGAAACTCAAAATAAAGATTGACAGGCAGGACCCGGCTCGAACTGCCCAGTCCATAGGCAGCCAATCTCTCAGCTATCCGCCCGAAACTCAGTTCTTCCGGGGGCGGAGAAGGCAGAAACCCGGGGAGATAAGGAGGAATATAATTATCCATAACCTGAGCAAAATAAGCAGGAGAAGAAACAAGGCCGGCCAGCTTACTTTTTTCGATCAAGCGGCTGATAAGGTTTCTTACCTCAGGTTGATCAAAAGGCGGCAGGTGGCAGCTAAAGAACAGATAACTCATTTGAAGAGAGTTGCTCTCCAGAACCTGATACCTGTTCCTGGAAATTCGATAGGAAATATAAGGAACAATTTGGACCTCATCCCGGAAAAAGCCCTCAAGCAAAAAATAGGGACTGACTTCTACCCGGCTGAGATAGGCTTTGCGGCCAAAGTATTGGTCATTTCTAACCAGGCTCAGACCAATGATATCCAGTTTTTGATTCCTCAGCCAGTAATCAAATTTAAAAGGACCAGCCCCTATTGGCCGGCTAAAAAATTTCTTTTTATCTTTTTCTACCAGTGAGGCGGGCAAAATTTTGGCGAAATTCGAGGCCAAAAAATACAGATTGGCCACGCTGGAATATTTCCAGTCGATTTCAATGGTCTTATCGTCTATGATTTTTATCCCGGTAACCTCACTGGCCTGGCCCTGCCAGAACTCTTCCCCACCTTCAATTCTCTGAGCAAACAGATAAAAATAGGGATTACTCTTCAAGCGGAAGAGCCTCTCCAGAGAAAATTTGACATCCGCGGCTGTTACGGGCTGGCCATTATGGAAATCAGCCTTGGCACGGAGATAGAAGACAGTCTTTCGTCCTCCGTTATCGATTACCCAGTAGTCAGCCAGACCTGGTGTTATCTCCAGATTGCGGTCAAACTTTAAGAGCCCTTCATAAATGTTTTCAATAACGAGTGGATAACCGTTCCCGGCTGGATCGAGATCATCATTAAGAGTCTGGCCGTAGGCTTTAATTTTTAAGACACCGCCAGTTTTTGGCCGGCTAGCCACCTCCTGGCCAGCAACTTTCTCCAGATTTTGGCCCGGGAAAAACAGAAACAAAATAGTCAGCAGGGCAAAAAGGCAGCCCGGCTGCTTTTTAGCCAAATTATTCATTACTAATAAATAATAGCCTAATCGAAGCCGAAAATCACCCCTGGCCCTGATTCAATTTTTCGGCGGTAGCTTTGACCTGGTTAAAAACCCGGAAAAAATTCTGTCCCCAGATTTTAGCCAGATCGGCCTCCGAATAGCCACGTTTGATTAACTCAACAGTAACATTTATCATCTGGCTGACATCATTGCAACCGACAACTCCGCCCCCTCCATCAAAATCCGTTCCTATCCCGACATAGTCAACACCAACCAGCTTGACCACATGATCAATATGATCAACCAGGTCCTGAATGGTAGCCAGCTCAACCGGGTATTTTTTGTTTAATGCCTGCATTTCAGCCATAATTTTTTCTCTTTGAGTTTCATCCTTAATCTCTCTCCAGTTTCCGTACCTGGCTCTGAATTCTTCAAAGGCCTTATCTCTTTCGGGATTAGGCCTGGGCTTTTTAACGTAGCTCGAAAGGAAACAGATCTGGATAACTCCGCCTTTAGCAGCCAGAGCTTTAATCATCTCATCACTGAGGTTCCGAGGGTGGTCACAGACAGCACGGGTACAGGAGTGAGAAGCGATTATAGGTGCCTGACTGCAGGCTAAAACTTCCCAGAAGCTCCGGTCAGAGGCATGAGAAATGTCAATAATCATACCCTGCCGGTTACATTCAGCTACCACCTGGCGGCCAAACTGACTTAAGCCTCTGTCTTCTGGATCGTTCCCGTCAGTTGACGAATCACAGATATCATTATCAGCTGTATGACACAGGGTGATATAGCGCGCTCCCTGCTCATAAAAATATTTGATCAAACTTAAATCCTGACCGATAGCATAACCATTCTCAATTCCGAGAAAAGCAGTTAGTTTCCCTTGTTTTTTCAACTGGTAGGCATCTTCCGGACTGAAAGCCAGCCCGATCATGTGACTGTTGGCTTTCACCATATTCTTTACGGCCTCAATCAGGGTGTCAGTTGTTTGCCGCGCCGCCCGATAACCTTCTGCTGTTCGCGGTCCTTGAGCAACAAAGGCAGCAAAAAACTCGGCGTCAAGGCCCCCCTCCTTCATCCGCGGCAGATCAATTTTACTGCCGCGAGGAGAATCAGAGTCATGTCGCTCAGCCGGATTCCAGTTCCCCCTGACCAGTCTCATGGCTGTGTCGCAGTGGGTATCAAGCGTTAAAATTCTCTGATGAATGGCTCTGGCCCGCTCTAGAAGCTCTTGATCATTGAGCAGGACAGAACCCTGGTTCTCGGCAGGTAAGTTAGAAAATAGCATGATTACCGAAACTCCCAGCCAGGCTAATCTTCTTGCCATCATTATTATGTCCTTTCATTTCTTAATATCGTTTTTCCAGAAATAAACCCGGTCTGGCCCAGGACGTTTACTGCTTCTTTTCCAAAAGATAACAAGCAGCTGGCTGGCCCGACCTGGCCTTCAGAAAATCAACTACCTTATAACCTTGCTGAAAATACTTCAAAAAAACTTCCCGGCTTTTAAGCCTCCAGTCAACAGGAATATTTTTAATCTCCTCTGGTCTATGAGCCGTCACCCTGAGGAGATGGTAGAAATCAACTGGCACTTCTACCAGCATCTGTTCCTCACTCAAGTCGAGTCTGACCCTTTTGACCAGCTGAAGTTCGATTTCAGACTGAGCAGTTTTAATGGTTTGCCATTCACTTTCCAGAGCCTTCGGCAGATGGCTAAGGAGGTGTTCAATTTTCTCCTCAGGAACCAGGGGTCGGTGATCTTGTAGCAAATCCCAGGCAGTGAAAAAACGATCAGAAGGTACATCCTGCCGATTGAGGCGTCCGCCATATTCACCATAGGGAGCAAGTCGATATTCAAGAACCTGCATACCGAATTGCCTGATATTACGGTAGGCATTAACCGCCGTCAGCGGATCATAGGTGCAGACGACAAGCTTAACCCGGAAAACAGACAGCAAAACTTCTTTTTGAAATTCTTTGATCCTGATTCCAAGGCCAAAATTAAGCCTATCTGGTCTAACTCCCAGAAACTGAGAATAAAACCAAAGATTATCGCCAGTTACAAAACCAAGGCTTTTATCCCTGAGGCCAACAAAACCATAGCTGAAACCAACCAGATGGGACTCATCAAAAATAAACTGGCCATCATCATTCGGTTCAAAGGCACCGATAAATAAACTGCTGCCTTCGTGTAAAAAATTTTCACACAATAAATTCCTGCTACCGGCGAGATGGTCATCCGCGAAGTCCCAGATAGTCTGGCGTAGATTCTCATATTTCTGATAATCGACGGCCTGGTCAGAATCCTCAACGCGAAGTAGAAACTTTTTATTGCCGTGGACGATCAATTTTTCAGGTAATTTGATCATGTTGTAGGAATTTTATCATTCTTTAGCCAGGATGTTAAAGCCAAATTCGTTGTTGATCAAACATCTTTGGTTCAAAACACTGCATCGTGGAGAAGACTTTTTATCAAAGTCTGAGATTGAAAAACGGGGCTGGCCAGCCCCGATAAGAGGAAAAAACAGGACACCTGTTTATCAATTAAGGAAAATCTGTTAAGATTTATAGCTAAATCAACAGATCAAGCAGACTACGGGCTGGAGGCTAAAGTTTTTAAGCTATGACTTCGGTTAGCTTTATTTTTATTTTTAGATTCAGAATTAAGAGGTTTGATGTCTGATCTGGATTTTCTAACCCAGTTGCCCCTGAAGAAGACCAGGAGAGCTAAACGGGCCAAAATCATTATCCTTTCTCTGGAGATTATTCTGATTGTTGGCCTGATGGTCATCTGGGTGGCCTCAAGTTCAATCAGACAGAATAAAAGTCTCTGGGTCCTCTTTTTTTATTGCTTTCCATCTGAGTTTCTAATTTCCTTTGTGCCTCATGAACCGGTTATACTCTTGTTCAGTAAATATTATAGCGCTCTAACGGTAGCTTTGGTTTCTCTGGCCGGTACTGTTCTGGCAGAAGCTCTTGATTATTCAACTCTTAAACTGGTAGAAGAGTTCAAATTGTTATCCAGGGCCAGAAAAAGCGGGTTCGTGGAAAGGCTGATTAAGGCTTTTGGTCGCCGGCCATATCTGGCCCTCTGGGTGGCCGCTTTCTTGCCTGTTCCGTTTTATCCTTTCCGCTTTTTAACCGTCATGACCAATCTACCGCTCGCCGGTTATCTGGCAGTTATTGTCACTGCCCGCTTTCCAAAATTTTTCATCCTGGCTCTGATTGGACGGGTGCTCAAGATACCGGACTTGATTATCGTCGCCTTTTTCTTAATCCTGATTCTGGCCGGTTATCTACCCAGCGTCAGATTTGATAAAAAGAGGAAAAAGGCCAGAGCTCATTCCGAACAATTGTCGCTGGCTATGAAGACAGAACAAGAAGAGAAGGCCACAGCCAGCTCAAGGCCAGGTTTTTGACAGGCGGTTAAGGGCATGATATAAGATTAGGCTGTCCAGACAAAATTGAAAGATGTCCTGATTGACAGATAATGGAAAATAAAAATCGGCCTGATAAAAAAATTGTCTGTATCATTAATCCAGCTGCTGCTAACCGACGCTGGACCAGACGTCGGTCTTTGCGAACCAAATTGATCGAGAGTTTGCCTGGAAAATGCCTGGATGCACCCCGCAGCAAAGAAGAAACAGTAGCTATGTCAAAAGCAGCCTGCCAGGAGGCAGATCTGATTGTAGCGGTGGGCGGAGATGGTACCATTGCTGATGTTCTTCAAGGAATTTTTCAGAGTCCACGTTGGTCGGAGATAACTTTTGGTGTTATTCCCTTCGGCAGCGGCAATGCTTTTCGCAAATCACTGGGGATTCCCCGCCAGCCGTTTAAAGCTGTTAAATATTTACTGGAAGGCGACCTCCTGACGGTGGATCTGATTCAGATAGAAGACCGGGTAGCTGGTTTTGCCAGCGTGGGCTCGACGGCAGCTGTCACCGGAGAAAAGATTAAGCATTCAATTCCAGGACTCATTGGGCATCTTCTGGCTGCCCGGCGGCTCTTGCTTTATAAAAGAGAAGAAAAGATTATTGAGCTCCGCGAGGGCCTGGACCAGCAGGGGAACAAGTTTGATTATTTAGAACTGCCTTCCCATTTTCTAGATAGTGTCATCGGAAAATTCAATTACTTTGGCTATAGCTGGCTGGTAGCACCTGCCGCCCGCCTCAATGATGGTTATCTTGATCTGGTCCTGTTTGAAATGGCTCCTCTTCTCTATATCCTTTCTTTTCCACTGATTTACTTTGGTTTTCTTCAGAAAAAACTGAGACATTTCAAGGCTAAAGAAATAACCATCAAGGGCCGAAATCTTGATGTGCAATATAACGGTGAATATCTGACTGCCCTCGATACGGTTAGAGCCAGGGTTTTGCCGGCCAGCCTCAAGGTGATGGCTAATAAGGAAAAAGCCAGGCGTTTCCTAATTGAGAGAAACGATGCGAATTAAGATGAAAGATAAAATAGGCCGGCAGTTACTTTTAAAAATATAGTTGAGGCAAAGATAAGCTCAGACCGAGAGAATTGAGATGACCGTGGCAGTAACTGGCGGAACCGGTTTCATCGGCCAGGCACTGGTGGCCAGGCTGGTCAGTGAGGATCAGCCTATCCGATTAATAGTCAGAAGAGAAAGTACCAGCCGGCTGCCTAAAAAAGTTTCAGTGGAGACAGTCGCGGCCGATCTTAATGATGTCTATAGTTTGAGAGCTGCTCTGCAGGGTTGCCAGCAGGTTTACCATTTAGCTGCTCTGGCCAAAAACTTTGATCTCGAGCCGCGAAACTTTTATCGGGTCAATGTCGAAGGATTTCATTCTCTTCTTGAGGCTTCTCTGGCTGTCGGACTGAAGCGAGTGGTCTTTGTCAGCTCGTCGGTAGTTAAAGGGCCAAGCCGCGGGGAGCCAGTTAGAGAGAGCAGTTGCCGACCCGACGTTCCCTTTTTTACTGACTATGAGAAGAGCAAAGCTCTGGCCGAGAAAATAATTGATGACTATCTTGCTAAGGGTTTGGAAATAATGGTGGCCAGACCAACTAGAGTCTATGGCCCTGGCCCCCTGACCGAAGCTAATTCTGTTACCCGCTTGATAAAAATTTATTTAAAATACAGGCTCAGCCTGATTTTAAATCAGGGACAGGAAATTGGGAACTATGTTTATGTCGATGATGTGGCTAAAGGCCTGCAGTTAATTATGAAAAAAGGCCGAGCAGGAGAAGACTATATTCTCGGCGGTGAGAATGTCTCGCTTAATGAATTCTACAACACGCTGGAAGAAGTCTCCGGGCGAAAAGCCTCCAGACTGAAAATCAGTGTTCCTCTGGCTCTGGCGGTGGCCAGGCTGGAAACAATGAAGGCTGGGTGGCTTGGGCTTTATCCCTTTATTACCACCAGCTGGGTCAGAACCTTCCTGGAGAACTGGGCCTTTTCTCACCAAAAAGCATCCGAAGAACTCGGGTACGAGCCGCGGAGCCTGCGGGAAGGATTGCGTCTAACCTGTGAATGGCTCGGCTATTTAGAACGAAGGACAGGCCTGGCCAGAAGATCATGAATCAATCATCATTAATTATTAGCCAGCGGAAAGCGGCCATTATTCTTCTGGTGACTCCTTTTTTGTTAACTTTTTATAGTTATTTTGGTCTGCCGGCATTTTATGACGTCAATTTGGTCGGCTCCCTTCCGACTTCCCACTTGTCTGGCTTTTACCGGTATTATTATAATTTTCTGGCAGCTTTTGTCCTTTTTCTTTTGTTTCCCTGTCTGCTTATCAAACTTGGTTTCAAGGAAAAGTTCAAGGCTTATGGCTTCCGGCGCGGCGATCATAGGTTTGGCCTGAAGGCTGTAGCCTGGTCATTGCCGATCGTCTTGATCGCCTCCTGGCTGCCCAGCCGACAGGCCGATTTCCAGCAGGAATACTCTGCCTTTCTGGATAATCCGCTTACCTTCCAGACTTTTATCATCTATGCGGCAGCCTTTTTCCTGTATTATCTATCTTTTGAGTTTTTCTTCCGTGGTTTTCTTCTCTTTGGCTTGAAGCCGGTCTTCGGTCGCCTGAATAGTCTGTTGATTCAGACTATCCCCTGCTGTCTGGTTCATATTGGCAAACCTTTAAATGAAGTCCTGGCTGCTATTATCGCCAGCCTTATTTTCGGTTATCTGGCCCTGCGAACCGAATCAATCTGGTATGGAGTGGTCATTCACTGGCTAATCGGAGTTTTCTTGATTCTCTTTATCGGGCTTGGCGCTGGCTGAAGTTTTCGGCTTTCCTTCGAACTACCAGATGAGTCGCACTTATGGCCAGCCAGCCAATGATTATCCCGGACAGAATATCAACCACATAGTGATACTGGCCGTAAACTGTGCTGAAGAAAAAAAGCAGGATCAAAGGGAAAACAAGCCAGAAAGTTCGGCGACCGGCTTTAAAGGCATAATAAATCATAACTGTCCCGGCGGCGCAGTGGGCTGAAGGGAAAGAGCCGCCTCGGTATTGGCCCCAGGCTTCCACCTGATTCATCAGCCACCTGAAAAAATAACCTGGAGCTGGCTCAATGTCTTTAAAATAAAACCTCGGGCTATGAGCCGGAAAAATAATAAAAAGCACAAAACAAGCCAGGTAAGCCAGGCCCAGACTGAAAATGTAAAGCTCAGCTTGCTCCTTGCCATTTTTTTTGAAAAGTGAGTAGGCCAGAATGACTACCAGCGGTAGATAAGCTACATAGGCCAGCATCAAAAGTTCAGTCAGCCATGGCCGATAAAGACCGACCGCCCATTCATTCGGGCTGACGCCGAAAATCTTCATATCCAGGCGGGCCAGATAGCAGTCATAAGGGGTGGAAGTGACCAGTTCAACCAGACTGCCAGCCAGCTTATATAGATAAGCATAGCCGGCCAGTGGAGCAGCCAATAGCCAGAATCCGAACTCGGGCTTCGACTCATATTTCTGTCTCCAACCAGGCAAGTTCAAAAAGATTAAGATAACGAGCAAATTGAGCGGCAAAAAATAAATTGACCGACTGTGGTGCAGAAAATAATCGGTAACAGCCAGCAGTGAAAAAAAGCCGAGGGCCAGGGTTAAAAGCCGTTCGCTGGCCGTTTGCTGGCTAAGTCTTAAGGCCGCTCGGTTTTTCATGTAGAGGAAGAATTTTGCCTAACTCTTAACAGCTCTAATCTCAACATTGGGAGGCTGCTGCAAATGGGCCTTGACAGTACACTGGTCAGCGGCCTTAACTACAGCTTCACGGTATTTATCCGGGAAACTTTCTGGCAGATGTATATTTATCTTAATATTTTTTACCAGCTTGGACTCTGGACTTCTCTCCGTTGACATGGTTAGATAAATTCCCTCAGTTGAAAGCTGACGTTGCTTTAAAAAAGCCAGCACATAGAAGCCGGCACAGGTGGCAATGGAGGTCAAAAACAGCTCAAAAGGAGTAGGGGCTGAATCATTTCCTCCGGCCGTCACCGGCTGATCGGTGGTAATCAGGTGACCGCGGCATTCAGCTTTTATCACCAAACCATCGCCAAAAGTAACTTTTATGTCTTGATTGCTCATCTCCAACCTCCTTCGTGATGTCATCAGCATTTATTCTACATTATAACAACCAGAGAGCAATAGATACCCTGCCTACCAGTTGTAGTTTTTACACCTTTTTAACCTCCTGATTTACCTATCGAAATCACCCCTACGGGTGATCACACCGTTTTTTTCTTAAATTATTATGGTTGCATCCTTCTCCAGGAGGTTTAGATGAAAAGAGTTTTAAGTTATTGTTTGGTTGCGGCTTTCTTGTTTCTTCTGGTCTCACCTTCTATCTTGAAAGCTGACGTCCAGTTCGGACTTAGACTGGGTGGTAACTCAGCTAAGCTAACAGGGAATGACCTGGAGGATATCGAAGCTACGGTCAAAAGTAAAATTGGATTTGTTGGCGGTATCTTTGTGGCCTTTAATCTGGGCAAGATGGTAACT
>JAKPXU010000144.1 GCA_029571905.1 Acidobacteriota bacterium | reverse complement strand
ACCAACTAACTGGCCAGGAAGCCGATCTTGATATAATCCCGCCAGCAGCCAGAAATATCCCGCCATTAGACCCGGCTAAAGTTGAGGAAAATAACCGTCGACTGCAACAGGAAGATGCCATCCGGCAGGCTTATGAGGCTTCTTTTATAACTGAAGACAAAGCCCGTCAGTGGGCCGAGGAAAAAAGCTTTCCGCCTGAGATGACCTGGACTTACCTGCAAAAAAGCCGTGGAAACTGGCCAGAAATCATAAGATTTCTGGAAGGCTTAAAACCGGAAGAAAAAGATTTTGGACTGACTCTGCTAGGAGCCATAACTGAAAAGGATCTGAGAGATACGCCAGCCGAAGTTCTGCTCCATCACCTGAGATTCAGACCAGAAAAAATGGCAGGTCTGGATAATGAAACCTATGTGCGCTATGTCGTCTCACCGAGGATCGGGCGTGAGCTGCTGACCTCCTGGCGATCTGCTCTTCAGCAAAAATTCAGCCAGAACCAGTGGGAGGAATTCAGGGCCAACCCCAGGTTGATAGACAGCTGGATAGAAAACAATATCCAACCTGATGATAGCAACTACTATAATGTTCCGCTTTTTCCCGACCGCCTTCTTGAGCTGGGTCGAGCCGATGATTATTCTAAGAAGGTTCTTCTGGTAGCCCTGGCCAGAACCGCTGGTTGTCCGGCCAGGATTAATCAGGTCAGCGGACAGCCAGCTTTTCTTCAGGGAAATAAATGGGTAGAAATAAAATCATCTGAACCGGCAGCAACAGAAAAGGCCACCCTGGAGTTGTTTTACCAGACAGTGGCAGGTATCAACAAACCAATTTATTTTACCCATTTTACGCTGGGTCGGTTTGACGGTCATCGTTACCAGACGCTCAACTTTGAAGGCGATCCCGCCCTGGCGTCATTTCCAGCCGAGCTCCAGCTGGAAGCCGGGCAGTACAGACTCATCACTGGCAACCGCCAGGCGGACGGCAGTGTTCTCAGCCATTTGATTCATTTCCAACTTCAACCTGGAGAAAAGAAAAAAGTTAATCTGATTTTGAGAGAAAAACTTACTCCACCCTTAGTGGTCGGGAAACTGATGGCCAATCCTCAAATAATCAAAGCAGAAGATCAAAGTCTGACTGATCTTGGAAGTCTCATCGGCCAGAACAATTTTATACTGCTGTTAATCGCACCTGACCAGGAACCGACCAAACATTTAATGGGCGAACTTCAGGCTTTTAGCTCTTCATTCTCAGAGTGGCCTGGCCGCTGTTTACTGGCTGTGGCCAAAGATAGACTGCCGGCTGGTTTTAAGCCAGACATTTATCCTGATCTACCCGCTAACGCAGTCGTTGTATATGATTTTGAAAATCAACTACTTTCGGCCTTTAGCCAGGCTCTGAAAAATGATCGACACGAACTACCACTGGCCGCCGCTGTCAGGGAAAATGGTGAAATTATTTTTCATTCAGAAGGTTACCAGATTGGACTGGCAGAACAACTATTGAAGACTTTGGTTTACCTGAAATAAAAAAATAATCGGAGATATTTCTTGCTTAGCCAGCAAAAAGATGAATCGAGAAAAAGACATTTTTAATTCTATTACCGATTTAGAAAGATATTTGAGTGACCGTCTATTGCGCCCCTTGCCCGGGCTCGTTTCTCAGTTAAAAATGAGTGTAAGACCTGATTCCGCCTTTATAAATGATCGGCAAAAAAG
>JAKPXU010000133.1 GCA_029571905.1 Acidobacteriota bacterium | reverse complement strand
CCTTCAGTAAAGACCGGCTCACTGCCGCCGATACCTTTAAGCTGCAGAATGACTTCTTTGGGATCAACTCCGCTGCGCAGGGCGAGTGAGATCAGCCGCCCGATAGCTTCAGCATCAGCCATGGTAGAATAGCCGCTCTTGCCGATGGAGGTAAAAACCTCAAATGGTTTGTTGTTCAAAAAGGTAATGGTCACATAGAGATTGCCCAGCCCGGTTTTAATCTTATCGGTGATAGAAGGCAGGCTGACCGGCCTTTCTCTCGGGATAAGCTTTTGTTTGGCTATCGTCCCGGCATAGAGGACCTGTTCTGCTTTGCTGCCGTCACGGTAGATGGTAATACCTTTGGTTCCCAGGTCATAGGCCAGAAGATAAGCTTTTTCCACATCTTCAAAAGTCGCCTGATTGGGCAGATTGATCGTTTTGGAAACCGAATTGTCAACATATTTCTGGAAGGCAGCCTGCATCCTGATATGGCCCTCGTAAGGGATGTCGTGAGCCGTCACAAAATAGTCAGGAAGTGGCTCGTCGGGATATTCTTTTTTCCATTCTTCATAAAGAGGATGAACATCTTTAATTTCGCCATCAAGAATTTTACTGACGAATTCAAAAGCAAAAATAGGTTCGATCGAGCTTGAGCAACCGGCCAGGCGTGAAATTGTCCCGGTCGGAGCGATGGTCAGGACGGTAGCATTCCGGCGCTTCTTACCCTTATAGATAGAAAGGTCGATGTTCGGAAAATTTCCCTTGAGTTCACCGAGTTTCTCGCTTTCCCGGTCAGCTGTCTGCCTGATAAAAGAGATAACCTTTTCGGCCAGAGTCAGAGCTGCGGGCGAGTCATAACGAATCTTCTTTTTGAGCAGAAGATCTGCCCAGCCCATAAGGCCCAATCCAATCCGGCGGTTAGCCCTGGTCATCTCAGCAATCTGGGGAAGCGGGTATTTGTTGACGTCAATCACATTGTCCAGGAAGCGCACCGCTATCTCGATTGTGCTGGCCAGCCTTTCCCAGTCAATTTCATCAGGATAATCTGGCGAGTAGAAGTTGGAAATATTGATTGAACCGAGGTTACATGATTCATAGGGATGGAGTGGCTGCTCGCCGCATGGGTTGGTAGCACTGATCGGACCGAGCTCCCGGGTAGGATTAAGCTGATTGATCCGGTCAATAAAGATTAAACCGGGGTCACCCACCGCCCAGGCAGATTCCACAATCAATTGAAAGATGTCGCGGGCTTTCCTTTTGGTTGTCTTCTTCTTAAGATAGGGATTATAAAGCCAGTATTCACCATCATGTTTCAGGGCCTTCATAAAATCATCGGTGATGGCTACGGAGATGTTGAAGTTGTTAAGGGTTTTACCATCACGCTTCATGGTGATGAATTCTTCAATATCAGGATGATCAACCCGCAGCAGACCGATATTAGCGCCACGCCTGGTTCCGCCCTGTTTGACAGCTTCAGTGGCGGCGTCAATTACCTTAAGAAAAGAGACCGGCCCTGAAGCCACACCCTGCGTTTTGCGGACGAAGCTACCTTTGGGGCGAAGGAGGCTGAAGTCAAAACCTGTTCCTCCCCCTTCCTTATGAACCAGAGCAGCATTTTTAACGGCATCGAAAATTGATTCCATTGAGTCTTCAATGGGTAGAACAAAGCAAGCACTGAGGCACATGTCACGGCCGGCACCGGTTAAAGTCGGGCTGTTGGGCATAAAATCTCTGGCCATCATGGCTTCAAAAAATTTATCAGCCCATTCTTTTTGTTCCTCTTTGGTTTTCTCGGCAGAAGCAATATAGTTAGCTACCCGTCGGAATAAGTCCGATGGCTTTTTATCTATAAATTCGCCTCTCTCATTTTTCATAAAATAGCGGGTGCGAAGGATCTTCATGGCGTTAGGCGAAAAGCCTTCATCTTTTACTGATACCATCATGGCCTCCCTTTTGTGCAGATTAATTCAAGCGGATTTATCTTTTTCCGATGGCTTTTAGCTTGGAATCAATGCTTGCTTCCCGGTCGAGCCGGTGATCGAGATGAAGATCGAGATGAATGCGCCTGGCTCCCATCTCGACCAGTACCTGGTCGCAAGCACAAACTAAATTCAGAATGGACTCAAGATCAGGTGCCTCAACTGTGGTCGACATGGCTCCAACTTCATAATTGAGTCCGGAGTTTTCGATAACCTTGATAACTTCTCTGACATAGCGGCTGACGGAGGGGCCTTCCGATGTGGGAAAAATGGAGAATTCGGCAATAATCATTTTATCCTCAGGTAATTAAATCTGGTTCTTTTTTATTATATCCCAGAAAAGGGGAAAAAAAATGGGGTCGAAAAATGGGGTCGGGCCAGCGGATTATATTTATTTTCAACACGATACCAGCAACCAGAAAATGTCAGCTTTTTATCTGCCAGCCAAAGAGTCAGATTACTCAGGCTGGCAGGTGGGATTTCAATGATATAAATTATCAAGCCGATAGGTTAAGATAAATAAAACCATAAGTAAGAAAGAAACCTTTATTCTGGCCAAAGCCCAAAGACTATTATAATGATGGCAGAAAGTAAAAGATATGCAGCTTGACAGAGAAAGAAAATTTATCCTGCTGGCTTCGACTCTGGCGTCCTTTCTGACTCCTTTTATGAGTTCGGCTACTAATTTAGCTCTGCCCACCATAGCTCAAACTTTTAAACTGAGCACGATCACTCTTGGCTGGACGGTTTCAGCTTTCCTTTTGATGACAGCTGTCTTTCTTGTTCCGATGGGCAAACTGGCCGATTTGATAGGAAGACGGCGAGTTTTTATCACCGGGATCAGCATTTTTTCGGCCGGTAGCCTGGCCAGCGCTCTGGCCTTCTCCGGTGCTTCCCTGATTGCTTTCAGGCTGGTTCAGGGGCTGGGCGGAGCTATGATATTTTCGACCAGTATCGCTCTTCTGACTGCCTCCTTCCCACCAGAATGGCGCGGGCAAGTTCTAGGCATTAATACGGCGGCTACTTATACCGGCCTGTCTCTGGGTCCGGTTATCGGTGGATTTCTGGTTGAACATTCTGGCTGGCGGAGTATTTTCTTTGTGACCTGCGGGCTGGGCTTGCTGGCTCTTTTTTCTGTCCTCAAAGCCTATGATAAGGATGGCCCATCTTCTCCGAGCCAGATGGTCAGGCAACTCGATAAATTTGATATTAAAGGAACCATAATTTATAGCTCAGGTCTGGTCTGCTTCATGCTGGGGTTTTCCAGGTTACCCACTCGCTATGGCTTTTTTCTGGCCACAGCCGGACTAATCCTTTTAGTTATCTTTTTTCTAATAGAAAATAGAACTACGCACCCTGTTTTTGAGACCAGGTTGTTCAGGGAAAATCGGGTCTTTGCTTTTTCCAACCTGGCCGCTCTCATTAATTACAGCTCAACCTTTGCTGTCGGCTATTTGTTAAGCCTTTATCTTCAATATATCCATAACTTTTCGCCACGAACGGC
>JAKPXU010000127.1 GCA_029571905.1 Acidobacteriota bacterium | reverse complement strand
GGTCTGGGCCAGGAATATGCCCGCCAGCTGGCTGAGACAGGTGCTGACCTGATTCTGGTTGCCCGGCGTCGAGAGCGCCTGGAAGCTCTGGCGGCCGAGCTCGCTTCCAGGTATAGAATTGGCACTGAAGTTTTTCCAGCTGATCTCAGTGTGGATGAAGATCTGAACAGCGTCGCCAGGAAAATAGCTCAGACCCCGGAACTCGATCTCCTGATCAATAATGCCGGTTTTGGTGGCCATGGTCAGTTTCACCTCGATCAGCAAGGTGAGGCTGAACAGATGATTAAGGTTCATGTCATGGCTACCACCATCTTGACCCGGGCTGCCCTACCGGCCATGATGGCCCGCCGCCAGGGAGCAATCATCAATGTGGCTTCAGTCGCTGCTTTTTCTCCGCTTTCCGGGACGATGTATAGCTCGACCAAAGCTTTCGAGGTGATGTTTTCTGAAAATCTCCAGACTGAACTCTATGATAGCGGTATCAGAATCCAGGCCCTTTGCCCCGGTCTGACCCATACGGAATTTCATGAGAGAGCCGGACTTAATCTCTCGGCCGTCCCAGAGATCTTCTGGATGAGCGCCGAAGAGGTGGTAAGAATCTCTCTTCGTGCTCTCCGTGGCTATAAGGTCATTATTGTGCCTGGCAGCATCAATAAAATAATAACTTTTTTCCTTCGCTGTCCATGGACATTTAATCTCATCCATTTTGCTTCCCGTCAGAAAAAAATAAGAGAGATAGCTGATCGCAGTTTGAGATGAAGATCAAGGAAATAAGACCGCCCGGTCAAAAAAAATTAAGAGCTAGGACCCTGCTGCTTCTGTCCGGCGGCCTGGACAGTCTGCTGGCCGGGAAAGTTCTGGAAGAACAGGGAGTGGAGATTGTTGGGCTGAGTTTTGAAAGCGTCTTTTTTGGAGCCAATCGGGCCCTGGCTGCGGCTGAGAAGCTCAACTGGCCTTTGATTCTGGTTGAGATCACAGAGGAGCAAATTCGAATTGTTGAGCAGCCTCGCTATGGTTACGGCCGCCATCTCAATCCCTGCATTGATTGTCATGGACAGATGGTGAGACTGGCGGCCGGGCTTCTCCCTCGCTACAGCGCTGATTTTATCTCAACGGGCGAGGTGGTGGGAGAAAGGCCAATGTCTCAAAACAGGCAGGCGCTCGAGCTGGTTGAGAAATTAGGGGAAGCCAGAGGGCTTGTCCTCCGACCGCTTTCTGCGCGTCTTCTT
>JAKPXU010000105.1 GCA_029571905.1 Acidobacteriota bacterium | reverse complement strand
TAGCGACGATTCGATATGATGGTTTTTTCTTAGCACCAAATCTCATAAGGCGAAGTTTAATCATTGGTTATCAGCTCTCTTCTTTTCTAAATTTAGATAAAATATTAGCTAAAAAGCAAAAATAAGTCAACTCTTATTTCCTCTGTCCCTACTACCTACTCCTCAACCAGATTGAGAATCATATCTAGCTATTACCGTCTCTCCCCCGAACAGCTCCTCTCCACCCAAATTAGAACGATTCCTTAACAGATTGACCTCGTTTAGCATTAAAATGCATGAAATTTCGAAAAAGAGGTATTTTTTGTCTAATCACAGCCAAAGGAGAAACCATAACAAAAATCAGCGGCCAGGGGCTGCTTTGATCCTAATTCTTTTTCTGACTGGTATTAGTCTTTTCTTTAACTGGCGTTTTAAGGCTGCCAGCTGAAGTCGAAGTCCTCACCTGGGCTGGGCTGCTCATCTGCCCTGAGACAGAATCAGGCATATAATCATTTCCGCTGCTTATCCCTGATGGTCCGGCTTGAACAATCCCCCTGGGAGTGACTCTAATCCTCATCTCCCGGGCTTCCCTTGAACTCAGCCCAAGCTGAGGGGCAACTATCGAATTTCTAGCACTATCATAGGTTATCCTGATCCCAAGGCGTTTAGCCACTCTTAAATCCGGGTTCCAATCCCGGAACCGTTGGGGGCTGGTAGGTGAAACTGGCCTGGCTTTAGAAGTGTCAATACTCTCTCCGGCCTTTTCCTCTGCCATTCTCGAGTTGGCAATACCTTGAGCTCCTGTCGGCCGTATTGTTCTGATCGGCAGATCTTCACCAACTACTTCCGACTGGCCTTGCCTGGAAGAGAGAGCAGCCATTCTCTGTTTTAGAAATTCATGCTTGGCCAACTCTCCGGCAGTTTTTACCCGGTTGGCAGGTGCCACCTGTGTCGTTTCAACTTTCTTCTGCTTCAATTCGCTGATGACCTGAGGAGATAGCACTTTCTCAGTCCGGAGATCCCTGGCAGCCAGGGTTTCACCATTAACCATGACGGCCATCCTCGTTTTGACACTTATCTTCTCGACGGCTTGTGGCTCACCCTTGTCCAATCCCCTGAGTAAATTCTTTAAACCCGATTTATATTCTTCTGTTAAAGGCAAGGGGTGATTTCGATTTTTCTTAAGCATATCCTTGCTGACTTTATTAATATACTGGTAAGTAATCGGGTTGCCGGTCCCGGTATTGTCCCCACCACTACCATAATAAGGTGTCATTCCGAAAGAATAAAGCCAGTAATCTGGATATTCCCAGAATAACCAGTCGGTCATAACCCAGGGCCGCCAGCTATAATAACCAAAATAGAAGTCCCAGACTGCCCAGGCCGGAGCAAAAGTTGAACCGGGGATCCACAGCCAGCCTTTTTCCTTATCCCATTGCCAGATTCCCAGATGATAGGGTACCCAGCCCCATGGCTCCTGTGGAACCCAGAACAGTGACCCATTAAGGTAGGTCCATTGGCCATAAACATAGGGAGACCAGTTGCCCCAGGGATAATTGTCATTATAAAAGGGTCTCCAGACATAGCCGAAATAATCGTCCCAGATCCATTCCCCGTAAGTACTCGAATAATGCTGGGCAAAATAGAACACAGCCGAGGGAAGTTTCTGAACAGGCTCCGGCAAGGGAGTAACCCCTTTATGAAGTTCTGTAAAACGCTCGTTAATCTCATTATTCCAGGATTCAAAGGAGGCCAATTCTGGAAAATCTTTAGTCCGGCTGATCTGATTCTCAGTATTAACGATGAGGCCGTTAGCTTTTTTAAGGGATATCGTCCTTAATTTATCGCTTTCCGGTCCGTAAAGAACCTGAACCTTTCCTTCTTTAACCAGGATTTTATTGTCTCCGCTCTCTTCTACTCCAGCAATAATTACGCTATGGTTTTTCAACTTGACGGCTGCTAAAGGCGTCAATAGCTGAAAAACCTCCCAGGCATCATAGGCTGTATACATCAAATAGATGGAACCTTGGAGTAGATTAAGATTAGATAACTGGCTATCTGAACTTAGGCTCTGAGCCATAATGGTCTCAATTTTAAGCTTCGAGTTGACATCCAACCGAACGACACTTCCGCTGTCAAACTGTATTTCACAGGGCCGATCATAGGTAATGATTGAATCACCCGGGCCCAGAGGAAAATTGAGTGTAGCAATTTCAGGCGAGGCCAGACCAGGCCTTATTATCTCCGGTGGTCTGGTTCCTATTTCCGGCAGATAACTGATAAAAGCATAATAAAATCCCTTTTCGCCAGAAATTAAATTATAAGGCTTATAGCCAGCCAGAGCGGGCTGGACCACCAAACAGGCAAATACCAGAATTAAAACACCTGATTTTACCTTACTCATTTCAGACTCCTTCTATTCCCACAGCTAAATATGCAAGACCTGTGCCAGCCTGGCACCTCTGGCTATCTCTTGAAAGCTCACCAGTTGCTGATAAAATATGTCTTTAATTAAACTCATTTGTACTTATATCTATACAATACACCTTTTGCCCATAAAAAATCACTGAATAATCTTTAGCCGAAAATACAGATTAGATCCAGCCTATTAACCTTCAGGCGACCACTGCCCCTCTAATATAGCCTGTTTCCTTTGTTATCAATGATAATAAAAGCGGGCAGGTTTTTGACCACTATTTTCCTTATGGCTTCCATCCCGAGATCTTCAAAGTCCAGGAGCTCAGAGCTGACTATATGCTCTTTGGCCACCAGCGCAGCTGCCCCTCCTATCGTACCTAGATAGAAGCCATTATACTTCTGACAGGCCTGGACGACCCGGTCAGAGCGATTACCCTTACCGAGCATGACGCGCGAAGCACCAACCTTCATAAAATCCTCAACATAACCATCCATTCTCTGGGCAGAGGTCGGGCCGAAGCTACCTGTAAGTAAACCAGGGGGAGTTTTGGCTGGTCCAGCATAATAAATGGGATGATCTTTAAAATAAGAAGGCAGCGGGTGACCTTCATCCATCATTTTTTTAAGCCGCAGGTGAGCCTGATCCCGGGCAACAATTAGTGTACCAGAGAGGCTTAATCTTGTTCCAACTGGATAAGCGGAAAGCTCGGCCACCAGTTCATCTATGGGGCGATCCAAGTTTATAGCTGGCACCTGATCAGATTCAAGAGCCTCTATTTTCTCCAAGAAAGGCTTAAGATCATAGTTCAAGACTTCCAGCCAGACTCCTTTTCTATTTATTTTGGCCTTTATATTGCGATCAGCATTGCAGCTAACACCCAGGCCAACAGGCAAAGAGCCGCCATGCCTGGGCAGCCTGATGACCCGCGCCTCCAGAGCGAAAGCTTTGCCACCAAACTGGGCCCCCAGCCCGGTTTCTCTAGCCAGGTCCATGACTTTCTTTTCCCACTCGAGGTCACGGTAACCATGAGGGCGTCCGGTCGGATGATCAATGAGATCATCCAGAAAGCCGGCTGAGGCCAGCTTAACAGTTTTAAGATTCATCTCCGGTGATAGCCCGCCGACCACGACAGCCAACCGATAAGGTGGGCAAGCTGCCACCCCGACCGAAGTTATCTTCTCTCTTAAAAAATTCAAAAGCGTTTTTTCATCTTTGAGAAGAGATTTATTCTCCTGATAGAGAGCTGTTTTGTTTGACGACCCGCCACCCTTAGCCATTATCCAGAAATGGTACTCATCCCCCTGGCAGCTGGTAATATCAATCTGGGCCGGCAAATTATTACCGGTATTTACCTCTTCCAGCATAGATAAAGGGGCATTTTGAGAGGCCCTGAGATTGAGTCTGGTATAAGCGTCGAAAACACCATGGCTCAGATATTTAACGTCATCAACTCCGGTTAAGACTCTTTCTCCTTTAAATCCCATAATGATTGCTGTCCCGGTATCCTGACAGAGTGGCAAGAGGCCCTCAGCAGCAATGGCTGCATTTTTGAGCAGCCTGGCAGCCACAAATTTATCATTAGCTGATGCTTCCGGATCGTCGAGAATCGAAGCCAGGTTTTCCAGATGTTTTTTTCGAAAATAAAAGTTAACCCGGCCGAGGGCTTCCCGAGCTAAAACCCGCAAGGCAGACGGCTCGACCAGAAGACCGCTTTTGCCCAGGATTCTAACTGTTTTTACTGGTGCCGAGCTTAACTTTAATTGTTCATAACTTGTCCTGTCTTTTCCCAGGGGGAAAAGGGGCACATATTCAAATCTCATTTTTTGCCTCCGACCAAAAGAACAGACGATTTAATCTTCTATATCCATATATTCAATGATATCTTCAAAACCGGCAATAGCTTTTTGCCCGACCATACCTACCAGCATATAGTCATTGGTCAGCGGGTTAAGACGAAATTCTTTAAGTAATCGAAAATTTTCTATTTCGCCGGAACGATGGACATGAGTCCTCGGTCCGGTGCAGTAAATTCTCATGTCACCAACCTGAATAGCTTCTTCTCCTACCTGGCTGATGGGCACATCAGCTTTAATAATGGCTTTAACTTTCTCTTCCAGCTCGTCTATATCAATATCAGGTCTTTGCGGGAAATTGATGACAAACCCATGCCTGACATCAGAATGGATAAGAGGACCGGGGGAATGATAATTATAATCACGCTCAAGGATAGCTACGGTGATATCTTCGGCTGAGTGGGCCATTAACCTGTATTTTATTGTTCTGTCCACAATAGCCTTAATATTTTCCGGAAAGGGGCCAAAAACAGTCGGCCTGGCCACAATTATCTCTTCACCAATGCCAATAAGTACATGGGCATTACAGCCGAGAATATCGTAAATAAGATCAAAATGCTCGACCACTACTCGCCTTTTATGTTCGACGGCCCGTCTGATAGCTTCTTTGATTTTATATTTTTGCTTGAAGGCCAGTTCATGCCTGACATCAATGTGGAACGTATGCCCGGAAAAATAATCGTCAGGAGAAAAAGAATAGATAGGGGCCTGCCTGAGATTGACACCTTCGTCCTCGTTAGTTAATTCGAGTCCTGGGAAAAGACCCCTGATGAGAGTTGATTTACCCGAACCTTCATCTCCGATGATTCCGATCAGGTAATCAGTCGGTGACAGATATCGCCTGGCAATTTCACTGGCTACCATGTAAAGCCGGTAGCGGCCCCGGGGGGCATAATAAACGGCATAAATCAGAGTATCGATTCTGGAAAGTTGTCTGGGGTCCATTCTCCCCCTTTTTCAATATTTTAGATTTAACAGAGGCGCATGCTGCTGAGCGCCATAAATGTCCGTATCACCTGGAGTTCCTGAAGGAATTTTCCGCTTTAAAGTAACTTTAATTGCCTGACTCGGTTCAAAATAGATAATCTTAAGAACATCAGCTTTATCGACGCCATAAAGAGAGGCAATTTTCCCTGCGGTAATTAATTTTTTCTTCTTAAACAATTCATAATAGCGTCTATCTTTAAACATAATGTCCAGAGTCAATTCATAGGGTCCGGAATTTTTGGATCTTATAACTCGGGCCACTTTCATTATACTTCTTTTACCTTTGCTTTTCATGCTTTTTCCTCACAGTTGCTCAATTCTTACCGGGAAAAAGGCCGGGTCAGAAACTTTCATCAGATGATAGATGGAGAATTCATAAACCTTGCCCATGGCGACATCAGATGGTGAAAAAGGAAAAGCCAGATTACCAGCAGTGGCAATCCGTCCTTCATAGCCATAATGAAGCAAGACCGACCTGGTTAGAGCCAGAACAGCATCGGCTTCAGCCTGAGTTGGGGCCACAACTTCAATCACTATTCCCAGCTCATGGCTTCTGGTTTTTTTAACCGGTTCGAGTTCTCCCATGACCCCATTTTTCCCGTAAACATGAAAATAAATTTGACTGCCCTCACTATCTTTACCCAGGATATCCCTGACCCTGACTTCCACTGCCTTCAGTATATCATCTATTTTGTCAATCATAATTGGATCTCTCACTCCAGCCACGCTGATTGATCTATAACCAGCCAGGCGGACAGCTTCCAGTTTAAGCCAGTAGCCATCAGAGGGGATAAACTTACTGCCGCTGACCCGGACCCGGCCCTGGCCAAGATCTTCAAATTTGCATTCCGTTAGATCTATGGAACCGCCTGGACCAGGCAGATGATAGGGATCGGACTTCTCGTAAAGAGTATGAGCAGCAGCTGATTCTGGCGTAAATTTCCTTTCAGGAGATAGGGCCTCGAGAATAAAAGAATCTGCCATTAGCGTTCCAAGGGCACAATCTGAACCTGAGCCAGGCGTAGCCGCTATGGCCGCACACTCGAGAATCTTACCGAGATGTAAGGCCAGACCAGGGTCATAGCCGAGACTGATAGGCAAGGCGGCAAAAACTGCCGGGTCATAAGACCTACCGGCTACAATTACCTGAGCTCCTGCCTCCAGCAGCTTGACGAAAGGCTCGACTCCCATCTGAGCGACGATGTTCTCACTTTCTTCAACCACGGCTGGAGTCAAAGGAGGAACAAAGGGCAGAGGAGAAATCTGACCCTTTTTGAGGGCTGTTAAAACTGTCTCTTTTTTTATATCAGCCTGAGCTATGCCCAGTTTAAAATGGAGGTTTTCCTCTCTGGCAATGTCTCTGACTATATCCAGACACCAATCAAGGTGAGGCCTGGCGCCAGAACCACCAGCTGAGCCAATAATTACCGGTATATTTCTTTCCACACCGGCCTTGATCATCAACCGCAGATCTCTCTTCACAGCGGTTCGATTGGTAAATGACTTGCCACTGCCCAGATAATAGGGTCCCGGATCGGTCGAACCAGCATCAGCTGCGATTAAATCTGGCTTTTTACTTAAACCTTTTTTAAAGGAACTTTCAGGAAAGCCATAACCGAGTATAGCGGTGGTCGATAAAATCTTAAAAGGCGGGAGCTTTTTTCTCTTTTCCATTTATTTTTTCTCCCCGTATTTCATTTTTAAAACACGGATAATTCTTTCCATTTCATTGTTGACAATCATAAAGCCTTCATCAAAACCCATGCCAGGCTTGGCCAGCATCCTATCCGGCCTGGTGGCCACGGCCACATGAACGCAGGTCAGGGTAGAGATATCAGTTTCATTACAGGTTCCGCCCTGATAGGCTTCTACCCCATGTTGCCGGCAATAAAGATTGCTTTCAGCTACATTTTGAATTCCACCTAGATCCGGAGTTTTAATCTGAATCATGTGGCAGGCCCGAGCATCAGTAAATTCTTTAATATCATCCAGCGTATTGCAATGTTCATCAGCGACAATTTTGACTTTTGAGCCGAGCGACTCCAGCTTCCTGGTAATGGCGGCCAGGGCTTCCAGTTGCCGGTATTTTTCTTCCATATCAACCGGGCCTTCGATATAGAGGTTAAAATCATCAACCTCCTTTTCCAGTGAAGCTAGGTAATCGGCTACCCGATCGAGATTCGAATCAAAAATCAGACCGATTGTGCCATAAACATCAATGTGAATATCAGGATGATAACTGGCTCTTCTTCTGATCTTTTTAATCCGGTTTACCAACCATCTGAGATATTCATGCAACTTTTCACCATTCCGACCGAGTTTATCGTCGACATTATTAATCAGGGCGTGGGGCAGGGCATCCACTTCTTTTAGAATCATTTTATCAGCATTAAGATAGCGTTCATCTCCAGACTGAGCGAAAATCTTAACCCGTTCAGCTATAATTGGCAGTTTATATTCTTCACAGATTATTTCCGCCTTCAATTTTTTCTCAGCCAGCGCTCTGGCATCCAGTAGAGCCTGGGATAAGCCATATCGGATGGCTGTATGCATTTTCTTACCGTTAAAGGCCAGATTTTCAAATTTATCGGCCATCTGCCGGAAGGGCCCGATCTCCATTCCTGTCAGCCTGGGTTTGAGCTCTCGCTCCAGGAAGGGCAGATAATGCTCAGCCAGAAAAAGCGGATCTCTCCCCCCAACCCCGGAATACTGGACAGCCGCACAATCACCTACCGCCAGCCGTCCATCTTCCAGTTCCAACAGGATAGAAACACATTCCCCTGCCTGCCTGATAGTGGTAAAACCTTTGGTCACCGGCTGTCCTTCATAGACAAAGCCGTCCAGTTTGGCACCATTTTTTATTGCCTTCTGGTCATCAAAGAAAAAAGCTGATTTGCCTGGAACAAACAGTACGTTTTTGATTTTCATCTTGGCCTCCCAACCAATTTTCCTTTACTTATGGCGTAAATATCATCTGTCACCATTTCAAAAGAAATGGGACGGCCTTCAGCTTTCGCTCTCTCGTTCAGCCGCTCTCGATGATAAGCCATGATTTCATCACTTAACGGCAAATTACCCTTATTGAAGATTCGGATAAAACCTTCGTTATCCCTCATGGGAATAATTTTTCCATGATTATAAATGGAAGGAGCAAAAGGAATATCCAGAACACCGGCTTCAAAAGAAGCTACTGTTCCAGTGGCAATATCCTCTTTGCCCAGCTCATAGACTTTTTCTATCAAGCAACTGACTTCCTTTTTAATCAGCTCCAGTTCAGTTTTAATGTCATCAGGATGCAGAACGATCTGGTCTTCCACCATGTTAATAGCCTGACGTGTTGCTCTGAGCCCCTGGGCATTCGCTTCCTTGGTCGGGATACCCATAGCCTCGTGCGGAGATTTGACTATAACCTTTTCTGCCCCGGATAGTCTGGCTACAATAGCTCCAAAAGCAATGACTGAAAAAGCCTTGGCCTCATCTTCAGGAAAACCACCCATCCATTGATGGAAAACAGTGGTCAATTCAAAGTCATCAAATCCAGCTCGATGAAAATACTCCTCAGCCAGTTCCCGCAGAGCGGCAATAGCGGCAACATCTTGAATAATGTTGCCGCCCTGCCCATATCCCAGGGTAATAGACTTGACACCCTGTCTGAGTGCCAGTAGCCCTTCTATTATCCCGGAGACAATTGAAATACATGGCGGCACCAGGGTGCCGGTTAGAGGTCCGAATGGCTCACGATTAATGGTGACTCCATTTTCTTCATAAAGGCCAACTAAACGATCAACATACTGCCAGTCTCGGAGGGATTTTTCAACCGGGACTCTTTTCGCATAAGGAATATTATAAGAAATTCCGCCACCCTCGAAACTGGTAAAGCCAGCCGCCAGCGTAATCTCAGCCAGCAGGCGAGCATCTGGCGTTCCATGACGGATCTGAAGCGGCCTGGTCAGACTTTCCACCACCCGGCGGCAGCCTTCGACTCCATAATTAACAGCCGGAAAGCCGTTAAGCATTGAGGTGCCAGCCTGCTTAGATTTTTCAATTCCTTTTTCAGCCTCTTCATACCTGTTCTGTCTGGTATAAGCATCAATCGTGGTTGGTAGAAGGTCGGCCTGACCTTCCGTCTCCAGATAACGCAAAAGTTTAATATGATCGTCAATTAAAGCCACCCCGGCTCGAGGTTGAAGGAGGGTCTGGCGCTTTTTCCTGGCTTTGCTCATGGCGAGAGCAAAACGCCTCTCTTCGGGAATTGTTCGGTGGAATTTTACACCTTCTTCAATTGAAACATTCCTGCCGGTCGGCCAGGTCTGAAGAACATCTTTTCTAATTTCATAAAATTCCTTGAGTTCTATTTTTTCGTCTTTAATCATCTTAATCACCTTTTTGGTTTAATTTTTCCACGGAAGTAACGGCCAGAGTAGACGCCTCCCGCGGATATTTTTCAATAAGATTTCCCAGCAGTGAAAATAAATAATAACGGTCGCGATAAAAATCAGGTTTTTCCGGCAAAAGCTTGATTTCTTCACCATAATTTCTGAGTTTTTTAAGAGGAATGGCCATGACCGCGGCTGTTCTTTCTTCAGACAGAAATCCGCCGCTGCCAATAATGGCTTTGACCCTTCTCAGATCTTTCCCGGTTTGCATATAGACCTTGCCCTGGGGCGTATAAATTTCTTTCCAGCCGCCAATGTGCCTTAAAGCAGCATAATAGACACAGGCCTCGGCCAGAAGCCGGTCAAATATATGTTC
>JAKPXU010000015.1 GCA_029571905.1 Acidobacteriota bacterium | reverse complement strand
TTTAAACGCTGTCTCATGCCGGAAGAATAGGTCTCAACCAGCCGGTAACGGGATTCTCCCAGACCAACATAGAACAGAACTTCATGAGCTCTTTTCATCGCTTCCTGGCGAGGCATGCCGGACAATTCTCCCATATAAGCGGTAAAAGAAACACCATCCATGCCGGGAATATAACAATCATCTTCTGGCATATAGCCAACCCGCTGCCTGATAAATTTCTGTTCCCGTCTTAAATCATAGCCCAGTACCTGACCATCACCCTCATCCGGAGTAAGAAACCCCAGCATAATTTTGAGCAGAGTGCTTTTTCCAGCCCCATTCGGCCCGAGGAGGCCAGTCGCTCCTTCATTTAAAACCAGGTTAATACCGTTCAGGGCTTTGATTTGCCCATAAGAAAAATGGATATTTTTAAGTTCAACCTTCATCAGTCGGCCTTATCTCTTCTCTCTTTGACGTAAAGACCTTGGTTAAAGTTCATTTTTTAACGTTTATTGTAGCATTTTTTAAAAGATAAAATATATCAAGCTAAGAAAAAGGCTCTCGTCCGGGCTTATCTTTTAAACTGACCATCTGCTTTTTATTGCTTTACTGGAAATATCTTATTTGTCTATAATGCTCGGGTATCCAATAAAAAGCAGGAGGAAAAATGAACATCAGAAAGAAAGGAAAATTATTGGCCTGTTGCCTGGTCCTGGCCATTTTCTCTTGCCTCAGTCTAGGACCGGCCAGGGCTGAGAAAAAAGCTCTGACCTTTAGCGACTTTATCAAAATAAAACGGTTGTCTGATCCAGAGTTGTCCCCTGACGGCCGGCAACTGGCTTTTGTCGTTACTGTTATGGATCTCGAGAAAAACAAAGGCAATAGCGATATCTGGATAGTGCCGGTTTCAGGTGGAAAAGCAAACAGCTTTATTTCCAGCCCTGGTGCTGATTTTTTCCCGCGCTGGTCTCCTGATGGAAAAACCCTGGCTTTTATTTCCACTCGCAGCGGCTCACCCCAGATCTGGGTCAGATCAGTAGCCGAAGGCGAAGATAGGAAATTGACTGATTTTCCAGCTGGTGTTGGTTCCTTTTGCTGGTCAAAAAGTGGGCGCTATTTGCTCGTCTCGAGTGCTGTTTTCCCGGACTCACCTGACCTCGAAACCACCCGCCAGCGGCTGGAGGCGGCAGAAAAGAACCAGGTTCAGGCTAGAATCTACGACCACCTGCTTTACCGCCACTGGAATAGCTGGTTTGATGGCACCCGCAGTCACCTCTTCCTTTTTTCTCTGGACGGTGGTAAGCCAGTTGACTTAACTCCCGGCGATTATGATACCCCACCTCTGGCCCTGGGTGGAAACCTTGATTTTAGTTTTTCTCCAGATGAAAGAGAAATTGCTTTTGTCCGCAATATTGACCCTGAATTTAAACTGGCGCTCGGAACTAATAACGACATTTTTTTGACAGACATAGGGACCCGGACCATCGAAAAATTGACAGTAAGCCGGGCTAATGACATCGATCCCCGATACTCGCCTGACGGTCGCTATTTGGCCTATCGGGCAATGAGCCGGCCCGGTTTTGAAGCTGATAAATTAACCCTCATTCTCTATGACCGTCAGAAAAAAAGCCTCAACAACCTGACAGAAAGTCTCGATTATTCTCTGAGCGAATTCGTCTGGTCGCCAGATAGTCAAACTATCTATTTTTTGAGTGAAGAAAAAGCCAGAACAGCCCTCTTCGCCATAAAACTGGCTACCGGAAAAATTGAGAAAATTTTAGCAGATCAGATGATCAGCAGCCTGCAGATCTCTCCTGATGGAAAAACTATCTATATGTTGAAACAGACCCTCAACCATCCAAATGATATCTATTCTTTTGACCTGAAAACCAAAAAGCTAAAACAATTGACCGACATCAACGGTGAACTACTGGCCGGCCTGGAGATGAATACAGCCGAAGATTTCTTTTTTGAATCAGAAGGCGATAAAATCCATGGACTGCTTCTCCGTCCACCTTTCTTTGATCCGGCCAAAAAATATCCTCTGCTACTTTTAATTCATGGCGGACCGCAAAATGCCTGGCGGGATGAATTTCATTATCGCTGGAATGCTCAGATGATGGCCGCTCCGGGTTATGTTGTCGCCCTGGTTAATTTTCACGGCAGCCCGGGCTACGGTCAGGCCTTTACCGATTCAATCAGCGGCGACTGGGGAGGAAAACCCTATCACGATCTGATCAATGCGGTTGACTACCTGCGGGAAAACTACGCTTTTATTGATAAAGATAAACTGGGAGCGGCCGGCGCTTCTTACGGCGGCTATATGATTGACTGGATTGAAGGCCAGACAGATATTTTTGATTGCCTGGTCAGTCATTCAGGCGTTTTTGATCTTCGTTCAGAATATGGAGCCACCGAAGAACTCTGGTTTCCAGAATGGGAATACCGGGGTACACCCTGGAGCCAGCCAGAGATGTATCAGAAGTTTTCTCCTAGCTATTATGTTAAAGATTTTAAGACGCCCTGCCTGGTAATACACAGCGCTAACGACTTCAGGGTACCATTAGAGCAGGGTTTGCAGTTTTTTACTTCGCTGCAGAGAATGGGCGTTCCTTCTAAGTTCCTCTATTTCCCCGACGAAGATCATTTTATTCAAAAGCCACTTAACGCTGAACTCTGGTGGAAGACTGTGCTTGACTGGCTGGCCAGTTATTTAAAAAACTAAAAAATAGGCCTGGCTGCCTTAAAATTCAATTTCCAGCAGAGCTAAAGGATCAACTCTGGCTTCGTTGATTTTGGCCGCCCAGTGAAGATGCGGACCGGTCGAAAGACCGGTTGAGCCCGCCAGTCCAACAACTTGCCCTCGGCTGACCACAGCTCCCCTCTTGACCAGGAGTTTCGACATATGACAGTAGACCGTATAGAGGCCAAGGCCATGATCAATGATGACGGTATTGCCCGAAAAATATAGATTAGAAGCCAGCACCACCCGCCCGTCATTGGCCGCTTTAATTGGCTGGCCGGAGGCAATAGCTATATCGACACCGGCATGAATTGAACGAGGCACATTATTATATATTCTCTGCTGGCCAAAATTAGGAGAAAGCTGGCCATCACAGGGCAGCTCAAATTTTCCCTGCGCCAGCCACTCGGGGCTGGTCTGCCCGTAGATCTGAGCAAGAATTTCAGACTCTCTTTTTATTCTTTCCTGAACTTCCCGCGGTGGATGAACATATTTGGGATCAACGGTCAGCTTCTTTTTAGGGAAATCCCGGGCTAGAATCTCCACATCTGCCGTAATTTGATCCTTTTCCGACCCGCCCGACCAGAGAGTAATATGCAAAGTCTCCCGTCCAGGTTTCACTCCCAGATCAAGACCGAGAAATATGAAATCGGCCTGCCCGGGCCTGGCTTTTAGCTCATAATGTTCACCTCGGAAATCAATGGTGGCCAGCTCACTTTTTTTCTCCAGCCAGGTCAGAACGAGCGGTTCACCTGGCTGAATTTTTCTGGCCTTCAATTCAAATAAATCACCAGTTCTCGCTCCCAGTTGAATGACCTCAGCCCTGGCCGGAAGAGCAACAAAAACCACAGCCAAAAAGGCCAGGAAAAGAAGGGCCAAGATAGTTCTAAAATTTAGTTCTTTAGAAAAAGAATTCAACTTATGATCAACCATAATCAATCACCTCCGACTTCTGAATAGCCCCTCAGGTTTATTTATCTTATTTATCAGATGACCTGGCCCCGCCCATCATTTCTTAAGATTTTACCCGGTAGCTGGCCTGTAATCTGACCCTCATCCACCACCAGTTTCCCATTGACCAGGACATAGGGTATGCCTTCCGGATAATGATGAGGATCAGACCAGGTAGCCTTATCCTGAATTTTTTCATAATCAAAAAGAACTAAATCAGCCAGATAACCAGGCTGGACCAGACCTCTTTGCTTGAGATTAAATCTTTCGGCTGGAAAACCGGTCATTTTCCTGATCATGGCCTCCAGCGGCAAAACTTTCTCACTCCTGACATATTGAGCTATGGCCCGAGGGAAAGTACCATAATACCGCGGATGAGGCTTGCCTCCGGACAGAGGTCCGGTGGTTGAAGCCAGGTTACCATCCGATCCAAGACAGGTAAAAGGCTGCTGCAGTATTCTCTTCAGGTTATCTTCGCTCAGCCCAAAACAGACCATTGACACCTGCCCCCGCTCTTCAACAAGCAGGTCTCTGATAAATGAAAACATATCCTTATCCTGGTTTCTTAATTTAGCCGCCTGTTCCAGGTCGAGGCCTTCTAACTGGCGGTTTTTTTCGCTCTCAACCGAAGCAATCAAAACCTTATTCCAGGAGCCGAGGTTAGCCTCAGCTTCCTTAATTACTTCCCTCAATTTTAGT
>JAKPXU010000092.1 GCA_029571905.1 Acidobacteriota bacterium | reverse complement strand
AAGGTTCACCGTTTCTGTTTATAATTGTCCAACACTTTCTAAGGAATATGATAACCCTCTGGGCGTGCCTATTTCAGCTATTATGTTCGGTGGCAGGAGAACCAGGCTGATTCCTCTAATTACAGAAGCTTTTTCCTGGGAACATGGTGTTTTTATGGGGGCTAGAACTGGCTCAGAAACAACGGCGGCGGCGGCCGGCCAGGTGGGGGTTCTGCGTCGTGATCCAATGGCCATGCTGCCTTTCTGCGGCTATAATATGGGGGATTATTTCCGGCACTGGATCAACATGGGTAAGCTGATGACTCATCCGCCGCGGATCTATTCGATCAACGCTTTTCGCCGCAATGAGCGAGGTGAATTTCTCTGGCCGGGATTTGGAGAAAATATCAGAATCATCAAATGGATTATCGAACGGGTCAATGGTAGGGCCGGGGCTCAAGAAACAGCCCTGGGTTTGATCCCGGGGAAAAAGGATCTGGATCTCCGCGGCCTGAATCTGCCTCCGGAAAATCTGGAGGAATTATTTAGGATAAACCCAGCTGAGTGGAAGCAAGAACTACAGGATATTAGAAAGTTTCTGAATCAATTTAGCCGTCACGTCCCTTATGAAATCTGGCAAGAATATGAACGCCTGAAAAAAGATCTGGGCTATTAAAATAAGCAGAAAATAATCAAAAATATTGTATTTCAGTCTGAAATCTGGTAAATAGTTATTTTAAAACGTTAGGGTCGAGGGCTTATCATTGTTACCATAAAAGATATAGCCAGAAAGGCTCAGGTCTCTATCGGGACTGTTGACCGGGTATTGCACAAGCGGGGTCGGGTTAAACCTGAAACCGAAAAAAAGGTACTTAGGGTCATTGAAGAAGAAGGCTACCGCACCAATATATTTGCTAAGAATCTTAAGCTCAAAAAAATCTTTAATTTTGCTGTTCTTATTCCGCACCCGGAACAGGATAGTTATTACTGGACATTGCCTATTCGTGGTATTGAACGGGCCCGAAATGAGCTGGCTTCCCATCGGGTTCAGGTTAAGTTTTTCTTCTTTGATCGTTTCCGGGAAAAATCAGTCCGGCAGGCCGGGAAAAAAATCCTTAAAGAAAACTTTGATGGACTGTTAGCCGCTCCTGTTCTACCCAGGAGTTTTGGCCAGGTTCTGAGGAGTTTACCGTCTGATCTGCCCTTTGTCTTTTTTGATTCTTATGTGCCTGGCATCAAACCTTTGTCTTTTATCGGGCAGGATGCTTTTCAGAGCGGCCTCCTATCTTCCTGTTTAATGAGGAAAACTATACATCAAACCGCCGGAAAAATAGCGGTAGTCAAAGTTCTGCCTGAAGATTATCATATTGCTGAAAGAATTAATGGCTTTCTTCACGGGACCTGTGACTTCAGTGGATTTGAATCGGTGGTGGTCGAGATCAACGGCCAGGCCACTTCTCTCGAGATCAGGCAAAAATTGGAAGCTTTTTACCAGCGTAACCGAGATCTGGCAGGAATTTTTGTTACCAATGCTATGACTCATAAAGTAGCCGAATGGTGGAAGGCTAAGAGAAGCAAGCAACGTCTGATTCTTCTTGGTTACGATCCTATTCCGGCTAATATCAAGCTGCTAAAAGACAGAACTATCAATTTTCTGATCAGTCAGCAGTCAGAGCGTCAGGGGTATGAGGGTATTTACGCCCTTTTTCGGCATGTGGTTCTGGGTGAGAAAGTCCGTGAAAAGATTATGACTCAGATTGATATTATTATGGCTGAAAATATAGATTATTATCAGAGTTAAATTTATAAAGAGGAGAAAAAAGCCCATGGATGCAAAACCGGTCCTCAACGTGAAATCTCTTAAAGAGCAAGTCTATGATTTCTTGCGAGAGCAGCTGCGCCGGGGGGAAATTTTGCCTGGTTCAGTGATTGATATGGAAGAAACTTCAAAAAAACTGGGTGTTAGTCGCACTCCCCTGCGTGATGCCCTGCTTCAGCTGGAAAGCGAAGATTTCGTGGCTATTTTGCCCAGGCGTAAAGTTGTGGTTAATGTGCTCACCGTTCAGGATATAAAAAATTATTATGAAATCATTGGAGCCCTAGAAAGCATAGCTATTATTAAAGCCTTTGACCGCCTGAGCCAGAATGATATCGATTACATGGAACAGATGAATCGCGAGATGAAACAGGCCATTGAAGCTAACGATTTTGACCTCTATTATGAGAAAAACCTGAATTTTCACAGTGTTTATCTCGACTTATGCGAGAATGAAAAGCTCATCCGGATTGTCAATACCTTAAAAAAAAGGTTATATGATTTTCCACGGCGTCAGGGTTTTGTCAAAGAGTGGGAAGAAGCCTCGATTAAGGAACATGCCGGGCTGATACAACTTCTACGTGAAGGCCAAAAAGAAGAAGCGGCCAGGTTCGTGCGCGATATTCACTGGTCATATGAAGTTCAGCAAAAATACATAGTTGAATATTACCAGCAGGTGGAAGCTTCCAATCAAGCAGCTAGATAACTCTGGCCTTGAGTCAGTTATTTTTTAAAGATGAAAAATGCTCCTATCGTAATAAAGATGAAACCGAGTAAATAATTCCAGCGGAAATCTTCTTTAAGATAAGCTACAGAAAAAACAGAAAAGACAGAGAGGGTAATTATTTCCTGAATAGTTTTAAGCTGGGCGGCGTTTAGACGACCATAGCCCAGCCGGTTGCCTGGGACCTGAAAACAGTATTCAAAAAAAGCCAGAAGCCAGCTGAAGACAATGGCTTTCCAGAGAGGTAAGTTTTTAAAACGCAGGTGCCCATACCAGGCAAAAGTCATGAAGATGTTAGAGATGGTAAGTAAGCCAACTGTAATCCAGGGCATCTTTCACCATGATCAATTTGAACTGAATATTAGCTGTTTATCTTAGCTAATCTTTCACCCTTGTCAAGGCCATTACAGCTGATGGTTAATTGGTGCCTGCCAGGCGAGTTTAAAGATCAAGGCGGTAGGTCAGCTTAATTAAAAAAACATTGTCACCAGGGGCAGTAAATAGATTTCCCAGGTCCCGCCATAGAGAAAAATCTCCGGGATGAGCATAATCTGCCCGGTTCTGAGTCCAGACCAGGTAGAGGAGAGAGCCCAGTCGGTATTCCCAGCGCAAAACTATTGTTCCACGCAATGATTTATAGTTGAAGTCAGGATTATAAATATCAAAAGGAGCAGCCGGGCCACTACCATCGGGGTCAATCAGGTAATAATCATTCTGATAAGAAATTGTTGAGCCTGACTGGCCAAAAATAAGATAATCATAAGATCTAGGTCGATTTAGCTGTTTAAACCGGTCATATTTTCCAACAGCAATATAAGGCTGAAGATAAACCTGAAGACTGAGCCTCGGATTAAAAATCCAGTTAAGCCTGATTTCGCTGGCCACTACCGTCTGGTCAATCCGGCCGAAAACATATCTCCGACCAAAAGTGTCGGGCATTAGCTCGTCTGGGAAAGAGGTGATCCACTGAGTCTCATTGCGATCTTTGCCTGCCGAAGGGCCAAAAGACAAATTGAAATTAGGGGCCGGCTTCCAGCGAAGGCCCAGGCCGACGTCCCATTGATTTCTCTTGTCTTTAGTCCAGTAATAAGCGAAGTTCTGATAGAAAACAAAAGGCTTCCTTGAGTCTGAATCAACCTCATAACCAACTGAGAAACCATCAGGTATTAAGGCCAACGGGCCGCCTCTGGTCAGAGTATTGCTGTAAGACTCTGGATAATAGATAGCATCGGCCAGGATGGACCACCAGTTTTTGAAAACCCCCTGGAAATTAACCAGCCAGCCATCGAAAATCTTGTTGCCGCCAAAATCATAAGTTCTTTCCAATCCGCCTATCAGCAAAGCTTGCTGGAAGATTCTGCCTGGTTTCGTCCATTGATAGCCATACATAGCTTGCAAATTGATCTTATCGGAAATAGTCCGCTGGTAACCGGCATCATTCGGATCAAATCCAGGAGAAAGTGCTCCAGCCGAAAGCAGAACGAGTGAATGACCCTGCTGTTTGGCTAAACTGAATTTGCCCGCCCAGCCAGAAAGACGAGTGGCTTCTGGATTAAGATTCAAATAAGAGACATCAGGCCGCTGGAAATAATGAAGCGATGATCTTTGCAACCGGTAAATGGCTGATTCGCTGCCGGTTATCAGGGTGCCACCTGCCCAGCCTCCAATGACCCAGTTTCTCTTTTTGTCCAGAAAAGACCAGCCATCAACAGCCAGACTAAAGGCATTGGAGGCTAAAAGGGAATGGAGACTTTCCGCCTTTAGGTCCCTGAGAACAGAAGTAAACATAAATCCTATTCCCTGCTGACCACCATTAAATTCCTTCAGGGCTCTCAAAACTCCGTAGTAGGTCAGCGGTTCAACCTGATCTCGATAGCGGTTGGTCAGGTCATCAACGGTGGCATATTCTTTGGCGGTAAGAGCGCTGATCAGGCCGATATTCCAGCCAGAGCCCAATTTGCCGGTCATTTTTAGAGCTCCGAGAATAGTTGTTCGGTCAGGGAAATCGACATATCCATCATGAGCAGCATAGCCCTGGGGAGTCCGGCCGATTCGGCGGCTGTAAAAAAGACTCGGACTGGGCCAGCTAAGATTTGAACTGATGTAAACTCCACCCCGGCCAAAGTTATTGAAGATAGAGGAGCCTTCAATAAAGAAAGGCCTTTTTTCTTCATAATAGGTCTCATAAGCTGTCAGATTAATAACAGCTGGATCAACTTCGACCTGACCAAAATCAGGGTTAAAGGTCAAATCCAGATTCAAGTTGCTCTTAAGCCCAGCCTTAAGGTCAAGCCCGATATTACCCTTATATTTATGTCCTGTTTCGAAGGGGTTGCCAGCCTCAGCTGGCTTGAATTGAGCTTGCCCGACCGAGTATGGATAAGCCTCCAGTCGCCGGCCTGGTTTGATATTCTCTATGTTTTCCAATCGGGCAAAGCGTGACACAAAAGCGTTGTCTTCTTTAGGAACCCAGGCAAAGGAGACCTTTTCATTTTTTCTCTTTATGATCCGCTGGAAATTAACTCCCCAGAGGTAAGAGCTCCGGGGCGAGAAGCGTAACTGGTTAAATGGTATTTTTATTTCGACGGTCCAACCATCATCCGTTATTTGAGTCTTGGCTTCCCACAGGCCATCCCAGCTTTTATCTTCACTGATATCGTTGTATAAAGCTTTATCAATTATCGAGCCGGCTGGATTTACCCAGAAGGCATAGCCGCTCCGCCGATCAAGATAAGGATCAAGGCAAAATATGAACCAATCTGAATCAACAGAATAATCCCGGCGCCCAAGCTGACCGATGATGCCCTTCTGGTTAGAATCATAACAGTAAGCCCCGACATAAATGTTAGCCTGGTCGTAGGCCAGCCAGACTCTGGTTCTTTCCGAAGCTGGCAGGCCGTCAACTGGATCGGTTTGAATGAAATCTTCAATGGCTGGATTCTGATAAACAGCTTCGGCCAACCGCCCATCAAGATTAAATTGCTCAGTCAGCCGGTAAGCCCTGACGACTTTACTTTCCTG
>JAKPXU010000086.1 GCA_029571905.1 Acidobacteriota bacterium | reverse complement strand
TACCACGACTTTCATAATGGGTTCAAGCAGCTGGGGTTTAGCTTTTTTGTAAGCCTGTTTGAAAGCACCCTGGGCGGCCAACTGGAAAGCCAGGTCGGAAGAATCGACTGGATGAAATTGGCCGTCAGTTAGCACCACTCTCACTCCGATGATCGGGCTACCCAGCAACTGGCCTTTTTTCAGCGAGGCCTGAAAACCTTTATCGCAGGAGGGAATAAATTCGCGGGGAATATGCCCGCCCTTGATTTCATTGACAAACTCATAGCTACCTTCAAATGGCTCAAGATAACCGGTGACCCGGGCGAACTGGCCGGCTCCTCCCGTCTGTTTCTTATGGATGTAATCAAAATCTGCCCTGGCCGTGATGGCTTCACGGTAGGCAACCTGTGGCTGGCCGGCCACCACCTCCACTTTATATTCTCTCTTCATCCTTTCAATGTAAACATCCAGGTGAAGTTCCCCCATGCCCTGAATAATCATCTGACGTGATTCAGGATCAAGGTGGGCCCTGAAAGTTGGGTCCTCTTTGGTAAATCGAGACAGGGCGCGGGAGAGTCGGTCGGAAGAAATCTTGTCGACCGGCTCTATGGCCAGCGAGATGACCGGTTCGGGAACATAGATGGAGGTCATTGTATAGTTAAGTCCTGGTGAACAAATAGTATCACCGGAAGTAAAATCAATACCAAAAAGAGCGATGATATCACCGGCCAGAGCCTCGGTAATATCTTCCATGTGATCAGCATGCATCCTGACCAGTCGCCCGACTTTAAATTTTTGCCTGGAGCGGGTATTAAACAGCTCATCGCCTTTTTTTATTTTTCCCTGATAAATGCGTACATAAGTTAACTGGCCGTAAGGGCCCTCCTCCAGCTTGAAGGCATAAGCTACGCAGGGAAGTTCTGAATCAGCCTGGAGGACCACTGGCTGTTCATGGTGATCCAGGTCAAGGGCTATGTTTTCCACCTCCCCCGGATGAGGAAGATAATTTATCACCCCATCCAGCAGAGGCTGAATCCCCTTATTGCGATAGGCCGAACCAATAAAAACCGGGGTAAACTCTCTCCGAATAGTCGCCTGGCGGATGGCCCGGCGAAGAAGCTCCGGACTAACTTTGTCTTCCAGGACAGCTTCCGCCAGCTCATCGGAGGAGAGGGACACCGTGTCCAGCAGTTCTTCCCGATAGCGAATGGCCTCATCACGAAGTTCAGCCGGGATTTCTTCTTGCCTGATGTTCTCGCCGCTCGGGCCGTCAAAATAAATTGCTTGCAGACTGACCAGGTCAACCACTCCTCTTAAGTTATCTTCCAGCCCGATTGGAATTTGCAGTAAGGCTGCTCGCCGGCCGAGTTTGTTGACGATTTGATCCTTCACTTTAAAGGGATTGGCTCCGACCCGGTCGAGCTTATTGATAAAGGCCAGGATGGGCACCTTGTATCTTTTGAGCTGTTTATCAACGGTCAGGGTCTGGGATTGGACTCCTCCGACCGAACAGAGGACCAGAATGGCTCCGTCCAGCACCCGGAGCGAGCGCTCTACCTCTATTGTAAAATCCACATGGCCAGGAGTATCGATGATATTAATGGAATGATCTTGCCAGCTGACATTGGTCGTAGCCGAGGAGATGGTGATGCCGCGTTCTCGCTCGAGTTCCATAAAATCCATCGTGGCTCCGCCGCCTTCTTTACCTTTAACTTCATGCATGCGGTGAATTTTTTTACAGTAATAGAGTATCCGTTCGGTAAGAGTTGTCTTGCCAGAATCAATATGGGCACTGATCCCGATATTTCTCATCCTGCTTAATGCATTGTCCATATAAAAAAACACCTCAAATTACTGATTAATGATTTTGAAAGTCCTTAACAGGTAAGCAAAGGCAATGTAAAAAGCCACTTGCTGCATGCCGTCTAATTTTAGCACAATTCTTCAAAAAAGCTACTCTGAATGGGGTCGGGCCAGCGGATTTGATTTATTATCAATAAGTTGCAGCAGGCTGCCCCTAACCAAATAGCCTTCCGCCGGGAGGCAGGCCAGCCTGATAAGTCTGACCTGAATTGCGAATGAGTGGTCCTGGGCGAGCCCATTCGTCAGGCGAAGAAGATGGTGAAAACCAGAATGGCGATAATGGCCAGAGGAGATAAAACCTTGACGCTAAAAATCCAGAGAGGTTTGATTTTGAAGCGAGGCGTGCCGTGAGAGATTTCTTTCAAGGCCTGAGGTATTCCCCAGACATAAGCCACAAAAATAGTTATAAGTAAGCCTCCCACTGCCAGCATAATATTGCCAAAAACCAGATCCATTTTCATCATCAGGTTAATTTTGGTCAACCACGGCGAGGCTCCGTTAGATAGGGCAGAAGGTATACCCAGAATAAAAGCTGCTGCTCCGATGACCGTAGCCGCCTTTTCTCTTCTCCACTTATGCTCATCAATCAAAAAGGCAGTAGGGACCTCCAGCAGGGAGATGGTCGAAGTCAGGGCTGCCACAAAAAGCAATATAAAAAACAGGACACCGAAGACATATCCACCTGGCAGTTTGGAGATAATTAAAGGGAAAACCTGAAACATGAGACCCGTACTGGCCTGGACTTCCTGAGGGTTGATTCCCGGAGTGGCGAAAAGAGTCGGGAAAATAATAATTCCGGATAAAAGGGCGACCAGTGTCGTCGAAAAGCAGACCCAACCGGCCGAGGAAGAGAGGTTCTCTTCTTTGGAAATATAACTGCCATAAGTTATCATGGTCCCCATTCCCAGGCTCAGAGAGAAGAAGGCCTGGCCGACAGCGTAGAACAACAACCTGGGATTTATCTTGGTAAAATCGGGTTTAAGATAAAAAGAGATCCCGGGGCCAGCTCCTTTCAGGGTCAGAGCTCTGATGGCCATGATGATGATGAGAATAAAAAGCATTGGCATCAGTATCTTCGACCAGCGTTCAATCCCACCTTTTACTCCTCTCGAGATAACAAAAGTGGTCAGGGCTATGACCACAAGGAAGCAAATCAGGACTTGAACTGGGTTAGCTGTAAATGAGGAAAAAATCTGGTCAGACCGGGTCCAGGTCATCTCTCCCTGAAAGGCGCCTATCAAGGTTTTATAAAGGTAACCGACGCCCCAGCTGGCGATAACTGAATAATAAGAAAGTATGCAAACACCTGTAATCACCCCCATATAACCGACCAGCTTCCAGGGGGTGCCAGGTTTCAAAGTTTTGAAAGCGCCTACCGGATTTTTCTGCGTATGACGACCGATGGTTAATTCTGTCAGCATAAGAGGGAAACCAATAAGGATAACAGCCAGAATGTAAGCAAAAACGAAGACTGCTCCCCCATTTAACCCAACCATAATGGGGAAACGCCAGATGCTGCCCAGGCCTATCGCTGAGCCGGAGGCAGCAAAAATAAAGGCCAGTTTAGAACCCCAGCTTCCTCTGGTATCAGGACTATCCGTTGTCACTTTTATCTCCTTTAAAATGTTTCCTCAGCAAAGTAGTCCATCATTTTATCAACAATTTCTACCATAAATAAAGCCGGTTGTAAAAGCAAAAAGATATCCTTAAAAAAGTTGATAAATTTATCTGAACAAGCTGGAAAATTTAGCCAGCTTGAAATTATTCAGTTTTTAGGTTAGATTATGGCTTCATAAATTTAAGGTTGCCTTTATGAAATTTTTCTTACCTAAAGAACCGGCCTTTGCTCAGTATTTTGCCGAGCTGTCAGCCTGCCTGTCTGAGATAACTGATATTTTTTATGATTTCTCTCATCATTTCGAAAGCTCCGGTCAATACTGGGAAAGAGCCAAACAGGTTGAGCATAAAGCTGATACCATTGCTCATGAGGTTATCAGATTACTTAACCAGTGCTTCATTACTCCTTTTGACCGGGAAGATATCTACCGCCTGGTACACCGTCTGGATGACATCATCGATCTCATTGAGAATGCGATCCACAGCGTATATCTTTATAACCTGGATGAGAAGAAATATTTCTTTGATGAATTTGCCTCCTTTTCCAGAGAAGCAACTGATAAACTCAATCAGCTAATTGCCGAATGCTTCCGTGCCCAGAAATATACTCCTCTCATCGGCGAGCTTATTCGGAGCCTTCATGATCTTGAGGATAAGGGCGACCAGGTTTATGCTGAATCTCTCCAGAAGTTATTTACCGAGGAAAAAGACCCGGTTAATATCATCAAGTGGAAAGATGTGCTGTTTGTGCTGGAGACCATCATGGATGTCTATCAGGCAGTCAGCAATACGGTCGAAGGTATTGTGGTTAAAAGCAGCTGATAATGATCTCGGCGAGCTGGAGCTTTGGCTTTATTGTCTTTGTCATAGGCTTAGCCCTCGCTTTTGATTTTACCAACGGCCTGCATGATGCCGCCAATTCGGTGGCGACAGTTGTCTCCACTCGAGTTTTAAGTCCGAGGCAAGCCGTAATCTGGGCAGCTTTCTTCAATTTTATTGCCTTTCTAATCTTCGGAACGAGTGTGGCTGAGACCATTGGCGTCGGCTTGATTGATATCAAGGTGGTTGACCCACTGGTTATTTTTGGCGGCCTGATGGGAGCTGTAATCTGGAATATTCTCACCTGGTACTGGGGTTTGCCCTCGAGTTCATCTCATTCGTTGATTGGCGGCTACCTGGGAGCGGCTGTAGCCAAAGCCGGCTGGGATGTGATCATTGTCAAGGGCTGGATAAAAGTAATTTCCTTTATCTTTATTGCTCCCATTCTTGGTCTGGTTCTGGGTAATCTGATTATGATCCTGACTACCTGGCTGGTAAGAAACAAACCACTCAAAACTATTAACTTCTGGTCACGTCGCCTGCAGTTACTGTCGGCCGCTCTTTATAGCCTGGGGCATGGTGGCAATGATGCTCAGAAAACGATGGGGATTATCGCTGGCCTGGTTTTCACTTCTGGCCACATGAAGACATTTCACATCCCACTCTGGATAGTGCTTTCTGCTCATACGGCGATTGCTCTTGGAACGTTAAGTGGCGGCTGGCGAATAGTCAAAACCATGGGTCAAAAAATTGTCCGCTTGCGCCCGATCGACGGCTTTTGTGCCGAGACAGCCAGTGCTATCAGCATCTTCATGGCCACTCATTTAGGCGTTCCTGTTTCCACCACTCACGTTATCACCGGCGCGGTGACGGGGGTCGGTGTGGCCAGGAGTGCTTCCTCAGTTAAGTGGCAGGTTACTCTGCGTATTGTCTGGGCCTGGATTTTCACCATTCCGATGGCCGCTGTTATTGCTGCTCTGTTTTACAAATTTTCGCTGCTTTTTATCCATTGATCTTCGCGGACTTGGTGAAGAGGAGCTTCTAAAGATCATGCAACCATCATCTGAGCCAGAGATTTAGAACTGAATAAACTGTGAAGAAGGAACCGCTGATTCGGGCCTGAGAACTTGTCGCTACCTGGCCAGTATCAACAGTTTGGGCAGGATAAACCAGATTAGCCAGAAATAAACAGAAAATAAACATGATAAAATCAAGACGATATGATAAAAGAACATATTGGGATGAAAAAAATAAAAATCTTATTTAAACGCGTATAAGGAGCTCGAATGGTGGTGTGCTTCAACCATAACTTTGACAGGAAAATTAAAGCCAGATTTTTGGCCTCCAGATTGCCAGCCGTCAAACAATTATTGGCTATCTCCGTTCTATTACTGGCCTTTTTTATTCTGCAAAATTTGTGGGCCAGCTATGGACAGGCGGCTCAGGAAATCGTTGCTTCTCCTTCCATCGAGCCAGCGGAAACTCATTGGTATCTGATTACTCTTGGCGGTCAAAAGATTGGCTACATCAAGGGAACCGGTCAAAAAATTAAGGACAATGGCCAGTGGTTTTTTAAAAGTTATGCCGAGTCGAAAATGGCCTTTAACCGCCTGGGGAAAAAGGCTGAAATAGTCTCTAAGTCTGAATATCTGGAAACTGAGGATGGACAGCTGAAGAAGGTGGTGGCGGAGATGGTTATGTCTTCTGCCCCGGTCAGGGTTGAAGCGCTGGTCGAAGAGGGAAAAATTGTTATAAAAACAA
>JAKPXU010000068.1 GCA_029571905.1 Acidobacteriota bacterium | reverse complement strand
TTACCGGTCAGCGAAGATTAAGAATTTTGACGGAGACAATATCTATCTTGATTCGGATGGATTCGAGCAAAAAGAGAGCGGGGATCTTTATTACTGGCAAGTCCTGGTCTCGCCCAATACCTCTTACCCTGTTCTCTTTATCAGGGATCGGATACCGGCCGAGCCTGGCGTCATTAATCCCAGAAGAGCTGAGATAAACTATTCTGGTTTCAGCCTGAAAATTGGCCTCTGTTTTAAATTTTAGGCTAATAGACATTCCGGCGGGCTTAATCTCCCTTCAGAAATTTTTGCTCGCTTTTATTCAGTTTTCAGGCAGTGTTACATTTGGGGATATTGTAATACTGAAGGAATTTTAAAACTATTCTTCGAATTTATAGCCGACGCCCCTCACACTCTGAATGAGTGAGGACAGCGGCCCAAGTTTCTGACGCAGATGGCGGATATGGACATCGACTGTCCTGGTTACTACCACTTTCTCCTGGCCCCAGAGGTGATCTAAAATTTCCTCCCGACCAAAAACCCGGCGAGGTCTGGAGGTCAGCAATTCTAAAATCTTGAATTCGACCAGAGAAAGATCGACCGGCTGGCCTTCGACTTCAACCTGATGCTTTTCCGAATCAATAATTAGCTTGCCAGCAGCCAGGATTTTTCTGGCTGAACTTTCAGCCGTTGCGAGCTGTTGCCGCCGTAGGACAGCTTTTATTCTGGCTTCCAGCTCCCTCAAAGAAAATGGCTTGGTCACGTAATCATCCGCTCCGAGCTCCAGCCCGGTTACCCGGTCAGCCTCCTGGGTTCTGGCGGTTAGCATGATAATGGGGACAGAGGCGGTTTCTGGCCTTTTTTTAAGATAACGGCAGATCTCCAGGCCGTCAGTTCCGGGGAGCATCAGATCCAGCAGGATTAAATCAGGTGGCTGCGTGGCCACGGCCTTTAAAAACTTTTCCGGTTCAGCCAGGGCTTCAACTTTAAATCCGGCTTTAGTCAGATAGGTGCGAAGAAGCTCCAGGATATCTTCTTCATCATCCAGCACAGCAATCGTCCTGACCATTGGGACAGTTCCTTCTCTATCTTTATACGATTTTAGATAGCTGTTGTCCACTTCGACTGTCCGGTTTGTTCTGAGGTGCTTTGATTTAATCTGGAATTGAGGATTTAAAGCTGCGATCCTTCGGCTCTCAGGACAGGCTTTTAATGGCGAGAGCCGGAAGTCAGCAAATGCTTGATAAACTCTCCCCGGACTAAATAATAAGCTTCTTCAGCCATGTTCTTAGCCAGATCTCCTATTTTTTCCAGGTGCCGGCTCAAGAGGATGAAAAAGACAGCCAGGGGCGGGTCTATCTCTTTTTTATTGACTCGCTCCAGGTACTTATTCATGACCAGGGTTTTAAGGTCATCGACAAAAACGTCAAGCCCGATGGTCTGGCTGGCCAACCTGTCTTCTTTCTGGAGATAGGCCTCAATAGCTAAGGTTAACATTTCCTTTACTCTGGAAATCATTTCATAAATTTCGGCCGGGAGTTTTACCGGTAGAAAAGCCCTGACTTCCTCCAGTCGCTGAACAAGATTCAGGCACTGATCAGGAATTCTCTCCAGCTCATGGGCGATGTTCATTGAGGCGAGAAGGAACCGGAGGTCAACTGCTACCGGCTGATAGCGGGCCATCAGGGTGGAGGCCTTGTCCTGAATCCCGTTTTCCAGCAGGTCGGACTCTCTTTCCAGCCGAACTATTTCAGTCTTCAAAGATAGATCCTGTTCTGTTAATAACTGGCTGGAAGTATCCACTACCCGCCTGGTTATTCCTGCCAGATAAGCTACTTTTTCCCTGAGCTCTTTTAATTCCAGATCAAAGGTTCTTTCGGTCATTTCTATTTTCCACTTAGCCAAATCTTCCAGTTATATAATCTTCGGTTAATTTATTGGCCGGGTTGGTGAAAATTTTATCAGTTCGATCATATTCAATAAGCTCTCCCAGCCAGAGAAAAGCCGTAAAATCAGATACCCGGGCTGCTTGCTGCATATTGTGAGTGACAATGACTACCGTGTAATTCTTCTTAAGTTGATGGATCAGCTCTTCGACCTTGGAAGTGGCAATCGGATCGATGGCTGAACAGGGCTCATCAAAAAGAATAATCTCCGGCTCAACCGCCAGAGTCCGGGCAATACATAACCTCTGCTGCTGACCGCCGGACAGCTTCAGGGCATTCTGTCCTAAACGGTCTTTGATCTCTTCCCACAAAGCCGCTTGCCGCAGACTTTTTTCAACGACTGTTTCTATCGAAGCCTTACTCTGGTGATGGCCAATGGTTAAGCCATAAGCAACATTATCAAAAATTGATTTTGGAAAAGGATTTGGTTTCTGGAAAACCATGCCTACCTTTTTACGCAGAGCGACTAAATCAATATCCCGGTCGTAAATATTCTCATTATCTATTAAGATTTTACCTTCCACCCTGGCTTCTGGAATGAGGTCATTCATCCGGTTAAGAGCCCGGATAAAAGTGGATTTGCCGCAGCCGGAAGGACCGATAATGGCTGTAACCTGATTTTCCGGAATGGCCAGGCTGATACTTTTCAGGACCTGTTTCTGACCATAATAGAGATTCAGGTCTTCAACCAGTATTTTTGGCTTATAAACTGCATTGATATCTGTCCTGTCCATGATCAATTTTTCCACTTTCGCCTGAGTCTTGACCTGATGATAACTGCCGTCAGGTTAAAAAGAATCACAAAGACGATGAGAACCAGAGCTGTCCCATAAGCTAAGAGCTTAGCTCTGTCCAGGGAATGATGCTGGGTAGCCATGACATAAAGATGATAGGGCAGAGCCATGAACTGGTCTTTTAAGGAAGCAGGCAGAAATGGCAGGTAGAAGGCTACGCCAGTAAACATGATTGGAGCAGTTTCACCGGCGGCTCTGGCCAGACCGAGGATAGCTCCGGTCAGCATGCCTGGAACCGAATAGGGTAAAACATTAGTCCGGATCATCTGCCACTTAGTCGCGCCCAGGGCCAGGGCTCCCTCGCGGTAAGAATCAGGCACAGTTTTAAGCGCTTCTTCGCTGGCCGTAATTGTCCAGGGTAAAGTAAGTAAAGCCAGGGTTAAGCCAGCAGATAGAATAGAGGTGCCCAGCTTCAGCAGGTTGACAAACAATATGACTCCAAATAAGCCATAGACCACTGAAGGAACTCCGGCCAGATTCCTGATCGACAACCTGATCAACCTGGTCAGCCGCCCCGCCCGGGCATATTCATTGAGATAAATGGCAGCCGCCATGCCCAGAGGAACCGCGACGGCAGCGGTTATAAGGGTAACCAGAAAAGTGCCAAAAATAGCCGGGAAGATACCGCCTTCGGTCATGCCTTTCCTGGGGGCCTGGCTCAAAAATTCCCACGAAATGACCCTGGACCCGTGGCTCAAAACGTCAAATAAGAAATAGATGAGGACAAACAAAACCAGATAAACAGAGAGCCGGAGGACCAAAAAGCCCAGAAACTGAGTCAGCTGACTCTTAGAGTTCTTTCTGCTTTTTCTGACCGAGCTTTTCACTGCAGTTTCCTTTTCTGCTTTTCCAGAATGACGTCAGCCGACAGGTTGATAAAAAATGTTATCAGGAAAAGAACCAGTCCGAGAACAAAGAGAGCGTAATAGTGAGTTGAGAAAAAAGGGACCTCTCCGAGCTCAATGGCAATGTTAGCGGTCAGTGTTCTAACTGACTGAAGGAAACCATGGGGGAAAGCCCGGGCATTACCGGTGGCCATCAGAACCGTCATGGTTTCGCCAATAGCCCGCCCCATTCCCAGCATTAAGGAAGCAATTATGCCAGAGGATGCCGCCGGGATTTTTATCTTAACCAGAGTCTGCCAGACATTGGCACCTAAAGCCAGGGAAGCTTCAGAGTAGGCAGCCGGGACAGCGTTGAGTGAATCCTCAGAGATACTGATGATGGTGGGCAAGGCCATGATAGCCAGAAGCAAGCTGCCATTGAGAGCATTCAGTCCGTTGCTCTGGTTGAAAATTCTGGCCAGAAAGGGGCCAACCAGGTTGAGGCCAATAAAACCAACGACAACTGAAGGTATAGCCGCCAGCAATTCAACTATGGGTTTGACAATTTCTCTTACCCGGGGAGAAGCTACATCGGAAAGATAAGAAGCAACAGCTACACCCAGAGGGAAGGCTATGAGCATGGCTCCAATGGTGATCATAAACGTGCTGGCCAGCATGGATAGAAAGCCGTATTCAGGTTTTTCAGGCGAAGTCGGATCCCAGCGGGTTGAGGTCAGGAATTCCTTAAAACCGATCTCTTTAAAAGCCGGAATAGAGGTGTAAAGAAGGAGGGCCAGAATACCGGCCAGGATGAGAATGGCCAGCATCCCGCTCACCTGAAAAAGCCGGTGAATGAGGCTTTCTCTTAGGTCTCCGAGGAGGCCCTTCTTCTT
>JAKPXU010000066.1 GCA_029571905.1 Acidobacteriota bacterium | reverse complement strand
TCCACCGAGATAAGTGGCAGCGGACAGGGTGCTTAAAGCCGGGTCGATGACCAGCGTCAGTTGAGGATCATAGGACCCAATGATTTTAAATCCATATTCGTTCTGGCCTTTTAACTCATAAACCACCTCAACGGCAGTCTTATGTCCATCTTTTTCCTGGAAGCCAACCGGTTTCATCATAGCTAGTTCGCTCTGGTTGGCGGAGAGAATCAATTCCCCGGTTTCGTCAATCTTCAGAGAATCAGCTCCATTTATTCTAATTCTTATATCCTCTACATTTGCCCCGGGCCTTAAATAAAAAAGTTTTTCGACATTCTGCCCCGAGGCTTTGAGCTCGACCTCAATTCCCGGATAAATAGCCCCTAAAGACAGGCTGGAATAGCTGGCCAGTCCACTTCTCCACTTGTCTGGATCGTTACCCTCAAAATAAGATATACGGCTTGAGCTTTTTTCCTGACCGAAGGGTGAAAGAGCAGCTAAAGAACCGGTTGTGGTCAAAAAGCTTTCCCGAAGAGTGACAGGCAAGAGTCTATCAGTCGTTTCATTTCTCGTTAATTCCGAATCATGAAAAGGTTTTTCATCACCGGGCATCTCAGGATCAGCGATGAGTCTCTTATCTCCTGGGTGATTGGCTATAGGTAAAGAATAAACGAGTTCATGTTCAGTCACCAGAAATTTTCCCGAAAAAAGGCCGGCCTGATACTTGATATGACCTGCCCACTGACCTTCATTGGCCACAAAAGGCAAGGTTATCCCGGCCAGCTCAAGACTGGCTTCTCCGCTTGACACCTTCTTAAGACTGTCCAGGCCAGGTTGCCATCTGGTCGAATGGTCATTTCCTTTAAACGCTGTCAGGACCAACACAAAGATGAGAATCAAAAAAACTCCACTGATTATCTTCAATCTCTTCACTCTCATTGCTCTCCTCACTTAACTTTGTAGTTTATTGCTGCCTGCCCAGAGAAAAAAGCTTTTTGAGTCAGGTCATAATTAAAACTCTAAATAAAATAAAATCGATGCAGCCAGCCCCATAGGTTCGTCCGGGTCAGGATATCTTCCACATTCTGAAACCTGACCTCCCAATTTTCAAAAACGTTTTTAGCGTTTTTTATTATAACTTTTGTCAGCTAAAAAGTCTTTAGAAAATCAAAAATAGCCAAAACTTGTCTGTTAAGAAATTTATCTTTCAACCTGTTTGATAAATTTTTTGACTTTCTACGTCGTTTTAATATAAATGGTATTTATAAAATAAGAGCGAGGCGGGTACGATGATCCAACGTCGGAAAACATTCTTAATAACGCTTCTGGCCATAATTATCATTGCTCTGGCCGTGGGTGGTTTCTGGTTAAGCAAGAGGAAATCAACTGGAGAGTCGACAGCCGCCGAGAATCAGTCGGCTTCGCCGCCAGCTGAAACTCAGTCAGTTGCTCCTATTTCTGTCAAGGTGGGCATAGCTGAAATTAAAGACCTGGAAAAAAGGATTAAGTCACCGGGGGAAGTTTATACAGAAAAAAACATAGTTCTTAAAGCGGAAGTTGGGGGAATTTTGAAAAAACTCTACGTCCAGGAGGGAAAGCATGTTCGTCAGGGTGAGTTATTAGCTGAACTGGATGACACTTCCTACCGGCTTATATTGGAACAGAGAGAAGCGGCCAGGTTAAAAGCTCTATCCGAGCTGCTACTTGACAGGCTCTTTCAGGAACCAGGCCTGTCTGCACCTAAAACCGAAGATAATGTCGACCTGAAAAAAGCAAAGGAGGCTTACCAGAAAGCAGAAAAGGCATATAGCGATGGCCTGATTTCTCAGGCCGAGTTGGAGCGGGCTCGCCGTGATTATGAACTGGCTCAAATCGGCAGCGGACTTAAGCGGGATGAAATCATCGCCTCTGCCAAAGGTCTAACCCAGGCTGAAGTTGAGACCAAAATGGCCCGCCTTGATCTGGAAAAGACCAGAATAACAGCCCCTTTTTCTGGAATAATCACCGGTATTAAGGTCGCTCCAGGCGAAACCATCGAGACCGGTCGAGAACTATTTACTCTCGTTGATGTCAGTCAGCTAAAAATCACAGCTAAGGTTCTGGAAACGGAGGTCAGCAAAATTAAAGTTGGTCGGGAAGCTGATATTCGCTTCAGTGCTTTTCCGGGTAGGGTTTTTAAGGGAGCAGTGCTAGCCGTTAGTCCGGTTATAAATAAAGAGGATAAAACCTGCAGCGTTTTTATCGGGCTCGAGAATCCGGCTGAAGAGATTAAGCCCGGTATGCATGCCGAGATAGAAATAGTGACCGAAATCTTCCCCAAGCGTTTGCTTGTCCCACAAGAAGCAGTCCTTGTTCGCGGCGGTCGTCCACTGGTTTTTGTTGTGGAAAACGGCCTGGCTAAATGGCGATATATCCAGACCGGTCAGGAAAATGAACAATATGTAGAAGTCCTCGATGGTGTCAAAGAAGGAGAACCGGTCATTGTTGAAGGTCATATGACACTGGCCCATGATTCTGCCGTCAGAATTGTTGAATAAGAGCAGGGCCAGGAGGACCGCCGATGAGTCTGGCGAAGTTTTCGATTGACCGACCAGTTTTTGTCCTGATGTTTTACCTGGCAATAATCCTGCTGGGTATTGTCTCTTTTAGCCAGTTAAGTGTAGATCTCTTGCCTTCAATCAGCTATCCCCGGTTGTCGGTCGTCACGCAATATGCGGGTGTTGCTCCCGAAGAAGTGGAAGCTCTGGTTACCATGCCGCTGGAAACTTCGGTCAGCCGGGTCCCAGGCCTGCGCCGGGTCGAGTCTATTTCGAAAGAAGGCTATTCCTTCATCTCCATTGAATTTTCCTGGGGAACAAATATGGATTTTGCCCTGCTCCATACCCGGGAAAGACTGGATTCAGTTAGAGATTCCCTACCTGAAGGTTGCGATAAACCGGTTATTATTGCCCTTGATCCCCAGAGCCAGCCAATTATGACCATGGCTTTGAGCGGGCAGCAGAAATTGCTGGATCTAAAGGAGCTGGCCGAAGAATTAATCAAACCGCGGCTGGAACAGGTCGAAGGTCTGGCCGAAGTCGAAATTACTGGTGGGGTAGAGAGAGAAATTCAGGTCGAAGTCGAACCGGAAAAACTGGCTACCTTTGGGTTGAAAATTGAAGAGGTAGGAAACAAGATTGCTGCCTTTAACCGCAGTCTCCACGGCGGAAATATAAGAAAGGGCAAATTTGTTTATTCCTTGCGAGTGGCTGGAGAATTCCAACAGGTTAAAGACATAGAAAATATTCCCGTTAAATTTACAGCCGAGGGTGGCGTTATCCTGCTGAAACACATCGGGAAAGTAATAGACACCATCAAGGAGCGGGAAGGTGTGACCCGGTTAAATGGCCAGGAGAGTATCGGCCTTCTTGTCCGGAAAGAATACGGGGCTAATACGGTTGAGGTCAGCGCTAAGGCCAGAGAAGTAATTGATCAGATCAGACAGGAAAATCCAGATATTAACTTAGAGATAATTTCAGAACAGGCTGGCTATATCCGAGAAGCAATCAACACCACTATCGAAGAGATCATTGAAGGTGCGATTCTGGCCTTCCTGACCTTGCTCCTTTTCCTGCAGGAGTGGAAATCGCCTCTTATTATAGATACGGTTATTCCCATTTCGGTTATTGGGACTTTTAATCTCCTTTTCCTGGAAAATATCAACTTGAATCTGATGTCTCTCGGCGGACTGGCCCTGGGGGTGGGCATGCTCGATGACACGGCAGTAGTTGTCTCGGAAAATATTTTTCGCCATCGACAGTTAGGACAGCCACTCAAAGAGGCAGCTGATCGCGGGACAACTGAGGTTATCAATGCTATTTCGGCTTCCGTCCTGACCACGATTGTTGTTTTCCTGCCAGTTATTTATGTTCAGGGTGTAGCTGGCCAACTATTTAGAGATACAGCCCTCACTGTGACTTATACCTTGCTGTCTGCTCTTGTGGTCTCGGTTACGCTTCTCCCCATGCTGGCGGCAAGAACTTACCGACGACCAGAGGTAAGATGGAAGCTTCCTCGTTTCCAGTTCATGTCTTTTAAAAAATTCAGGGAGGAACTTGGCCAGAAAAACATTTTCTTCTTATTCTGGGCTGGTTTTAAATTCGTTATTTATAACTTGACCAACTTACTGATTTTCATTTTCAAGTTCATTTTCAGCCTGTTATCTAAAGCCCTTATTGGCCTGGGCAAGTTGATTGCTCTTCCTTTTAAGCCCCTGCTGGCTATTGTTTTCCGCTGGTTTAACCGGGTTTACAGCCGGTTTACCAAGGTGCATTTACAGACTCTGCGCTGGGCCCTTAATCATAAAAGTCAGACCTTTTATTTAGCCATCTTTGTCTTTATTCTGGTTTTTGGATTGGGCTGGTTTTTACCTCGAGAGCTGATGCCCCCGCTTAAAACTTCTACTTTCCACCTGAGTCTTCAAACTCCAGTTGAGTATTCATTCAGTCAAACCGAAGAGATCGTCGCCGGGCTGGAAAACTGGCTAAAAGATAAACCGGGCATTAATCGGGTTTTTTCTCAGGTCGGCCTGGTTTCAGCCGCACAATCTTATCGGCCCGATCTGTCAGTTAACTCAGCTGAAGTTTCAGTCGAATTAAAAAATCCAAAACTGATGAATAAAATGATGGCTGAAGCCAGGAGCTATCTGACCAGGTTGCCCGATGTCAAATATTCAGTTAGCCGAGAACAGACAACTCTTGGTGAATTTTTAGCCCTGAGCTCTAATGAGCTTAATCTAAAGGTTAAGGGGCAAGATCTGGAACAACTCAGAAGGATAGCTCTGGAGTTTGCCGGCAAGCTCGAACAACTACCCGGGGTGGTTGATGTCAATCCTAACCTGCAGCAGGGTAAACCGCAGCTCTTAATCACGATTAATAAGGAAAATCTGGAAAAATATCCCGAGCTGTCGCCTGGCGATATCGCCAGTTATCTGGTGGAAGCTATCAGGGGCACTGTATCCACCCAGTACCGCGAGCTTGAAAAAAAATATGATGTCCGGGTTGTTCTGGAAAGGAACTCCCGACAGAATATCGAGCAAATATTGAATTCCTTTTTCCCATATAAGAATTCGCTGATCCCCATCAGGGAACTGGTCAGCTATGAACCAACGGCTGGCCCGAATGAGATCAGACGCGAAAACCAGGAAAGGGAAATCGTTATCACGGCTAATCTGCGTGGTAAAAAACTCAGCCAGGTTGTTCCAGCCATTCAGCGAATTATAGCCGAGATGAATATGCCGGCCGACTATCGTCTTCTCTTCGGCGGCGAAAGAGAAGAAATGCAAACCAGCTTCCGATCGCTTCTTCTGGCCTTTATCATGTCCATGGTTCTTATTTATATGATTATGGCTGCTCAATTTGAGTCTCTCCTTCATCCTTTTCTGATAATGACAACTGTTCCGATGGGTATAATCGGAACAATAATTCTGCTTTTCTTAACCGGCCAGAGTATTAATGCTATCTCCATTATCGGGGTCATTGTTCTCATTGGAATTGTCGTTGACAACGCTATCGTTGAGATTGACTATATTAACCAGCTTCGTCGGCAGGGAAAGGACTTGCATTCGGCAGTGGTTGAAGGCAGCCAGGTCCGTTTGAGACCAATCATGATGTCTTCCCTGAGCACCATTGCCGGTCTGATTCCTATGGCCTTAGGACTGGGGCGGGGAGCGGAACTGCTCCAGCCACTGGCCATTGCTGTCATCGGTGGCCTAACTTCGTCACTCTTCCTGACGCTGGTTTTAATCCCAACTTTTTATGAGTATGTAGAAGATATAATTTTGAGAAGAAAAAGTGCTCGGGCCTGAAGCGAGGCCTGATTTTATTAGATGATTAGATACCATGAAATTCTTTATTGAACGCCCGGTGGCCACCCTGATGATCTATCTGGCCCTTCTGGCTCTTGGCCTCTATTCGTTGTTCCATATTCAGTTAGAGCTCGCCCCGCAGGAAGATTTTCCTCAGATCGATATAGTAGCCAGCTGGCCAGGCACCTCGCCTGAAGTTATCCAGACTCAAGTTACCGCTCTGCTGGAAGAAGCGGTGCTGTCGGTAAAAGGAGTGCAAAAACTGACCTCGACCTCTGAGATAGGCACGTCCAGACTCACGGTTGAATTTCAGCCGAAAACCGACCTGGAAATGGCCAATCTGGCTCTAAGAGAAGCGTTAGGCCGGACATTGCCCGAGCTCCCCTATGGTGTTAGGCCAGAGATAGTACCTTATGTCCCGGAGGATTTCAGAGTTCGGCCTTTCCTGACCTATACGATCTCGGGCAGTTACCCCCTCCAAACTTTAAGAGAACTGGTCAAAGACAAGCTGGAAAATGGCCTGGGCTCAATTAACGGTGTTTCTAAGGTAGAAGTCAGTGGCGGCTCTGATCTTAATGTCAGGATCACTCTCGACCAGAAAAAGTTGAAAGACCTTGGGCTTCATCCTTACCTGATAGCTTCAGCTCTGAGCCGCGTTCTGGCAGTTTACCCTTCAGCCCGGATTAAAATGGGCCAGGAAGAATACCTCTTGCGAGTAGCTATTTCACCCAGAGATATTAAAGGTATTGAAGAGATAGTTATCACCCATCTGGGCGGAGTTCCGATTCAAATCAAAGACATAGCCGAGGTTAGACTGGAATATGCGGATATCTATTATCTAAACCGCATTAACGGGCAACCGACAATTATGCTCCAGGTCCTCAAGGAAAAAGGTAAAAATACACTCAAGGTGGCTAAAGAGGTAAAATCCCGGCTGGAAGCTATTAAAAAGAATTTGCCTTCTGATCTCGTCTTTAGAGTGGTGGATGATGAGAGCGAGGAAATTCAAAAGAATCTAAATCATCTTTATCTTTTAATTACTATCATTACTGCTCTAATTTTTCTGATGATATTTATAGTCATCCGCCGCCTGCTCCCTTCTCTTTTGATTCTTTCTTCAGTTGCCTTTTCAACCATAATTTCATTTAATTTCATTTATCTTTTCAACATTTCCATGAATATGCTGACCCTGGGAGCCATGGCTCTAGGCTTCGGCATGTTTGTCGATAACTCTATCGTCGTCTTTGAAAATATTCTCAGGTTGAGAGAATCAGGCCTGGAACCGGTTGAAGCAGCCACCCGCGGGGCCAGAGAAGTCTTCACTCCAGTTCTGGCTTCTACTTTAACCACGATTGGAGTTTTCTTCTGCTTTCCTTTTTTCCAGGGTCGTCTGCGAATCTACTACCTTCCGCTGGGCCTGGTCATGACCATCGCTCTGATAACTTCCCTTCTGGTCTCTTTTTCTCTTATCCCCGCCCTCAGCCCGAAGCTTCTCTTCGTCAGAAAGAAAAAACCAAGCAGGCCAGGCAGATTAAGTGTGGACAAAGTCCTTCGCTTCTGTCTTAAGCATCCAATCGAGATAATTTTAATCGTCTGTCTGATAACTTATGGTAGTTACCGTCTGTTCAAAAAGAATGTGGTTATCGGCGAGTTCTTTCGCTGGTATTCAAAGGACCGGCTGACTGTTTCGGTGAGTCTGCCCACTGGCACCCCCCTCGAGACCACTGACGATCTGATTAAAAAATTTGAAGAGAAAGCACTAACTTATCCCTGCGAAAAAACCATCGATACTCGGGTCGGCCGGGAGACAGCTTATATCAGCATAACTTTCCCAACGGAAATCGAGTATTCTGCCCATCCCTATATCCTCAAAGATGAACTCATCCGGCTGGCTACCAACTTTGCCGGAGTCAGCGTTGGCGTCTTCGGTTTTGACCCACAGGGCTACTACTCCTCCATGAGTGCCGGACGTTATTATGACTCAATCATTAATTTTTATGGCTACAATCTAAAGAAATTGCAGGATATTGCGGCTGATCTGGAAACCAGACTAGGCAAGAATCCCAGGATAGGCGATATCAAATCAATCACCGGAAAGTATTACTGGGGAGGAGATATTTCCTCAACTGAATATGTCCTGAAACTCAATCAGCCAGCCCTATCCCGGTATGACCTTGATCCAAATTATCTTTTCTATCAACTCCAAAGTTTACTGGCCGGCACTTTTGGCGTGCCTTTGCAGGCAATTATTAATAACAAAGAAAGATCAATTGACCTCAAATTCCCCGAGTCGGAGAATATGGATATGGTAACTCTGCAAGAATCAGAGCTCATTACCATCTCCGGCCAGCACCTCAGGCTCAAGGACCTGATTACAATTGAGGAAAAAGAAATCCCGGGTTCAATTTACCGGGAAAACCAGCAATTTCAAATGATGGTCATGTGGGAATTTAAGGGGCCATATAAAGCAGCCGAAAACTACCGGAAGGCTATTTTTTCCTCACTTAGCCTGCCTCCTGGTTTTTCAGCTTCTATGGAATCTGGTTATATGATGACCAGCAGCGAAAAAGCCCAGTTGACCTTTGGGATAATCGCCGCCCTTATTATCATCTTTATAATTCTGGCTTCTCTCTATGAATCATTTATCCAGCCATTTATTATTATGCTGTCCGTTCCACTTTCTCTGGTCGGTGTTTTTCTGGCCTTTGTCGTTGCCGGCTATCCTTTTGATTCTTCAGCTTATATAGGTGTTATTCTCCTGGCAGGAATCGTGATAAACAACTCTATAATTTTAGTCGACCATATCAATCTAACGCAAAAAAACTCTGGGCTTGGATTCGTTGATTCTATTATAAAAGGAACGATAGAAAGAATGCGCCCGGTGTTTATGACTACCTCCACTACGGTTTTTAGCCTCCTGCCCATGATTTTAATCCAGCTTGATACCGGTCAGAAGCAAATCTGGTCAAGCCTGGCTCTGGCTACTCTGGGTGGTCTGACCACCTCTGCCTTTTTTATTTTTCTGGTTGTACCAATCTTTTATTATCAATTTTGCCGTAAGAAAGAATAAAAATCCTGCCTTCTTTAGCACATCATCTTACATCCAGTGGGCTTAAGTTATATAATCTAAGAGCTTAATCCCTGAAGATCGAAAAAAAGGAGCATGGCCTATGTGGTGGGAAGACAAATTAGTTCGCACTTTAAGATGCCGGCTGCAGCAAAAGCCAGGAGTCCTGGGTGGCCTGTTGACTGTTCTTGGTGCAGAGAATACCTATGTAGGTGAAATCAAAACTATTCACATGGGAACCAATTTCATGATACGGGATATTACCATTTTTGTTGACGACGAAGCTCATCTCCAGAGAACAGTCAAAGCGGTTCAGGCTTACCCCCAGGCGGAACTGCTGGAGGTCAGGGATGAGGTGCTGGAGATGCATCAGGGCGGCAAAATTGCCATCCGCAGCCGCTATGAAATTAACAATATCAGTGTGCTCAGAAAAGTTTATACCCCTGGCGTAGCCGAGGTCAGCCTGCTGATTAAAAATAATCCGACCCTGGCCCGACGCTATACAGCTATCAGGCATCTGGTTGCTATTGTGACCGACGGCACTGCTGTTCTCGGTCTGGGAGATGTAGGACCATTAGCAGCCATGCCAGTCATGGAAGGCAAGGCCAGCCTGATGGAAACTCTGACCGGGTTGTCGGCCATGCCAATTCTGCTGAATACCAAAGATTCTGATAAAATTGTGGAAAGTGTGGTCAATTTTGCTCCAACTTTCAGCGCCATCCAACTGGAAGATATCTCCGCGCCACGCTGCTTCTATATTGAAGAAAAAATTCAGCAGCGGCTCCAGATTCCGGTCATGCATGATGATCAGCATGGTACAGCCTGCGTCGTTACTGCCGCTCTTCTGAATATTTCTCGGCAGACCGGCTGTGATCTGGCCAGTTGTGAGATTGGTGTCATCGGTCTCGGAGCAGCAGGACTGGCTATCTCTAAAATGCTGATGTTTTATCTCAATAAGCCGATTCGTGGTGCCGACATAAATCCTGAAGCCAGCCAGAGGCTGAAGGAGGCTGGAGGGTTGATTTCAGACTTAAAGGAAATAATGACCAGAAGCAATGTTGTTATTGCCACCACCGGCACTCCGGGTTTAATAAAGAAAGAAATGGTCAGGACCGGCCAGATTATTCTGGCTCTTTCCAATCCTAATCCCGAAATAGAGCCAGAAGAGGCTCTGGAGGCAGGTGCAATCTTTGCCGCCGACGGCAAAACTATCAATAATGTCCTTGGCTTCCCGGGAATTTTTAGAGGAGCAGTTGATGCTAACGTTCCCAGGATAACCACCGACATGCTGCTGGCGGCGGCCAGAGCCATTGCTGATTATGTTCCCGCCCGTGATATTGTGCCTGACCCACTGGATAAAGGCCTGCACCGCAGTGTCGCCCGGGCAGTGGCCAGGGTCGCCCTGGAACAAAAACTCAACCGCGATGACCTGACTGGTTATTTTGACTGATTAATTCTTGTGGCCGTCAACCAGAGACGCCTTTACCTGCCTAGCCAGCCTTCATTTGACAGTTAACAAAAATTAGATTATAAAAAGTCTGGGCTTAGAAGTTTCCCCGGGGCAAGGATCAGAGCGTAATTTGGATGAAATAAATTGTGAGGGCAAATTATTTTTTCAGGAGGGCGAATGATCAACGTCAAACAAATGCTTGAGCAAAAAGGGCCTGAGATCTGGACAATTTCTCCAGAAGCTACCGTTTATGAAGCACTTAAAGTTATGGCTGATAGAGATATCGGGGCATTGATTGTGGTCGAAAAAGACCAGGTAGTGGGAATTATTTCCGAAAGAGATTATGCTCGTAAAGTCATGCTTAAAGGCAAATCTTCGCTCGACACTCCTGTTAAAGACATCATGTCGACTGAAATTTATTATGTTGGACCAGAGGTCTCTGCCGAAGAATGCATGGCTCTCATGACTGAAAAAAGAATACGTCATTTGCCGGTCTTGGATAACGGGAAACTCATCGGTGTGATCTCCATTGGTGATGTGGTCAAGTCAATTATTTCGACTCAGAAAGTGACGATCGAACATCTTCAGAATTACATCATGGGCAAGTACCAGTAGGTTTCAAATAGGTCTGAGGTGCAAAAGAGCTAGAAAAGGCCCGTTGAGCCAAAACCTCCTTCTCCTCTGGTTGTCTCATCAAGATTATCAGTTTCAACGGGCTCCGGGGTTTCTACTGGTTGGATAAGCAACTGGGCAATTTTCATTCCCTCGCTGATAACAAAAGGCTTCTGGCCAAAATTGGTTAGGACAACCCTGACTTCTCCCCGGTAACCAGCATCGACTACGCCAGCCAGGCGATGAAGCCCTTGAAGAGCCAGCCCGCTCTTATCCCAGATAAGGCCAGCATAGCCGAAAGGAATAGCCAGCTGCAGGCCAGTCGGCACTGCCACCGTTTCCCCTGAACCTATGGTCAGGGTCTCGCAGGAAAAAAGATCAAGGCCAGCATCGCCCGGGTGATTATAGACAGGCATTTTCGCCTCTGGTTTTATCTTTTTAACCAGGATTTTCATTTTCTTCCTCCTTTTAAAGGCCTTCCACTCTGACCTCGACAAAAAAGGGCTTAAGAAGCTCAGCCCAGGATAAGAGCTGCTCAGGCGGGAATGGTTTGATTTTAAGATAATCAGGATCAATTGTTTTTTGCGAGGAAAATTGCTGCAGCTGAAAAACTCTGGCTCCTTTTAACCACTCGCCGATGGCCAGCAAATCCTTTTCTTGATGAATCCCGGGGACGACCGTCGTTCTAAAAATATAGTCAAGCCGGGAATTTTTAATAATCATAACACTCTGGTTGATTTTTCCCACATCAACGGCCGTCCTGACCACTTCCTGATAGCGGTCCAGGGGTGCCTTTATGTCCATGGCAATGGCATCCACCAGCCCTTCTTTAATAAACTGTTCGAGCTGGTCGGGAAAGCTGCCATTTGTATCAATTTTTAGTTGGTAACCACGACCTTTAATAATTCTAGCCAGAACTTCCAGGTCGTCATGAAGAAACGGCTCACCTCCACTCAGACACAGACCATCGAGCCAGCCTCGCCTCGAATCAAGATAGCTCAGGAAAAAATTGGGGTCAATTGAGGGCAGACTGGCTGGATGCAAAACCAGATCAGAATTATGACAGAAAGGACATCGAAAATTACAGCCGCCCAAAAAGACAGTTGAAGAGATATACCCTGGAAAGTCTTTAGAAGCGAACTTTTCTAAGCCCTTGATTTCAACCACTCCTCCAGCTCCTCAGCCGAATTCAAAACTCCAACCACTGTCTCGTTTTCTTCTGCAATCAAGGTCGGGATGATGATTGCCCCCGATTCATCCCGCCGCAGGATCTTAATGTAATCCTTGATTTTAGACCGTCCTTCTTTACTGCTTACATCATATTCTTTGTATGTCATCTCGCTGGCCAGCATGAACTCCTTAAGCCGGTCACACTTAGAGCAGCCGGGAAGAGTAAAAACCAGAAAATCCATCTTTTCTGCTCCTTTTTTGTTCAAATTTTACCAGGAACTTAAACTTGTTTTTTGACTCTTAAATATCAGCTTACCTTGGTAAAAGTAGTCCGTTCATCAAACTCCTGCTTCTTGCCGTCATTCCAGGTAGCTATCGGCCGCAGGTAGCCAACAATCCTCGAATAGACTTCTGTTTCGTGCCCACACTCGGGACAGACGCGCTGTTCACCACGGATATAGCCATGATTCTCACAAACGCTAAAGGTCGGGGTAATGCTGAAATAAGGCAGCCTGGTTTCAGCTATTTTCTGCACCAGCCGCCGGCAGGTCTGCCAATCTACAGCTTCTGGTAAGAAAGCATGAAAAATTGTTCCTCCGGTATAAAGGGGTTGGATATCTGTCTGGTGCTTTAAGGCCTCAAAAATATCCCTGGTGGCATCCACGTTGAGCTGAGTCGAATTGGTCAAATAAGGATGCCGATCGGTGCCGGAGGTATAAATGTTTTTATATTTTTCTCGGTCCAGCCGGGCCAAGCGATAAGAAGTTGATTCGGCCGGTGAGGCCTCAAGATTATAAAGATGCCCGGTTTCCTCCTGAAAATCTTTGAGTACTTCTCTCATAAAGTTCATCGTTTCAATGGTAAATTCTTTGCCTTCGGGTGTCCCTATTCCTTTCCCCAGGAAATTCATGCAGGCTTCATGCATCCCGCAGATACCGATGGTCGAAAAGTGATTTTCAAAATGGCCAAGATAAACTTTAGTATAGGGCATCAAACCCCGCTCCAGCATATTATTAACCACTTCTCTTTTGGTTTCGAGGGCTTCCTTGGCCAGAGTCATCATCTCCCTGAGTTTGTCGAAAAACTCCTCTTTTGATTTAGCCTCATAACCGATGCGGTTCAAATTGATGGTAACCACCCCGATTGAACCGGTCTGGTCGCCTGCTCCCCACATATTACCGGGGCGTCTTTTCAGTTCCCTCATATCAAGGTTCAGGCGGCAGCACATCGCCCTGATGTCGCCAGGATTGAGATTGGTCCCGATATAGTTCTGGAAATAGGGGATGCCATATTTAGCCGTAGCTTCAAAGAGCAGACGGGCATTCGGGCTGTCCCAATCAAAATCTTTGGTCAGGTTATAGGTCGGAATGGGAAAAGTGAAGACCCGGCCTTTCTGGTCGCCCTCGATCATCAACTCGAGGAAAGCCCGGTTAATGAGATCCATCTCCGCCTGATAATCGCCATAGCAGGAGTCAAGCTCTTGGCCTCCTACGATCGCTTTCTTATTCTTAAGATCCTCAGGCACCGTCCAGTCAAAAGTCAGGTTGGAAAAGGGAGTTTGCCAACCCCAGCGTGAAGGAACATTCAGGCCAAACACCAGTTTCTGCATGTCCTGTTTGACCTGCTGATAGCTCAAATGATCAGATCTCACAAAAGGCGCCAGAAAGGTATCAACACTGGAAAAAGCCTGAGCTCCGGCAAATTCGGCCTGCATCGTGCCGATATAATTGACCATGTGCAGGGTAGCTGTCTCGAGGTGCTTGGCTGGATGAGAATGAACCTGATTCGGGACATGTCCGAAGCCCTTTCTCAGCAAATTTTCCATTGACCAGCCTGCACAATAACCCACAATCGGGTAAGAGAGATCATGAATATGAAATTCTCCTGATTGATGAGCCTTTTTTATCCGTTCTGAATATAAATTGTTCAGGGCAAAATTGGCCAGTACCTCTCCCGAAATCCTGGCATTGAGCCCAGAAAAACTGACCTGGCCTTCATTGCTGTTTTCCCGGACTTTCCAGTCCTGATCATTGATATAATCTTTTATCAGGCGCTCCAGATTGAGCCCGGTTTCTCTGGCTTCTCTGATGGCTTTATGCTTTTCCCGGTAAAGGATGTAAGATTTGGCCACTTCATGATAACCCTGCTTCATCAGGACCATTTCGACTATGTCCTGGATCTGCTCAACTGAGGGAATGGTGTAACCGCCAAACTTTTCTTCCAGCATAAAGACAACAATATCGGAGACGTGTTGAGCTTCCAGATAATCATCCAGGCCCTGAGAACACATGGCTTTATAAATGGCCTTGGTGATTTTCTCCTGGGTAAAATCGACAATTGAACCATCCCTTTTTTTAATCCTGGAAATTTTGTTGGTTTTGACCATTCTTAACTCCTTTTAATTTTTCTTTGGCTCAGTCTGGGTTGCTCACTCCCAATTCAGGTTTTATGCTATTATTTAAAATGAAAAAAGGAAAATATTGAAAAACAATATCTTGCGTCATAATGAGCCCTTGAATACTAAATGTTGTGCTTTCATGTCTCAATATAATTCCAGACAAAGTCTACTGTCAAGCTTATTTTTAGAAAAATTCAGAAAATTTTTTTAGGGGGAAAAAATGCTTAAAATGGAGATCCAGAGCGCCAGGAAAGAAGAATTGATTGACATAACGGACAGGGTAGCTCAGGTTATCAGAGACAGTAACCTAAAGAAGGGAATTGCTCTGATCTATGTTCCACATACTACCTGCGGTTTGACTATCAATGAAAATGCTGATCCGGATGTAGCAGCTGACATTCTGCTGGTTCTGAGAAAAGCGGTGCCTGATAATTTGCCTTATGCTCATCTGGAAGGGAATTCTGCCGCTCACGTCAAGGCCTCAATTGTAGGTAGTTCACTCCAGCTGGTGGTGGAAGACGGGGAGCTTCAGCTCGGCCGCTGGCAAGGGATTTTCCTGTGCGAATTTGATGGGCCGAGGACAAGGCAGGTCTGGTTACAGCTCGCTCAGGGCGGTCAGTTTTGAATTAATTCAGTCCAGCCCCAGACCTTGAGGCTAATTAAAAGCGTCAACCAGGTTCAGTTCTTAGACCGGGCTGCCTCCAGCCTCCCTCCCTCCCTTGAGTCAGCTCTCTTTAAAAGTAAGGAGAATATAAGACCAACCAAACCCAGGCTGGCAAACATAAAGGAAGAAGCCGTATAAGAATGAGTCAGATCCCGCAGCCAGCCGTTGAGCAGAGGGAACAGCCCCAGGCCAATATTCTGAATGGCAGTCATCAGGCCAAAAGCTGTTCCTGTCCTTTCTTCCCTGACCACCAGCGGCACTGATGGCCACAGAGCGGCTGGAACCAGGACGAAAGCCAGTCCCAGAAGAATCATTGGATAGGCAGGGTAGATATTGGTCAGGCCCATTAGCAAATGGCAAGGAATAAGAATCAAAGAGCCAATAACCATCAGACTGGCTCGACGGCCAATCCGGTCAATAAATCCCCCAGCCAGGGGAGCGAAAATCATTGAAGCGAAAATAATGATCGAACTAATCCCACCGGCTGTACTGAACATATGCAGAAAATTATTAAAAACCTGAGCTAAGAACCCACCAGAAGATTCGGCCGCCCGGGCAATGCCCCACTTATCCACAAAGAAATCCGTGGATAAGGCAATAAAGGGGAAAATGGCTGAATAAAAGGTAAAACAGAGAGCAGTTATATACCAGAAGGTTGGTTTGAATTCTTTTATCTCTCTTAGATTAATTTTTTCAGCAACATTTTCGTTTTTAAGTTTTAAAACTTTTTCACCTCGCTTATCCAGAATCACATAGATAATATTGCCAACAAGAGAAAGGCCGCAGGCTAAAACAGCTGCCAACAAGGCATAACGAAAGCTACCATAATAACTGGCAATGAGCTCTCCGGTATTAAAAGCAAAAAGAGAACCAAGCCGGCTAATAGTTAGAGTCGCTCCAAAGGAAAAAGCCAGCTCTTTATCTCTAAACCAGCGGGCCAGCATGGCACTTTGAGCCACGATCAATGGTTCCGAGCCTGCCCCAAAAATAAACCGCCCCAGGAAAAAAACTGGAATGCTTCTGGCCTTCCAGACGATGATAGCTCCGATTAGAACCAGGCAGGAAAAAAGCAAACTGGCTTTTCTCGTACCCAGTTTATCAACCAGAATACCGCCAATAAGAACAGCCAGAATAGCGGCTAGAGAATACATGGTAAAAAAAGTGCCGACTGTCTGCCTGGCAGTCTGCAATTCTTCTATCAGCGAGGGAGCAATAGCTGAAACAATGTCGTAGGCGAAATAACAACCAAAAGAAAGCGAAGCAACAAAAGCCAGAACCAGATAGCGATAAAACTTGCTGCCTGCATTGAGCAAAGTTACTCGCTTCCTGTCAGGGTCAGTCACTATAAATTTCTCCATCCAAAGGCGTTGAAAAGAAAAGTATACTACCGATGGAAATAAGTCAATATGATTTTTCCTCATTTAATCAGGAGGCAGGCCCGGATGTCTTCTTGACCTGTCTGATAAATATGGGGTTAAATATAATCATTAAAATAAGAGGAAGGAAGGAGAAAAAATATGAAATCCAGCTTTCATTCAGGTTCAGATTCCTGGCCGCTGATTGCAGTGATATTATCTGTCATTCTGGTTATTGGAGGGGCCTTTGCTCTTCATTACACCAAGGGCAAAGCAATCACTATCCAGGATATTTCCTCTGCCTCTAAAATCTCCGGACTTAACTTTACCCATCAGGAAAAGCAGATGATGTTATCCAACCTGGAGGAAAATCTGGCCAGTTACCAAAAAATGAGGCAGATTCATTTAGAGAATTCTGTTTCCCCGGCCTTGATTTTCAACCCCTTACCAGCTGATTTTGATTTTAAAAAACTTCAGGCTGACCAACGGTTTATCTATGACGAACCAGTCAACGTGGAAGTACCGGAGACTGAAGAGGCGCTGGCTTTCTATCCAGTAACCGATCTGGCCTGGCTGATAAAAAATAGAAGAATAAGTTCAGAATATCTTACCAGGATTTACCTTGATCGACTGAAGAAATACGGGCCAAAATTGCACTGTGTCGTTACCCTGACCGAGGAGCTGGCTTTAAAACAGGCCAGGCAGGCCGATGAAGAGCTGGCCAGCGGAATCTATCGCGGGCCACTCCATGGTATTCCTTACGGCTTGAAAGACTTGCTGGCAGTCAAGGGCTATCCTACTACCTGGGGTTCTCCAATTTATAAAAACCAAAGTCTGGAGGAAGAAGCCACAGTCTATAAAAAACTCACTCAAGCCGGCGCTGTTCTGGTCGCCAAGCTGAGCATGGGAGAACTGGCCTGGGGTGATGTCTGGTTCGGTGGCTTGACCCGCAATCCCTGGGATCCAAATCAGGGTTCAAGCGGATCCTCCGCCGGTTCAGCTTCAGCTACAGCTGCTGGACTGGTGGGTTTTGCCATCGGGACTGAAACCTGGGGATCGATTGTCTCTCCTTCTACTCGCTGCGGAGTGTCGGGACTCAGACCAACTTTTGGCCGGGTCAGCCGTTATGGAGCTATGGCTCTGAGCTGGAGTATGGATAAAGTTGGACCAATGGCCCGTTCAGTTGAAGATTTGGCTCTAATTTTTCAGGCTATCATCGGGCCCGATGGAAAAGACTGCACCGTTTTTGACCTGCCTTTTTCTTACGATGGACAATCTGATTTAAAAAAAGTCAGGGTTGGCTATTATAAAAAGAGTTTTGACGAGGCCCGTCGCCATAAGGATAAGTATCTGGCTGTTCTTGATACTCTGTCCTCTATGGGCATTGACCTGGTGGAAATAGAGCTACCTGAAATTGATCCAGAGATGATCAGTTTTATTCTTAATGTCGAGGCAGCAGCTGCCTTCGACGAGCTGACCAGAACCAATCAGGATGAACTCATGGTCAGGCAGGGGCGGGACGCCTGGCCTAATATCTTCAGGCAAGCCAGATTTGTTCCAGCCGTAGAATATATTCAAGCTAACCGGCTGAGGACACTGCTAATTGAGCAACTGGCCTCGAAGCTTAAAGAAATTGATGTTTATCTGGATACACCCTGGGGGCCCAGCCTGCTACTGACCAACTTGACCGGACAGCCAACCGTAGTCGTCCCCTGCGGTTTTGATGATAGAGGGCACCCGTTGGGCATAACCTTTATCTCTAATCTTTTTGAAGAAGGTCAGGCTCTGCGGCTGGCCAAAGCTTATCAACAGGTTACAGGTTTCCATCTGAAACATCCTGATCTGAGCCTTCTTGATCAGGTAAAAGATTCTCCCCAACCAGAAGAGGAAGATGATTAATTTCGAGATCGATTGAAATTTTGATCAATATTGTATAATTAAAAAATTATGAAGCTATCAGAGTTTAAAAATATTGAAAAGTTCAAAAGCGCCATTCAGGCTTCGTTTGATAATTTAAAAGAAAATCAGATTGTTGAAAGAATCCTAAAGAGAGATTTTACAGTTTGGAAAGACCAAGATGAAGAAATCTCTAATCGTTTGGGCTGGCTGGACAGTCTTCAACGGACCAGGCCTTTTTTCTCCCAGTATATAACGCTGGCCGGAGAGATTAAGAACGCTGGTTACAACCGCCTTCTGCTCCTGGGAATGGGTGGATCAAGCCTGGCTCCAGCTGTCATCAGCCAGATCTACCCTTTAAAACCAGACTTTCCCGTTCTTTCCGTCCTCGATTCAACCTGTCCTTTAACTGTCAGCCGGGTCAGAGATGCCTTACCAAAGGAGAAGATTTTATTTCTGGTCTCATCTAAAAGCGGCACAACAGCAGAAACGATTAACCTGTTTAGATTTTTCTACGATCAGGTCGAACAAAATTCCGGGCCAAGGGCTTCGGAGGATTTTATAGCTATAACCGACCCACAGACTCCACTTGAGGCTTTAGGCCAGAAACTAGGGCTAAAGCAGATCATAGCTGGCTTACCCGATGTCGGAGGCCGTTTTTCTGCCCTATCACCTTTCGGTCTGCTGCCGGCCGCCTTGATGGGTGTTGATCTTGAAGCCTTCTCGGCTGCGGCCGAAGATAGCCAGTCTGATCTTCTCGACTTTAAGGATCAGCATCCTGGAGTTATTCTGGGGACGATTCTGGGCACTCTCTACTCGTTTGGCTTTAATAAGCTGACTCTCGTCATGCCCTCCAGGCTGGTTGCCTTTGGCCGCTGGCTGGAGCAGTTAATAGCAGAAAGCACAGGGAAGGAAGGCCAGGGGATTGTGCCAGTTCTTGAACCTTTGCCCATCTCACATGAAGCTTACTCCCGCGACAGGATCTTTGTCACTTTCAGTCTGAAAGCTGAAAATGATCCCTTCTGGCTAAAACGTCTGGAGAATGTTGAAAAGTCAGGCCTTCCCTGCCTTCATCTTAACATTTCACCCCGCGATTTAGCTGAGGACTTTTTCGTTTGGGAAATAGCTACAGCCATCACTGGCTATTTTCTTAAGATCAATCCTTTCGATCAGCCTGATGTCGAGCTGACCAAAAAGAAAACCAGAGAGCTCCTTGAGCAGCCAGAAATTACCAGCCTGGAAGGTTACTTATCCAGTGAAAACAGCCAGGAAATAGAGCAAGCCTTAAAATCTCTGCTTTTGGATCGGGATAAACCATCTGGCTATGTAAGTGTCCTGGCTTTTTTGCCTTCAGATGAAAATCTGAATAGTGCCCTGGATAATCTGGCCAGGCAAATTACTGAAAAAACCCATCTGCCCTGTACCTGGAATTATGGCCCGGCTTATCTTCATTCCACTGGTCAGCTCCATAAGGGAGACTCTGGCCAGGGACATTTTCTTGGCCTTTTTTATGATGATAACCGTGAACTGGTCATTCCTGCTAAACCGGACTGGCCGCCAACCGCTCCTTCTTTTAATCGACTGTTTAGAGCCCAGGCCCTGGGCGATCTGGCCGCCCTTCAGTCCAAAAAAAGGAAGGTTTTATTTCTGAACTTTAAAGGAAACCTGGTAAAAAATATTTTCACCTTAAACGAAGTCATCCGGAATTTTTATTCATAAACAAGGTAGGCTAAAACAAAAAAGGGGAGAATTAACTCCCCTTTTCTTTAATCAGCAAAAACAAAAATTAATAGAGCCCGCAGAAGACGACATCAGCTGAGAAAATTTCTTTAGTCTTGGCAGTGACTTTTTTATCAACCTGATCTTTAACATTCAGGTAAAACCAGAAGTGATCAAAAAGCCTTAATTTGGAAATATAAAATCTGGCATAATCAGTTATGCTATTAACAATAATCCTGGCGATTTCTTTGCCTTTCTTATCCTGGATCACAATGTGAGTAACCGGGACAGTGGCAGTACCCTGCTTAACTTCCGATGTCTGCAGCTGGCCGTAGACTCTAACATTAGTCTTCCCCTGCCATTCATCAGGCTTATTAATGGCGGTAATATTCAGAGCTACATACTGATCTCTGGCACTCGGGGGAAAATAATCACTGTAATCGGGTTCCACGGAACGCGTATAAATGCTGCGGTAACTGGTTCCATCTTTAAGCTCGATAGAATTGGCCACTGCCAGATTAGCCTTATCAGGTAAAAGGCTTGCTGATATTTTAACTTGTTTGCCAATCAGATTTTCTACCCCACCCTCAACATTACCAGCGATAATAATGTCCAGACCTTTAGCTTCAGGCATATAGATATATTTGCCAACCGCCGTTTTGACTGTACCTTCAAACACTTTTTCCTGTTCCTGGGCAGAAGTACTTGCCTGCTGGCTGAAGGCAATCAATGAGCCGAGGGTAATAAGACCAATATTCAGGATGATACAAAGTGCAACCTTTTTCCAGGAAGTCATCGCCTATACCTCCATTTCTAGTTCATAAAATTAAAGTTTTAGGATTCTTCCTCTTGTCCTTTCCTTTAGAATGGACTGGAAGAAATCTTTATATCACTGATTTTATTAAAAGTAAAGAAAAATGTGAGGCCGTTTCAGCCCTTTTTATTTTGAGGGCGGGCAGGCTGCCGGTGAACGGTATTACCCTTGGAGCTATTGGAACCATTTCTGGTACTGGAACTGGTGCCGGGTGAAGTGGCGCTTTTCAGCCTGTCAGGCGAGGCGGTTTTGACTGAAGAACGGATCCGCTGGCTATTATCATCTTTTGCTCTAACTTGAGCTGGACCAGAAGACCTGGAAATTGACCCCCTTGGGCTATAAGAAGCGGGGGTTCTGGCTTGATTGGCTGACCGCACTTCAACTTTCTCCCTTTGAAGGCTGGTGGATCTGACCTCTCTCCCGGCCTGAACCGAAGAGGGGTGATAGCTCTGACTAGCTTTGCCCCTGTTAACTCTCTGTTCGATATTCGTTCTGGAGGGAAAGTTTGAGTTCTGCCGGCTGCTGATCACGGTCTTTCCCTGGGCAGGCTTGGTTGCCAGGCTTGATGGCTGCCGGACAGCAGCTTTTAGCCCTATCTTCGATACTGATCCACGCTCTTTAATTGTATTACCTGATAGCTTCGCTGGAGAAGACAGAGAAGATGGCTGAAGACGGCTGCCGGTTACCGGCCGCCAGTTAGGTTGTCTTTCCTGCAACTTAATTCTTTCCACTGCTCCCAGCTCAGCCGGTCGAACGGCTGCCCTGACTGAATGCGGCGACTGAAGTTGATTCCTTTTAACTATAACCAGCGCTCTTGAGTTTACAGGATAATAAGCGTCGTTATAACGTTCATAAACATGATTGTTAATAACGACTAGCGGCCGGTTATGATAACTAAGGGGACACCAGGCAACGTAACTGGCATCATAATACCAGTGAACCCAGGCTGGCCCCCAATGAACAGTGGGAATCCAGTACCAACCGAGGCCCAGCCGCCAGTGCCACCGTCCGTAATGATAAACCGCCCAGCCCCAGGGTTCGGCTGAAATCCAGGTCCAGCCAATACGCGGGTACCAGGTCCAGTGCCCGACCAGATAAGGACGCCAGTCAATGAGCGTAACTGAAGGTACCCAGACATAACCATAAGGCCGCTCGTAAACCCAGCGACCGGAAGAAGAAAGCTCAGACTCATATTCCCGGATTTCTGATGGCAGATAGCCAGAGCCAGGAGCTGAAGCCATTTCTAATAATCTTTCTCTCTCCTGATTCCAACTGGTGAATTCATCCTGTTGAAAAGCCAGGTAGCTGGCCCCAGGTTCAATTTCTCCTTCATAAGCCAGTAAAGATTCTCCTCCTTGAAGCACCAGGGAGTGTTCCTGGCCAGCTGCCTCCAGACTTCCTTCCAGAGTCAGGGCTACCGTTCCATCTTCTCCGTCTGCTTCGAAACGATAGAGCCCGTTTTCTAAGACATAAAAAGAGGCATCACCGGTATGAACTGAAAACCATTTTTCTTGCTCCAGATAGTTAATCCGGAGATAAGCTCGCCCCTGATGAAGATAAAGAGAATAATCTCCATTCTGCCCTTCGGGTAACCGGGCCAGTTCCAAAGCTGAATAACGATCGAGTCTTAAAATGTTATTTCGACCAAAACTTATTTCGACCAGACCATTGTCCGTCAAAATTTTATCGCCATTACTCAGAACAAAATTAACCTCGGCTGCTTCTACGCCCAGGTCTGAGCCTCGTTCGATCCTGGCCTCTCCCTGAAGATAACTGATTCTGGCAAAAGAATAAGGAGAATAGCTGTCCTGAGCTTTAGATGGAAGATTAAGCGAGAAGAAGAAAAGCACCACGGCGATCAGACTTAAATAATTTTTTCTTTTCATCTTCTTCTCCTTTCACCCTTTTCAGGTGCAAGATTTATGCCAGATATAACAGGGAAGATAGCTATAAAAAAGGCCAAAAAACAGGACTTATGTCCTGGAAACTGGACAGGCTAGAGGATAGTTGTCTCCGCAGAAACCTTTTTAGAAAAAATAAAAAGGGGCAGGTCTTCTCCCTGCCCCCATCAGAGTTTTCCTGATCTTCCGCTTCTTAATAAATCTCTCGCCCGAAACCACCTCGCCTCATCATCAACCGGCCTCTTTTTCCCCCTCGGTCCAGCCGCGTTTCCCGGCGATGCCTGAAGTCCTGACGATATTCTTCCAGCTTTTTGAGTTGCTCAGGAGTAAATATCTTTTCCCACTCTTTCCTATTCTTATATGAGGCTTTCATCCGATCAGCTCTGCCCCTGGCCATTTGATCGATCAAGCTGTTAATTTTCTGCTCATCAGCCTTAGGATCAACCATCAATTTTCTCAACTCAGTTCTTAGCTGGTCCATTTTCTCCCGGTGGACTTTAGCTTCCTGCTGCCTTGCCTGACGGAATTCTTCGAGTTTTTTCTCCTGCTCCGGGGTAAGCTGCAAGGCGTCTTTTAAGACCTGTGGCCCCCAGCCCGGATGCCCTGCTTTTGGCCGGTTAACGGCTTGAGCACTGGCCAGTGAATAGATAAAAGTGATCATCAGAACAAAGCTTAGTAACGGAACTAACTTGCTTTTCTTCATTTTTTCCTCCCTATTTTTTTGTTATTTTAGTTTTTTGATTTAATTTTTGTTCTGTCACTACTCACTATAATTAGACAATCAGGAATTTAGTTTCTTGGAAAATATTTCCGGAAAGGATTAATAGCTTTAATTGAAACCTGGATAATGGAGCGCCAGGCTTTGAATAACCAAGGGGTAATTAATGTCTCCTGAAAATATTTTCTACAGCCCCTAGCTGGTCCTTTTGGACAAAAAACATGATAAAAACCAATACATTTAGACGTTATATCGGCAGGTGAATATTATGGGAAGGAATAACTAAAACTGAAATTTAACCAATAAAAAAGAGGCTTTATCAGGCAGTGGGCCGACGAGGTTAAAAAGCTTTCCGGTCGCCAGTATCGTTTCAGCTGACCGGACAAAAAAGCGAAGAGGAGCTATCTCCTTCTCGACATAGCTCCTCTTCCCTAAAAGGCAGGTAATTTACCTGCCCATCGACTTCGAAGTTAATCAGGCTTTCTTCAGAATCGGCATCCCGGTTTTAGCTGTCTCTACCACTTTATAGCCAGACGGTACCTGGTCGAGAGCACCGGGTCTGATATCTCTGGCAAAATAGTAGATGGTTTGCTTTTTGCCGCCGCGCAGTTCGACGTCGCGTGAATGCAGGTAGTAAGTAACTCCCTTTTTGTTTTTGAATTCGTATGGCATAAATTAAACCTCCAAA
>JAKPXU010000044.1 GCA_029571905.1 Acidobacteriota bacterium | reverse complement strand
TAATGCTTAAAAAGGCCGGTTTCAGGGTTCACCTGACCGGTAACATTGGCCATCCGCTTATTTCATTTATCAATAAGGTTAAGCCCGGTCATCTGGTAGTAACCGAGTTGTCCAGTTTTCAACTGGAATTCACCGAAAAGTTCAGGACTGATATCGCTGTTTTCCTCAACTTATCACCCAATCACCTTGATTGGCACCAGACCTTTGAAGCTTATCTCCAGGCTAAGAAGAAACTTTTTGATCATTGTCACCCTGACGATCAGGTAATCATAAATCGTGATGATCCACACCTGTGGGCCTGGAGACAAGAAAAAAAACAAGAACTCTATGCTTTCAGTCGAAAGCATTCAGTATCCCGGGGTTGCTACCTCCAGGGCTCGAAGATTATTTTTAAACTGGGGGAAGAAATTCCGGCCATAGATGTCAATGATATCAGGTTAAGAGGGGATCACAACCAGGAAAATGTCATGGCCGCCAGTCTGGCCGCCCGCCTGGCTGGAGCCAGCCTGACCTCCATCAGGCAGGCCATCCGCAATTTCAGAGGACTGGAACACCGCCTGGAAGAAGTCAGAAAAATCAGGGGTGTGCTATTTGTCAATGATTCCAAAGCGACCACCGTTGATGCCACCATTAAAGCTATCGAGAGTTTTGACCAGCCGATTATTCTTATCCTCGGGGGGCGCGACAAGGGGGGAGACTTTTCTCCCCTCCGTCGCGCATTAAAAGGGAAAGTCAAACAAGTACTGTTAATAGGCGAGGCCAGAGAGAAAATCAGACAGAGCATCGAGGGAGTTTGTCCGCTGGAGGAAGCTAGGAGCTTTAGAGAATTGGTGCAAAAGGCTTACTTTTTGGCCAGCCCGGGAGATGTAGTTCTTCTGGCGCCTGCCTGTACCTCCTGGGACATGTTTAAGAATTTTGAAGAACGTGGTCGGTTGTTTAAAAAAGAAGTTAATCGCCTGGCGAGAAAAATCCAGGAGAAAAGATAATGGAAGTTTTCAGGCGGTATTCTTTCGACAAAACACTTCTCGCCACGACTCTGGCTCTTGTACTTATTGGCATCATTATGGTTTTCAGTTCATCGGTCATTCTGGCCGCGGAGAAATACCAGCAGAGCTTCTATTTTCTAACCCAGCAAATTGTGGCTGCTATTGCTGGTCTGATCATGATGATTATCATTGCTTCTATCCGGCAGCCGTTCTTTACCTGGAAACGCCTGGTTTATCTGGCGACTGCTTTCACTTTTGTGCTGCTGTTGCTGTGTCTGGCCATGCCTCCGGTAGCCGGAGCCCATCGCTGGCTTCAATTTTTTGGCCTTCGCTTTCAGCCTTCAGAGCTGGCCAAAGTCATTTTGATCGTCTTTCTGGCCAATTACTGCACAGACAGGGCCCAGACGATTAACCACTGGAAAACGCTCCTGATCCCAGCCGCGGTCATCCTGGCTTTTGTCCTGCTCATTTTGCTCGAACCTGATTACAGCACAGCTGCCCTGGTCTGTCTGATCTCGGCTATTACCCTTTACCTTGGTGGCGTGAAACTAAAATATTTTATAGTTCCCGGGCTTTTGATCTGTATTATCTTTACTATGTTTCTTTTTTCAGCCGACTATCGCCTTAATCGGATTCATGGTTTTTTAGAGCCCGAAAAGGACATGCTGGGCAAGGCTTTTCAGGTCAGACAGTCTCAGTTAGCGATCGGGTCAGGTGGCCTGCTGGGAGTTAGTCTTGGAGCCTCCACCCAGAAACTCTATTTTCTGCCCTGCGCTCATACTGACTTTATTTTTGCTATCATTGGTGAAGAAACTGGCCTGGCTGGCAGCCTGGCTGTTATCATACTCTTTCTCGTTTTTTTAGCCCGCGGCTTAAAGATAGCTGATCGTGCTTCGCGTCAAAATTATCAGTTAATCGCTTATGGCCTGACCATCAGTCTGGCTATCCAGGCTCTTTTGAATATCAGTGTCGTCCTTGGACTGGGACCGGTGACCGGTATCCCACTCCCCTTTATTTCTTATGGGCGTTCATCTTTGCTTTGCAACCTTCTGGCCGTCGGCCTGCTGCTAAATATTTCCCAGAGAAGGGTGGAGGCTAAACCACTGCTATGAGTAAGAAAAGGGTAATCATCTGTGGAGGAGGAACAGGCGGACATCTCTACCCAGCTGTGGTCCTTGGCCAGAAGCTAAAAGAACTGGAGCCAGAAATAGAATTCATTTATATCGGAAGCCAGAGAGCAGTTGAGAAAAGAATAATGAGTGAGCAATCCCTGACATATCTAACCCTGCCCGTAGAAGGATTGAAGGGCAAAGGCTGGAAAAAGCTTAAGGGGTTGGCCCTGTTGCCGCTGGCTCTGGCTAAGTCACTGATTATTATTTTAACCTATCAGCCTGCCCTGGTTATCGGGGTGGGTGGATTCAGTTCCGGTCCGGTCGTCCTGCTGGCTTCTTTTCTGAGAAAGCCTACTCTGATTCTCGAACAGAATGCCCTCCCCGGCTTTACCAACCGCTTGCTCAGCCACTTTGCCGATCGAGCGGTCGTTTCTTTTCCTTCCTCACTTCCCTATTTCAGGGGTAAAGGCCTCCTGCTGGGCAATCCGGTAAGACTGGAGTTCTACCAGATTCAGCGCAAGCAGCCCGGGCCGATTTTGACCCTGCTCGTTTTTGGTGGCAGCCAGGGCTCAAAATTTTTAAACGATAGAATCATAGAAAGCTTGCCTCTCCTCAGGGAGTTAAAAAATTCTCTTATCATTTATCATCAAACAGGAGAAAGAGATTTCAAGCGGGTAAAAGAA
>JAKPXU010000037.1 GCA_029571905.1 Acidobacteriota bacterium | reverse complement strand
CTGCTGTGGTTAAATGAGTTCGGCTCCTTTGAAGAGGCTGAGGCCAGAATCGGTGCCTGGATGGAGGAAGACTATAATCGGCTTTATGTCCACTCGGCTCTGGGCTATCTAAGTCCGGAAGAGTTTGCTCAGCAATGGGCTCAAACACAGGAAGCTACCTCGCAGGGAGCCCAGATATGAACCAGGTTAAAGCCACAGCCTGTAAGCTAAACCAGATGGATTATTCTTTTGAAAAAAACTCTATCTCTCGGTGCGAGAAAAAGTGTCTTGCTTTTCGGGGTTCACTACAAACCTCTATGCAATGGTAATTTCACGGGAAAATCCTACTTACCTGGGTAAATACAGATTGAAGATGGGAACAGGAAAAGAATAGCTTTCTTAGATTTTATAGACTATGAATTTAGCCTCAAAACGAAGAAAAGATAGGGCATATTGAGAGAAAAAATAAGGCAGAAGAATTATAATTTAATCTGCCCTGATAATGAGAAAAAGAGGAGTTTTTTTGATTAGCCCTTGCCTGGTAGCCGCTGGCCTAGCCGCCTCTTTGGTTATTTCCCCGCAGCAGGTGACAACCAGCGTCCGTGTCTATGATGAAATTTTCCTTACCGATACGGGGCTACTGGCTCTTCCCGAGAAGGCCATCGAATTGACTTCTGAAACAACTATAAAGTCTGATTATTTCAAAGCGCCGGTCTTCATCAGCGGGGGCAGGAGCAGCGATGGGGCTCAATATCTTTATTGCTCAGCCAGCGGTTCACCTGTTCTGAAATTCAGTCTGGATGGAAAATTAGCAGCCGAACTTGGTCAGAAGCAGAATAAACCAGGTGGTTATAATTTGGTGAGAAAAATAAGAGTCTCCAGAAATGGCGCCTGGCTGGTTGCTTATGAAGCTGATAAACAGGTTTTTGAATATCTTGATACCACCGGAGCAATTAAGAAAAAGAAAAAAGCGGCAGAAGTCGGTGATTTTGCAGTCGATGATAGCGGGAATCTTTATGTGGCTCACCTTGTTCACGAGAAAAAGGCACCGCTTATTACCATTTACAGTCAGGCCGGTCAGCCCATTACTTTTGGAACGGCTCTGCCTCTTCCCCATAGCCTCGAAGAGCTGAATTCGGTTTCGCTTGCTCTCGATAATTCTGGCTGTCTTTTGTTGGCCTTCACCTATTTCCCAGTTGTTCGCCGCTATTCAACGTCCGGGGAACTAAGGGATGAATACCGGATCGATACTCCGGTTTTGCAAGCGAAAGAAGTTTATAATTTAAAATTAATAGGGGAGGGAGTCGCCTATAGCAGCCGCCGGGCTGGTTATCGACCTCTGACTCTAAGCCTCAAAACTTCCGGAGACAAAATTTACCTCCTCGGTTGCCACCCGCGCTTAGAGATTACGGAACTTGACCATGACGGCCATTATACCGGTGTTTACTGGAAAGAATTCAGGGATATTTATCAGGCCGTTGATTTTGAGGTCAGCCAGGCCGGGCAGGAGATAAAATTCTGGGTTTCTCACGGCCAGCCGGCTCATTATGAGGTTGATATCTTTAAAAGGAAAGAGCCTGGAGAAGAGGGCCTTAGAGGAGAAATTGACCGGTTGACAGAAGAGATAAATTTATACCCGGAAAATTACATCGCCTATATTAACCGGGGTGTTGACCGGCATCGCCTGGGAGATTATGCCGGAGCCATCAATGACTTTTCGAAAGCTATTGAGTTAAATCCTGAAGCAGCTCTGGCTTTCAATAATCGTGGGCTATCAAAAATAAAAGCCGGGGATCTGAGCGGGGCGATAGTTGATTTTAACCGGGCAACAGAATTGGCTCCAGACAATGCTTCTTTCTTTTATAACCGCGGGGTTACTTATTTTTTAAATAAAGATTACCGCCGGGCACTGGCCGATTTTGAGCAGGCTCGAAGCCTTGATCCTCAGCTGGAAGATAAAGTCAGAGAACAAATTGAATTCTGTCAGAAACAACTAAAAAGCAGCTCCAGATAGGTCGCTCGCTTTTTTATTTTCCTTTAAGATTGGTCTCAAATAGCTTGAAAATGCGGCGATATTCGTCCAGCCAGGAGGAAGTTGTCCGGAAAGAATGATTTTCTACCGGATAAATAGCCACCTCCCAGTTTTCCTTGCCCAACTCTATCAAACGCTCGACCAGCCGGACGGTATCCTGGAAATTGACATTGGTATCCATCATCCCGTGGCAGATGAGCAGAGCACCCTTGAGGCCTTCTGCCCAGTAAATGGGAGAACTCTGCTTGTAGGCTTCCTGGTCTTTCTGTGGCAGATTGAGGATATCCACCGTGTAAGCTGGATGATAGTGAGCCCAATCAGTCACCGGCCGGAGTGCCGCGCCAGCTTTAAACACTTCGGTTTTAAACATAGCCATGAGCGTCAGAAAACCGCCATAACTTCCGCCAAAGCAGCCAAAGGCCTCAGGACTAACCTGATAATTATTAATCAGAAATTTAGCTCCATCCACCACATCATCCAGATCTTTACCACCCATGTGACGATAAATGCCGGTGCGAAAATCACGACCGTAGCCGCTGCTTCCGCGGTAATCGGCATCGAGAACATAATAGCCATGGTCGCGCAGGAAATTATCGAACATATACTCACGGTCGTAAGTACTCCAGCCGCGGTGAGCATTCTGAAGATAACCGGCACCATGAATAAAAACGACAGCAGGCAGCCCGGGACGCGGGTTATCCGGTTTGAACAGCCTGGCATAAATTCTGACTCCATCCCGCGCCTCGAAAGTGACAATTTCGGGGTCATACCAGGGGTAGGCTCTGAATTCATCAGTGGTCGACAGCGTTATCTGCCGCGGCTGGCCAGCCGGCAGCAGGCTTTGGAGATAAAGTTCTGGCGGGAGATTGGAATAAGAATGAATGATGGCCACTGCCTTTTCATCGGGCGAGAGATAAAATTCATTGAGCCCGGTTAAAGCTGTAAGCTGCGTCTTCTTCTGCGTTTTAAGATCCAGCTGATAAAGGTGCCTTTCACCGGGATGAACTTCGTTGGAGACAAAGTAGATTTTCTGGCCATCTCTGGAGAGAAAAGCCTGAGTCACTTCATATTTGCCCTGGGTAAGGGGCTTTATTTCCCGGGTGTCAATGGCCAGTTCGTAAAGCTGGGCATAACCTGACTTCTCGGAAATATACGAGACGTGGCGGCTGTCCGGCCACCAGACAATGCCGGTCAAACCAAGCGGCCCCACCCAGGCCTCATCATGAACATTTTCAACCGGCGTGGTTTTCCCCGTAGCCGGGTCAAGAAGCCAGAGCCAGGCATCCTTGCGGTCTTCAGCTTCTCCCTGAAGGAGGCATTTTTTGCCATCTGGAGACCACAGCCACTGGCCCGGATTTATCTGACGCTCGCCCTGACCGTAGTCAATCCAGGTAACTTCACCGGTATCGGTCTTCATGACGCCCAGCTTATAGGCCGCTGGGTTTTCGGCGGCTTTGGTGTGAGAAGGGACTGATTCTGTATATCCTGACCTCGTTACATAAGCTGGAACCATGGCTGTTTTTGCTCCCAGATCCTCGTTCAGCATAAAAAGAACATGCTTCCCATCGGGTGAGGGCTCGGCCGCCAGGAGCCGCTGCTTTTCAGTTAGATAAAATGGTTTTTTCCTGGTTGTCTGCTGGCTCAAAGGGGGCAAAAAGTCCTGGCCACGCCTTAATTGCTCGCCACCTTCAAAACCCACCCTGAAAACTTCCTTGAATAATTCCCGCTGCTGATCTTCATACCACTTTTCCACTTCGCCGGGCGCTTTTGGAGCTGGTGGTTTCTCTCTGGTAAAAGAGGTTAATTGCTTTAGACTACCGTCCGCCAGAGACAGGAGATAAAGGTTTTCCTTAGCTAAAAAGTAAATACCTTTCTCGTCAAAGGTAAAACTGGCTCCGCTTGTTCTTTCTGGGCCGGACACCAACTGTTGAATTTTTTTATCAGCCAGACGGTAGAGAAAAATTTCTCCATTTTGAGTGATGAGCAACCGCTGATGATTCTTATCCCAGCTCCATTGCGAACCAAAACGGCCAAAACCGAAGCCAGCACGTCCGCGGAAACGGCCGCCACCGAGCTGTCCGCCATCGGGTGGATTATCTAAAACCTGCTCCCGGGTAATTTTGACCGGGACTGGATTTTTGAGACTCACCGCATATATTTCTGGGGTTTTCTCTCCAGGCTTTTTCCATTGAAAATACAAGGTCTTTCCATCAACTGCCCAGGTCGGGCTGGAAGGCGGGGTGCCATAAAATTCCTGACCGGCCATTATTTTTTCTAAGGACAGCTGTGGCTTGCTTTTCTGAGTCTCGCTGGTTTGAGCTCCAGCCAGAGCCGGATTAAAAAACATGAAACCCAAACTCAGGCAGAAACAGATGATAAAAAGCCGCCACCAGAAATTAGTTTCACTGTGTTTAACTGAGACTTTGCCTTTCACCGCCATCTCCTTTTCGAATTTATATTGGCTATCTCTTTAAATTTGTTCTGTTAGAAGCTTAATCCTGAGGTCTCCGTACCCTTATTTACATCCTCGTTAATTAGCTTTAATCACTTTTTCCGGTCGACTTTCTGTCTGGCCGAATCAAATAATTTTCTAGCGGCCTTAGACTGTCTTCGTTTTTTTGGTATTGGCCAGCAAGCTTTCCTGGGTGTAGAGATGTTCACGGGTAAGAGCCAGCTGAGCTTTTAACTGAGCTTGAATCTCTTCTCCTGGCACCAAATTGAGGGCTAGTTGATACTTTTCTATCAGCTGCTTTTCACCCCGAAGGGTGCTCTCGAGAGCCTCCAACCGAGTTTTCCCCGGGTAAACATAAGGCATGGGCATCGAACTTTGCTCGCCACCGTTCTCTACTGGCTGGACATTCTCCAGCCGGATGACATCTCCCAGCTTAACCAGCAAGCCTGATAGTTTGTCCCAGTGCCGCATATGATTGATTGAATTTTTAAAAAGCCTCTGGCCGAGGTCCTGATGCTCGCTAAAGAGAAGGACATAATAAAGATATTCATGCATCATCGAGTTTTCGAGCCGGGTGAGTTCATGAAGAATTTTAAGATCCTCCCGGCTGCCGGCCTCAGGATTGGGCTTAAAAATCAACTCTCCGGATAGGCCTTCTTTTTCCATCATTTTAATCATGGCCTCAAACTGACGGCCGTGCCTCGTTTCATCGGCGGCCATGTTGAAGAGCATATTCTGCAGTTTTGGGTCACTGATATTGTCGAATTTAGCCTGCTGATAATACTCTGTTACCTCATCTTCGGTGGCCTTGTCTCTTCTTAAATTATCTATGATTAGCGGGTAGCGTTTGATAACCGCTGTCCGGAAGGAAGGTTCGGCTCCGATTTGTTTTAGAAGCAGGCCTATTTGCAGGGCATGATACATCTCATCTATCCCAATCTGAATGGCCTGAGCCCGGACATCGAAGCGGTCGTCCATGACCGGATCACGATAAAAATATTTAGCCTTGGGCATGGAGTAGGCATGAATGATATATTCAAAGCTAACGGCCCATTCATGTTCAAGAGCGATGTTTAAATACTTAATGAGGCTTTGGCGATCAGCAATCTCATAAAATTTTTCCATTAATTGTCTTCCTTTCTTTCCCAATTAGTCTGTAATTAAAAAATTATATCCATTTTGGGGGTGAAAGAAAACTGGTTTTTCCGGCTCGAAAATCACCCTCCAATACCCCTGGAGGGGTGATTGAGTTAAATTCCTGCCTATGGAATCCTACACTTGCCTCTAAATGAGGCAGGCCAAGGTTGCAGAGGAAAGGGAGGGGGCAGGAGATCTCTCTCCTCTTTCCTCCCGCTTTCTCTCCCAGTCCTCGGGAGCTTTTTCAGCCAGGACTTATTGGGGTTAACTTTTCCTTTCAACCAGTCAGGGTTTTTCTGGATGCTATCTATTACAGTCAGTCTCGAATTTTCAGCTTATTAGCTCCTCGTCTTTTCGCGGCCTGCCTTTTGTTTCTTTCTCAGCGCTTATTAAAATCAATCTTATATTCAGTTTTGACTGTTAATTAAGTATAATTTTTTTGCCTTGACTCCAATTGAGTCTCAGATGTTATCTGGCTAAAGCTGGAGGATAAAATGACTGATTTTGGCGGTGCCCTGAAGAATCACAGCCTTTACCCTGACTTTGTCCTGGGAATAATTGGTGTTCCCTTTGATGAAAAATCAAGTTTCATCCGGGGAGCAGCGGCCGGCCCGGCGGCCATCCGACGGGTATCAACCGGCAAAACCTATAATGCCGACACGGAATTGGAAGTTGATCTGGCTGAAGAAACAGTGCTGGTTGATCTGGGTGATGTTGATACCTCAGGCGATGCCGATAAAACCTTTGGTGAAATTGAGAAAACTGTAGCGGAAGTGGTTAATCGTGGTGCCATTCCTATTATTCTAGGCGGAGATCATTCGATTACTTATCCGGCAGTCAAGGGGATGGCCAGTCGATTTAAATGTCTGGACATACTCCATCTGGATGCTCATCCCGATATGTACAAAGAGCTGTATGGAGATCGTCTGTCGCATGCCTGCCCTCTGGCCAGGATCCTGGAAGATGGACTGGTCAAGCAGTTAGTTCAGGTCGGGCAGAGATCTTTTACCCCAGAGCAGAGAGAGCTGGCTCGAAAATATGGTGTTAAGACCATCGAAGCCTGGAAGGTGGGCGATGACCTTATCCTGGAATTCAAAAATCCGCTTTATATTTCCCTTGACCTTGATGTTTTTGACCCGGCTTTTGCTCCGGGAGTTTCACATCATGAGCCCGGTGGTTTGACTTCGAGGCAGGTGTTTAATTTAATCCACCATCTTCGGGCCACTATTGTTGGTTTTGACCTGGTTGAGCTCAACCCAACTCGAGACGTGTCGGATATCACCGCGGCCCTCGCTTTTAAGCTCCTGAAAGAAATCGCCGGCCGGGCGATTAAACCCAAGCCGGCTGAATAAATGGCTGAAATGAAATTGAGGGGAGGCCCAAAAATGAAAAAAATTAATCTTTTGCTTCTTTCTTTATTGATCTTAACTCCGCTTCTTTTTGCTGTCCAGAATCGGGCTAAAGTTGATTTCAATCGGTTCTTCCTCGACCGGACAATGAGAATTGATTATTATCACCTGGGCGATAACCAGCAGGAGGTCATAGCCCTGGATAAAATTTACGATCAGGGACAGTGGTCCGGGCCGGTTAAAACTCTGATTGATCCTTTTATGAGAGGACGCTATTGTGCCCGGGTCTATGACCAGGCCACCGGCCAGTTAATCTTTGCCCGGGCTTTCGATAGCCTGTTTGGTGAATATAAAACTACTGATGAAGCTTTAAAAGGCATCAAGCGGACTTTTCAGGAAACTGTCTTAATTCCTTATCCGAAGCAGAAAATCAGTCTGGCGATTGAGGTCAGGGATAAAAATAATAATTTTCACCAAATTTTCTCCCAGGAAATAGACCCGGCTTCAATTTTTATTATCAAAGAGAAACCTGAATCCGGCGTCAAAGTCTATGAGCTTTTAAAAAGCGGGCCTCCCTCGCAAAAAGTAGATCTGGCTTTTCTGGCTGAGGGCTATACAGCGGCGGAAGAAGCGAAGGTCAGGAAAGACCTCGATAAATTTGTGGCTGTCTTTTTCTCGCAGGAGCCTTATAAAAGCCTTAAAAACAAGTTCAATATTTATGGAGTGTTTAAACCGTCAGCCGAGAGCGGCTGTGATGAGCCGGGCTACGGGCAATTCAAACAAACTGCTCTGGGTTGTAGCTTCGATTCATTTGGCTCTGATCGTTATCTTCTGACCGATGACAACCGCCGGCTGAGAGATATTGCCGCCAATGTTCCTTATGATGCTTTGATGATCATGGTCAATCATAACCGTTATGGTGGCGGTGGCATTTATAATCTCTACTGCACCTTTACCACCGACAATCAGTGGTATGAATACCTGATGCTCCACGAATTCGGGCACTCCTTTACGGGGCTGGCTGATGAGTATTACACTTCTCAGGTCGCCTATAATGAATTTTACCCGCGAGGGGTGGAGCCGGTTGAACCCAATATAACCGCGCTGTTGAATCCCAGAGAGGTCAAGTGGAAAAAGCTCCTCACACCCGGGATAGCTGTTCCGACACCCTGGGAAAAAGAAGAATTTGACCGCTTTGACCTGGCTTACCAAAAAACCAGACAGGAACTCAATGAGAAAATTGCCAGAATGAAGAGGGAAGGGGCGCCTGCAGAGGAGATAGCCAGACTCGAGGAAGAAAGTGAAAAATTGTCGCTGGAACAGGGCAAGAAGGTTGAGGAATTTCTGGCCAGAAGCAAATATGCTGGGAAAGTTGGCGTTTTCGAAGGAGCAGGTTATGCCTCCACGGGTCTTTACCGGCCAGCGGTTGACTGCATTATGTTTACCAAAGGTAAAAAGCCTTACTGCCCGGTTTGCCTGGAAGCGATCAAAGCAATGATCAAATTCTATGCTGACTGAATAGCTGCTCTAAGAAATGAGGACAGCTGAATAAAAGATAGTGGTAAATAACAGGCAGAAGGTCTGTTATATCAATCAGCTCTGGTCAGTGGTTTCATGATCCTGGCTGGCCTACCAATCACATTTTAATTGCTACCTTTATTTAGTTGTGATTATAGAAATTTCTACCTTTAGCTTAGAGAGGAAAGTGCGGGCTGTTGTCAGCAAAAGGGGGGTTGATGATGGGAACCAAAAAGGTGGGGGCTTTCCCCAGCCCGCCCAGGAAAGCCATTATCATTATAAGCCAATCAGGTCAAAAAGCAAGGATTTTTTATATTTTTTATTTATTTAGTTTCAATAATTTATCAAAAAAATTGAGTAAATTGCGTTAACGTTTTAACAAAACCAATATTAATCTTTTGAAAAGAACTGCCAACTGTCTTGCCTTATCGAGCTATAGTTTGCCGGGCGTCTGGCGATCTCAGGGCAGACTCGCTTCCAGATGCGATTTGGATTAAAATAAGGAGCAGAAAAAAAGCCGGGACAATAATTTAGAATTCTAAGTCCGGCCAAGGAGGTGGCTATGGCTCAAGATGATAATCCTGAAAGAAAGATTGATATTAAGGTGGATGAACAAACGGCTGTCGGCCAGTATTCAAACCTGGCTGCCATCAGACATAGCCGGGAAGAATTTATTTTTGATTTCGCTTTTATTTTTCCAGATGGACCAATGGGTAAACTGGTAGCCAGACTGATTCTCAGTCCAGCTCATGCCAAGAGATTTGCTCAAGCCCTGGAGGAGAACCTAAAGAGGTATGAAGGGAACTTCGGACCGATTATCCCGGCCGAGGTACCGCCTGGTGTTGGTTTTATCCAATAGATAAAATATGGCCTTTATCTTGACATAGCCAGATAAATTTAATAAAAAATAGCCAGACGTTTTTAAAACTGAATAAAGCTTTTTAAGTGGAGGGCAAGACGGTGAAAAAATTTTTAGTGGCAAGTGTACTAATTTTAATTAGCTGCTCACTGGCTTCGGGCTCAGGCTTTTTGATTTATGAACATGGCACGGTTGCTATGGGTATGGCTGGTGCTTTTGTGAGCATTGCCAACAACCCTACAGCCATTTTTTACAATCCAGCCGGGATAGCCTGGCTGCGAGGAACTCAGATTAATATAGGAGGGACTTTTGTTTTTCCCGCCGGCTGGGTGGAGCTGCCTAACTGGCCCGATCCTGCTTATCAAAAAGTTTATCAGTTAGATCAGACTTTTTTCCCGCCGCATTTTTACCTGACCCAATCACTGGGTTCAAGAGTGACGGTCGGGGTGGGAGTTTTTGCCCCTTATGGGCTTGGAACCGCCTGGCCGATCAATTATCCTTTGCGTTATATTTCGACCGAAACTTCGCTCCAGACGATGTTTATTAATCCGACCATTGGAATCAAGTTAACAGATCATCTATCAATTGGTGCCGGAGTCTCTTATATTCACGCCACCCTTTCTCAAAACCTGGTTCAACACGTCGAAATTCCTGATACCTGGGCCGGTGACATTCCAGCCTCGCTGTCCAAGGCCAAAGGAAATACCGTTGGCTTTAATGCTGGCTTGCTGTTCAAAAAGGATAAATATTCCGCCGGTTTTAACTGGCGAAGTAGTTTTAATGTGGATCTTAGTGGCCCGCTGACTCTTGATACCAGCCGGGTGCCTTCGGCTCTATTGCCCTATATTCCGTCTTCGGCGGACGTTGCCCTGACTTTTAAATACCCTGGTATTTTCGGCCTGGGTTTTGCCTATCAGGCGACACCCAAACTCCTCCTGTCGGTGGAAGGACAGCTTTTTACTTGGAGCAATTATGATAATTATCTGATTGAAATAAATTATGACAATGGCGGCACTGAAGAGCAGCTGGTCGAACAGAATTTCAAAGATACAATCATTCTGCGGGCCGGAGCTCAATATATGGTTAAGGAAAATGTGGCGGCCAGACTGGGTTTCCTCTATGATCAGACGCCACAGCCAATTGAGACCATGGATCCTTCCCTGCCTGATGCCAGCCGGGTGGCTTTTACTATTGGTTTTGGCTATACTAAAGG
>JAKPXU010000025.1 GCA_029571905.1 Acidobacteriota bacterium | reverse complement strand
GAAGCCTGCTGCCTTCATTCTTCCGCAGTCTTAACCAGAATCAACTATTCAATTACGAGTTCAAAAGGTATCCTCTTTTCCAGAGTTAAACCAGATTTGTTATCTTTAATATTCATAACAATCTCATAGGTTCCTGGCTCTAGAGGTCTATCTTCTATCCTCTCTCCCTGGTCATCTTTGATCTGAACTTTTTTAACAGTCGGAAGAGGAATAGCTTGCTCAATAAAATTGATGTTATATTTCATCGGAGTGAAAGCAACAATCTTGTTGTCATCTTTTCTTATATCGAAGTTAATTTCGAGATCAAAAGTCTGATTTTCATCAGCCTGGGCTCCATAAATCATGAACATTAGATTGGGCTGGTCACCCGGCTTCAATTTATTGTCAGGATAGGGAAAAGCTCTGAAAACAATCCAGCTGAAATAATCCTTATGAAAATTTGGATAATTTTCTTGAGCGTCCATCTGCTGGATATCTTTCAACAGAAAAAGTGAAGATGTCTCCAGCTTATTGTTAGTCTGAGCCAGCTCCTCGTAATTGGGGATTTCAAAATCATAGTAGGTTGTTCCGATTTTCTTGGTGGCCCTTTGGCCAAGAGCAGCAGCCAGGACATATTTGCCGGCCGGCAGAGGATAGCCCAGATAATAATAGCTTTCTCCTTCTGGCTGATATTCAGTTGACGGTATGGTAAAAGAGCTGGATGTCCTTTGCTCAACAATTAACTTCGGGGCCTCACCGCCCAGTTCATAAAACTGCATAAAGAGATCAACATCACTCTGATAGATGTCCTGATTCGCAGCCGATTGAGCATAATCTAAATCACCATTCTTTATCCTGGTGATAAAAATGGCGATATAGGTGCCTTTGGCTGGTAGAATATAAATATCTGAAAACTCGAAAGGCACATCAGCTCTGACCTGTCTGGCCGGTAAACCCTGTTCTAAGAGAGCTTTTATATCCTGCGGGATAACTGACTTAACTTTCTGGTCTTTTTTCTGATCTTTTTTTTGAGGGGCAGCCTCAGAAAAAGAAACGGTTAAGGCTAAAATCAGAACCAGGACCAGAGAAAAAATGAAAAATTTTTTCGTTCGCATTTTTCCTCCTGTCATATTCAATTCACCTCTTCCTTAAACTGCAAGAATTATGCCAGCTAAGAAAAGGTTTTATTTCTCTTAATTTTATTTTTTCTCTTCTTATTCTGTAAAATTTATTTACAATGCCTACCTGGATTGTAAGCCGAATAATATTACCTCAATTGACGGTGATTTTTCAACTGGAATTTTTTTACAGCCAGCAGATGCTCGGCATAGGACCGATTAAAGACATGGCTGCCATCATTTTTAGAAACAAAATAAAGATAATCAACATCGGCCGGATAAAGTGCGGCTTGAATTGAATTCCGGCCCGGATTGCAGATCGGCCCGGGCGGCAAGCCAGTATATAGATAAGTATTGTAGGGAGAATTAAGATTTTTATCTGCCCGACGTAAATTTCCATCAAATCTGTTTTGGAGTTTTAAGGCATAAATAATAGTAGGATCGCAATCAAGCTTCATTTTCAGTCTTAATCGATTATGAAAAACGGCCGAAATGAGCGGTTTTTCTTCTGGTTGACCTGTCTCCTTTTCTATAAGCGAGGCCAGAGTTATCACCTGGCGGATACTCATCTTTAAGACCCTGGCCCGCTCCCTTTCTTGTTGACCGAAATTTTTTCTAAATTCCTCAACCATGGTTTTAACCATATCTTCGGCTCTGACCCCGCGGGCAAAATAGTAGGTGTCCGGAAAAAGATAGCCTTCAAGATTAGGGGCCTCTGGATCGAGGTCTGCTATCAGAGAGGTTGCCCGGCAGGCTTCAACAAAAGAACCAGTCAGGGGATAATTCCTGGCGGCTAATAGCTCTGAGATCTCCAGATAGGTGAGTCCTTCCGGGATAGTTAAAGGGTGAAGGAGAACCCGGCCTGAGATGAGATCAAGCATAATTTTTCTGGGTATAGCCGGCAAGGAAAACTGGTATTCTCCGGCTTTTAAAGAATGAGGATAATAATAGAGAGAATAAGCTAGCTCAAAGGTAAATGATTGTCTGATCAGCTGATTATCTTTAAGAAGTCTGGCGATGCCCTTTGGGCTCAGGCCCTTTTCTATGGTGATAACAATAGTTCCAGTTCTGGCCGGCGAAGGGCTATTCATTGCCATAGAAACATAGATAGCCAGGCCTAAGTTGATGATAATCAGCGTTATAAAAAATAAGTTAACTATTTTTTTCAGCGTCGCCTGCCTCGTATCGTTTCTTTTCCAGATAAGTTTCCAGAATAATGACCGCAGCCTGTTCATCTTCCCTTTCTTTTTTTTGTCGGAAGTCGCCCTTAAAGCTATCCAGCCTTTTCAGGGCTTCCTTAGTGGTCAGCCTTTCATCCCAGAGGACAATTGGTTTACCCGTTACAGCTTCTAACCAGCTGGCAAATTTTCTGGTCAACTCAGCCCGGCTGCCTTCACTTCCATCCATTCTGATAGGCAACCCCAGGACGATTTCTTCTATATTTTTTTCTTTAACCAGCTTCGAAAAAAACTGGCTGTTTTCCTGTTCCTTGGCTTTCAGAATGTAGGTTCCAAAGGGCTGAGCTGTTATCTTGAGAGGATCGCTTAAAGCCAGACCCAGGTGGCGGTCACCATAATCGATAGCTAGAATTCTGCCCATATTTTAGGTTCTTTCCAGACAGCGTTTTTTTTGGCTATGCCGTTCAATGGCCAGTTCTATTAACCGGTCAAGTAATTGATTGAAACTCAACCCGCTGACTTCCCACAGTTTTGGATACATGCTGATTTCTGTAAAACCTGGCATCGTATTTATTTCATTAATGTAAATAGCGTTTGTTTCTTTTTCCAGAAAAAAATCAACCCGAGCCAGACCACAGGCATCAATGGCCTTAAAGGCAGCCAGGGCCAGCTCTCTGATTTTGCGGGTTAAATCGGCCGGAAGCTCGGCTGGTATCCTGAATCTGGTTTTTCCCTCAAGATATTTATCATCATAATCATAAAATTCGCGATAGGGAATGACTTCGCCCGGGAGAGAGGCCTCGGGGCTGTCATTGCCCAGGACGCTACATTCAATTTCCCGGCCGGCAATGGCTTTTTCTACCAGGATTTTTCGATCGTAGCGAAAAGCCAGGTCGAGAGCTGCGGGCAGGGCAGCTCTTCTTTTGACCTTACTAATGCCAACTGATGAGCCCATATTGGCCGGCTTGACAAAAAGAGGATAAGCGAAAACGGAATTAATTTTCCGGATCAGCTTTGAACCCTGATTTTTATAATCCTCTTCGCCAAGCACCAGGTAGGGAGTCACCGGCAGACCCAGATAGCTCAAAAGGTTTTTAAAGATGACTTTATCCATACCAACAGCTGAAGCCAGAACAGGGGATCCAACATAAGGGACGTCGGCCATTTCCAGCAGACCTTGAATTGTTCCATCTTCGCCATAGGGGCCGTGCAGAACCGGAAAGTAAACATCTGCCTTTAATTCTGCTTGCTGGTCGGGAGGTGACCAGGGCAGAAAAGAAAAAGTCTGGCCTTCTTTTAACTCCTGATCGCTCACCAGAGGAGAGCTAACCTGTTTCCAGTGTCCCTCTCTGGTTATATAGATTGAATGAACATGATATCTTTTCTGGCTGAGATGGCAGAAAATGGCGCGAGCTGAGGTGATGGACACCTCGTGTTCAGCCGAGCGGCCACCAAAAATTAAGCCGAGCGATATGGGCTTTTTCATGCTCCAAAATTTTAACCGAATTGAGGCAAAAAAGAAAGATGGCTGCCGGCCGTCCAGCACGTCGCGATGGAACCTCCCTACCTCTCTATCCACCCTGGGTACGTTGTTTAACCTGATTGAGAATTTCTGTTGACAGTCAAGAAAGGACAAAATTATAATAGAAGCAAAGTCGAAGGAAAATTGCCAAGAGGTGCAAAGATGAAAAAGTTTGTTTTTAGTCCGTCGGGATATTTTTTTCTGCTTTTGGCTGGCCTGGCCGTGATCCTCTGGCCGGTCAATCTGGTTGCTCAAGAAGACCAGGTGCAGAAAGCCGGGATCTTTGCTGAAGAATATCCTATGCTTTCTGATTCTGATATGTATTGCTCTCCTCTTATCTGGGACCAAAATCTGCCAGAACTCATGATCGTTGGTTCTGAACGAGAAGAGGAAAGAGCCATGATGACTGATTCTGATACTTTTTATATCAATAAGGGTAGAGAAGAGGGATTGGAGATCGGCCAGATGTTTCTGGCCATTGATATCGGTCAGCCTCTGGCCAAGCTGGGTTATCT
>JAKPXU010000021.1 GCA_029571905.1 Acidobacteriota bacterium | reverse complement strand
GTCAGTCCCTACAGTGATATTTTCTCTCTGTCGACTGGTTTTATGGGCAGTACAAAATTTAAGGCCAGCTGGATTACCAAGCCTCAACCAGAAAGTTTTAGCGGCCAGCAGACAACTCTTCTTGGCCAGGAAGAGCCGCCTGATCTTGAGTACAAGGCCATCTATCTGAGAAAGGAATTTTCCAGCCCTGGCCCGGCCAACCGGGCCACAATTTATATCTGCGGATTGGGTTACTATGAACTTTATATCAATGGCCAGAGAGTCGGTGACCGGGTGCTCGATCCCGGCTGGTCTGATTACCACCAGATTGCCTATTATTCAGTTTATGAAGTTGCTAACCTAATCCGTAATAAAAACGCTATTGGTGTCATACTGGGCAATGGCCGGCATATCAAGAAATATGGCTATGATTCTCCCAAACTTATTTTTAAAATGGAAATTTATTATGAAGGGGGTGGTTATGATCTGATTTCCAGTGATCGCAGCTGGAAAGCTGCTCACGGGCCGCTGCAGGAAAATGGCCTTTATTTTGGCGAAAATTATGACCGCCGCCTGGAACAACCAGGCTGGAATCTGGCCGGCTTTGATGATGAGAGCTGGGAAAAAGTGGAGGAGGTAAAAGGGCCACCGCTTACCGCTCAGGATATCCCACCAGTTAAAATAATGGAAATACTCAGGTCAAAAGCAATAACCTCACCGCAACCGGGTGTCTATATTTATGATTTTGGCCAGAATATTTCTGGCTGGGTTAGATTAAAAGCCAGCGGGCCAGAGGGGACAGAAATCCGGTTGAGATTCGGCGAGTTACTGCAGCCGGATGGCAGCTTAAACACCGCCACCAACGATCAGGCCCGAGCCACAGAGGTTGTTATTCTGAACGGCCAGGGAGAAGAGATCTATGAGCCCAGATTCACCTACCACGGCTTCAGATATGTCGAGCTGACTGGCTTTTGCGGACAGCCGGCCGAAGATACACTTGAGGCCCGTTTCGTTCATTCAGCCGTTGAACCTGTCGGTCACTTCGAATGTTCGAATCCTTTGATTAACAGCATCCATAAATGCGTTGTGGCCAGCCAGCGGGCTAACCTGATGAGTATTCCCACCGACTGCCCCCAGAGAGATGAGCGGCATGGCTGGTTGGCTGATGCTGCCATGACCATGGAAGAGGCCTGCTTTAATTTTGATCTGGCTGCTTTTTACCAGCACTTCCTGCAACTTATCAGGTTGGCCCAAAAAGAAGACGGCAGTTTGCCCGATTTTGTGCCTCCTTATAATCCTTCCGTCTATCCTGCTGATCCAGCCTGGGGTGCAGCCTACATTAGTCTGTGCTGGCAGATTTATATGTTTTATGGTGATCGGGAAATACTTCAGAAACATTACCAGAGCCTGAAAAATTACCTTGCTTTTCTAAAACAAAAAGCCAGTGGTCATCTCTTAACTGGCCTGGGAAAATATGGTGATTGGTGTCAGCCAGGCAGCCTGGCCGCCAAGAAGACACCACTCGATCTGGTTTCCACCTGCTTTTACTACCATAATGTCCTCCTGTTTTCAGATATCTGCGACCGGCTTGGACGTCAGGCTGAATGCCGCGAATATAAAGAACTTGCTTCGAAGATTAAAAACGCTTTTAACCAGGCTTTTCTGGAAAACGGTCAATATAAAGTCCTGAGACAGGGCCCGATTGATCGGTTGCCTGACCAGACTGCTAATGTTTTGCCTCTCTACCTGGGCCTTGTTCCTCCGGAAGACAGGGATAAAGTCCTGGAGAATTTGCTTACCTCCATCATTAATCATCATGATTACCATCTGGATACCGGTCTGCTGGGTACCCGATTCTTACTCGACGTCCTGAGCCAGTTTGATCGCCAGGATGTTGCCCTGAAAATAATTCTCCAGGAAAGCTATCCAGGCTGGGGTTATATGCTCAAAGAGGGAGCAACTACCTTATGGGAAAGATGGGAAAAGCTAACCGGTCCGGGAATGAACTCCCACAACCATATCATGTTCGGAAGTGTCGATGCCTGGTTTTATAAAAATCTGGCTGGACTGGGATTGACTGAGCCTGGCTGGCGTGTCTTTCAGATAAAACCGTTTGTGCCTGAAGAACTAGATCAGGTGCAGGCCAGGCTCACCACCATTCAGGGAGAAATTTCTGTTTTCTGGCAAAAATCAGACTCGTTTTTCGACCTGGAATTAGAAATCCCGGTGGGCAGCCGGGCCAGGCTTTTCTTGCCGATTCTCTGGCCTGAATTCCGGATTTCAGAGCTTAAAGAAAAAGAACTTATCCTCTGGGACCAGGGAACTTACGTCAGCCGCGAAAACGATGATAGTATTTTCCCTGATAACAGTAATGAGCAGCCGGTTTTCTGGCTTGATTCCGGTTCCTATCTTTTTCGGATGGAAAAAATATAAACAGCGAATTTAATTTCCTGAACAATCACTCACTTATTTGCCCGTCAACCAGTTGCTTACCAGAACTTTTTGAAAAGCCTGGCGGCCTGTTGATAAGCCTCGATGGTTTTTCCTATGTCTTCTTCAGTGTGAGCAGTAGACAGGCAGCCACCACCATGGACTACATGTACTCCATTAATCAGCAAGGCCAGTTTTAAAGCCTCTTCGCGCAGGAAAACATCCGATCTGGCTGGATCCCAGATGTCCTCCGGAGAGGAATAACTGATATTGTCTTTTTCGGGAAAATTGACCATAAAAAAGGAACTGCCGTTGGCAGCTATCTGCCCACCACCGGTGCAGACCACTTTTAGTCCTTCAGCGGCAAAGGCCCGTTCAATACCCTGTCTTAAGCTGGCTGCTAACCGTCCAATTGGCCGATAGACTTTTTTTTCACGGGTAATAAGGTAGTTGAGCATGGCCAGACCGGCTCGCATATATTCTTCATGGGCAGAGAACGTCCCGCCTTCAAAGTTAACGCGCAGTCCACTGGTCCCGGCTCGCTCGCAATTTTCCATTATTCCAGCCCGCCCCACTACGGCCGCTACCGCCTCGCCCCCGCCAATCAGTTTGCCGAAAAGAGATAGATCAGGTTTGACGCCATAAAGACTTTGCAAGCCTGACGGACAGAACCTGAAGCCTGAGATAACTTCATCAAAAATTAAAACCACGCCATAGTCATCAGCCAGCTTTCTGGCCAGCCGCAGATACTCGGCTGAACAGAAAAGAAAACCGCCAACACCAATGAACGGCTCTAAAATAAAAGCAGCCAGTTTTGAACCATATTTCTTAAAGATTTTTGCCAGGTGGTCAGGATCATTAAATCTGGTAATGATAATATTGCGGGCAAATTCGGGCGGCAGACCAGCCGAATCTACCTGACTGAAACCACGGCCAGGGTGAAACTTAACCCCTTTTAAGAGATAAGGCGTAGAGCCATGCCAGCCGCCTCCAACCTTCAACACATAATGACGGCCTGTATAGCCCATGGCCAGCATAATCGCATAGGTCGAAGCCAGGGTACCGGAAGTGGTAAATCTGATTTTCAGGCCTGACTGCCCCAGGCTGGCCAGGATCCTTTCTGCCAGTTCGATTTGAACAGAACTTTCAAAACCGGTATGAAGGCTACCGGCCGCCAGGTAGGGCTCCAGTTCCTGTCTTATAACTTCCGGATTATGACCGAGTATATTGGCATAATGCCCCTGCCAGTAATCAAGGTAGATCTGGCCGTCCAGATCGGTCACTGTTGAGCCGTGAGCGGAGGCTGGAAAAAAGGGGTATGGCTTCCAGAGCCTGAGGCTGTGGCTACCGCCTCTGACCATGACCTTAGTCGCTCTTTTGAACATCAAACGACTTTTAACGGTCTTCTTTTCATATTCTCTGTCCAGATAATCAATTAGCTGTTTTGTTCGTTTCATTTTACTATTTCTTGTTTTCAGGTTAAGATAAATTAAGCTTTAATTTAGGCTTAAGCAGCAAGAAAGTCAATTTATCAACTGGCCTCGTCCAGCCGGTAAGTTGTCAGCTTGCTTATTGTATACTATTATTATAAGATTAGTGTAGATTGTTAGAACCTTTAAGATTGATTAAAGGAGAAAAAAATGGAAATGCTGAATGAAGAAGTCAGAGACTTCACCCGCAAAAAGTTTGAAGAAGAACTGGTCAATCCGGTCGAACTGATTTTTTTTATGGAAGAAAAAAGTCCGCTAATTGTTCCAGGTCAGCCGGACTCAACTGATTGTCAGTACTGCCCGGAGATCAAACAGCTTCTGGAAGAATTGGGCAGATTGTCTGATAAGATCAAATTGACGGTTTATGATTTTAAAAAAGAAGCAGCCAAAGCGGCTGAATATCATTTAGACAGGATTCCGGCTATCATCATCAAGACGGACACTGACACTGGTATAAGATTTTTTGGCATTCCCTCCGGTTATGAGTATATGAGTCTACTGGAAGCCATCGTTGACGCCAGCCGTGGTCAAACCGAGCTCAGCCCGGCTACCAAAGAGGCATTAAAAAAGTTGAAAAAAGACGTCAATATTCAGGTTTTTGTCACCCCCACCTGTCCTTACTGTCCAATGGCAGTCCGCCTGGCTCACCAGATGGCTCTGGAATCACCTCATATCACGGCCTCGATGATCGAAGCTTCTGAATTTCCTGAATTATCTCAAAAATATGAGGTCATGGGTGTTCCCAAATCCATTTTCAATGAAACTATTACTCTGGAAGGGGCCGTGCCAGAGGAAGTCTTTCTTGAACAGGTCTTGAGGGCGGCTGGAGAACAGGCTGGCTAAAAGCAAGTTCTTTTCAGTCTAAATGTTTTTTTATCAGCTAGTTATCTTCCGACAAACAGTCTAAAAATTGACAGCTAAACCTCTGGTGTTATAATAATTCAAGTTATGCCGATTTTTAAGAAGAATAAGAGCAAGAAAAAAATCTGTGTTATTGGTCTGGATGGTGTCCCTTATTCTCTGCTTGTTGAACTGGCCAAAAGCGGGCTGATGAGCACTGTTGCTCGCCTGATAGACAGCGGTCACCTGCACCAGATGAAGGCCAGCCTGCCTGAAATTTCGGCTGTCTCCTGGACCAATTTTATGACCGGGACCAACCCCGGAACTCACGGCATTTTTGGCTTCCTTGATTTTAAACCTGGCAGTTATGACCTGAGGATTCCTAATTTTCTGGATGTCAAGGTTGACACTCTGTGGGATCATCTGGCTGAGGAAGGTTATAAAAGTATAGTCATCAATCAACCTTCCACATATCCTGCTCGCCGCATTAACGGTGTCATGGTTTCTGGTTTTGTGGCTGTTGATCTCTCTCGCTCGGTCTATCCATCCTCATTCTTCACCGCCCTGGAGCAGATGGGTTATCAGATAGACGTCGACAGCAGCAAAGTGGCGGAAAATCCGGCTCTTCTCTGGCCCGAGCTCTCCAAGACAATGGCCAGTCATCAAAAAGCTTTAAATTATTTCTGGGAGCAGGACTGGGAATTTTTTGAATTTGTCATCACTGGCACCGACCGCCTTCATCATTTTCTGTGGTCAGCCTATGAGGATAAATCTCATCCTGGCCATCAGGCTTTTCTCGATTTCTATCAGCAGGTTGACCGAATTATAGCCAAGATAATCGCCAGTTTTAAAAAATTGAATCAGAGTGAGGATAGCCTTTTTATCCTCTCCGATCATGGTTTTACCGGTATCATCCAGGAAGTCTATCTTAATGCCTGGCTGGAAAAAGCAGGCTACCTGTCTTTTACCACTCCAACTCCTAGGAGTTTGAACGACATCTCGCCAGAGTCAGTTGCCTTCGCCCTCGATCCCAACCGCATTTATCTTAATCTTGAAAACAAGTTTCCAGCCGGACATGTCCCCCGAAGCCAGAAAAAGGAGCTAAAATCAGAAATCGCCCAGAAATTGCTACAGCTGGAGTACAACGGCCAGAAAGTCATTCGCCAGGTCTTCAAATCAGAAGAAATTTATAAGGGGAAATACTCTTCTCTTGGACCTGACTTGATTGCCCTCTCCGAGCCTGGTTTTGATTTAAAAGGCTCCATCCGTAAAAAGGAAATCTTCGGCCGCAGCTATTTACAGGGTATGCACACCTGGGATGATGCCTTTTTCTGGGCAGCTGAAGATTATGGCCCCAATCTGGCCATTCAGGATATCGCCAGCTTGATCATGAAAAAGGTTAAATGAGGAAGAGTGCGTCCCAGATTTTTTCACCTGTACTGAAAAGGATTTATCCACTTTTTTTTCTGCTATTTATCCTGACATCGACTGCCTCAGCCTATATCGGGCCGGGAGCTGGATTTGCTTTTCTATCTTCTTTCCTGATCTTTTTTCTGACTTTTTTCCTGGCTTTCTTTTCTATTCTTTCCTGGCCTTTCCGCTGGTTTTTTCGTCTGTTGCGCGGTCAGAAAGCCTACAAGAATAGCCAGGTAGATAAAGTTATCATTTTAGGTTATGACGGCCTTGACCCTGATTTAACCGAGAAATATATGGCTGAAGGCAAATTACCAGTTTTGAGTCAGCTGAAGAAACAGGGAACCTATAAGAGGCTTAAAACTACCACACCGGCTATTTCTCCTGTTGCCTGGTCATCCTTTATGACTGGTTGTGAGCCATCGAAGCACAATATCTTTGATTTTTTGAGCCGCAATCCTAAAACCTATCTTCCTGATCTGTCTTCAGCCCGCATTGGCCCTCCATCCAGATTTCTAAAACTGGGTAAATACCGCATTCCCTTAGGCCGACCCGAAATAAAATTGCTACGGAAAAGCCAGCCCTTCTGGCAGATACTCGGCCAGGAGGGAATTTTTTCAACTATTCTCCGCATCCCTATTACCTTCCCGCCCGAAAAATTTTCAGGCCATCTTTTATCAGGCATGTGCCTGCCTGACCTGAAAGGCTCGCAGGGGACTTTTCTCTTTTATACCACCAATCCAGAAAGAATTAAAAAGAAGGAAGGTGGAGAAAGCCTGCTGGTCGAACGCCAGGGTGATCTGATTAAGACCTTTATTTCCGGCCCGGAAAATTCCCTGCTGGCTAGACCTGAAGAGATAAAAATTCCAATGCTGATTAGATTTGATAATAACCCTGAGCAGGTCGAGGTAGAAGTTTCCGGTCAGAAATTTAAGCTGCAGAAAGACGTTTTTTCGCCCTGGATCAAGCTCAGTTTTCCAGCCGGACTTGGCGTCAAAGTCAGAGCTATTGCCAGATTTTATCTGTTGAGCACCAGCCCTCATTTTGAACTATATATAACTCCACTTAACATCGACCCGGAAAAGCCTGCTCTGCCCGTTTCTCATCCATTTATTTATTCCTCCTATCTGGCCAAGCTGCTGGGCAGCTACGTTACACTGGGAGAAGCCAATGATACCTGGGCCCTCAATGAGGGCGTCTTACCTGAGCAAGCCTTTTTGGACCTGGCCTATTCCTTCCACCAGGAAACAGAAAAAATTCTCTTCAATGCCCTGACCAGAACAAGAAAAGGATTGGTGGCCTGCTGGTTTGAAACCTCTGATAGCCTGCAGCACATGTTTTTCCGCTATCTGGACAAGTCCCATCCAGCCCTCCGCACCACTGCTCACCTTAAAGACGGAGTCAGCGTCATCGAAAATCTCTATCAAAAACTGGACACGCTGGCCGGTCAGGTACTTGAACAATGTGATGAACGGACCTGCCTGATCATCATGTCTGATCATGGCTTTAAATCTTTCCGCCGGGGAGTAAACCTTAATTCCTGGCTCTATCTTAATGGCTATCTTTATTTAAAAGATGGGGCCGCTTCGAGCGAAGAATGGTTTAAACAGGTAGACTGGACTAAAACCAGAGCTTATGGCCTGGGTCTAGCCGGTATTTATATTAATCTCAGAGGGAGGGAAGCTCAGGGTATTGTTGAGCCTGGAGAAGAGTATCGGAATCTAAAAAAAGAGCTGATTGAAAAGTTATCCGGCCTGAAGGATAAAGATCCTGGCCGGGCGGCCATCAACCGTTTGATTGATACCGAGACAATCTACCAAGGTCCTTATCGTCACGAGGCACCTGATTTAATTGTCGCTTATAATGAAGGCTACCGCGCCTCCTGGGATTCAGTCACCGGCCGGGTTAATGAGACGATTATCGAAGATAACCTCAAAGCCTGGAGCGGCGATCATTGCCTCGATCCAGAGCTGGTGCCGGGAGTATTTTTTTCCAATCTCAAGTTTGAGGTTGACCAGCCTTCCATCATGGACATTGCTCCGACTGTTCTTGATTTATTTGGCCTGGAGCGGCCTAAATACTTTGATGGCCAATCTTTTTTGTCTGACGGCTCAAAGGGAACTTCGGAAAAGACTGATAAAAATGATAGAATAAAAACAGAAAAAGAACAGAAGACAAAAAAGGCCAAAAATAATGGCAAAAGAAAAAGAAGATAGCAGCCTGAGCCGGCGCCGCTTTCTTGAGCTTATTCTGAGCACTTCGGCCGGACTGGCATTTTTCCCCAAAACCGGGTTTTTAACGACTAAAGGCCGCCACCAGACAGCCAGAAAGGTGCTGGTCCTTGGCCTGGACGGGCTCGACCCGGTTTTAACCGCTGAGCTGATGAAGGACAACCGGCTGCCAAATTTTAAGAAACTGGCTGCTGCCGGCAGTTTTCTTCCCCTTGGCTCAAGTGTCCCCCCGCAGAGTCCGGTCGCCTGGGCTAACTTTATTACGGGAACTGACCCGGGCGGGCATGCTATTTTTGATTTTGTCCATCGTGACCCAAAAAACTATATGCCCATTTTTTCCGCTTCAGAATCTCTACCGGGGAAACATGAAATCAAGTTGGGCGATCTGATTTTGCCCTTATCTGGCGGGAAAATTAACAACCTGCGCCGCGGCCGGGCCTTCTGGCAGATCCTCGAAGATTATGATATTCCAGCCACTGTTTTCAAGATCCCCTCCAATTATCCCCCGGTCGAATCCAGGCAAAAAACCTTTTCTGGCATGGGCACTCCTGATCTCAAGGGCTATTATGGACTGTTTAATTTTTATACCAATGAATATAAAACAATCACCGAAGAATACGGCGGCGGCGGTCGTGTTCATGACGTTTTCGTCATCGGTAACCGGGTCGAATCAAGGATCCCCGGGCCAAATAATCCCTTTAAGAAAGGCAACCCGGAAACTTTTGTAGATTTTAAGGTCTTTATTGATCCTGTCCATCCGGTGGCTAAAATTGCCTACCAGGATCAGGAATTCATTTTAAAAGAAAAAGAATGGAGCGGCTGGAAAAAAATCAAGTTTGATTTTATCCCAGGCCAGGGAGTAAGTGGCATTTGCCTTTTTTATCTCAAAGAAGTGAGGCCAAAATTCAAGCTCTATGTTAGCCCCATTAATATTGATCCGGCTGACCCGGCCCTGCCCCTGTCGACTCCCGACAGCTATTCCAGAGAGCTGGCCAAAAAATTCGGGCCATTTTTTACCAAAGGGCTGCCGGCTGACACCGCCGCGCTGGAAAATGAGGTCCTGGATGAAAATGAATTTCTGGCCCAGGATGAATTGGTTTACAAAGAAAGTGTGGCTATACTAGAAGCTGAGTTAAAGAATTTTGAGTCTGGCCTTCTCTTTTATTATTTTTCCAATACTGATCAAAGACAGCATATGTTTTACCGTTTTCTGGATAAAGACCATCCAGCTTATGAAGAAAAACTGGCAGCTGAATTTTCTCCAGTTATTCCCAGAACCTATGAAGAGATGGATAAAGTTCTGCAGATGTGTCTGGAAAAAATAGACAGCCAGACAACCGTCATTGTCATGTCCGATCATGGTTTTAATCCCTTCCGCTGGGGTTTTAATCTAAATACCTGGCTGTTGCAAAATGGTTATCATTATCTTCTGCCCGGCACCAGGCCAGAGGAAGTAACACTCTTCGAGCAAACTGATTGGTCAAGAACTAAAGCTTATGGCGTTGGTCTGAATGCTCTCTATTTGAATCTAAAAGGACGGGAAAGCCAGGGTATTGTCCAGCCAATCGAAAGAGAAATCCTCACCCGCCAGCTGGCCAACCAGCTGGAGCAGCTGGCTGACCCTCGAACAGGCGAAAAAGTCATTCTTAAAGCTTATATCAGCCGTGAGGTCTATCATGGTCCATTTGTTGATTTAGCTCCGGACATCATTCTTGGTTTTAACCGTAATTACCGCATTTCCTGGAATTCCCCTCTCGGTAATTTCCCAAGGCAGTTGATTGAGGACAACGGGCAAAAGTGGAGTGGAGACCATATGTCCTCACCAGCCGTCATCCCAGGAAGCTTAATCAGCAACCTGCCGGTCAAGCTGGCTGACCCGGCCCTGCAGGATGTAACTGCCGGTATTTTATCTCTATTCGGAATTAAAATCCCACCGGAGGTTACTGGCCGACCAATTTTTTAAACCAGACAGACGAAAGGAGCAGACAGATTAATGGGTAAAAAGGTTAAGGTTAAACTCGACAAAGAACTTTATCAGAAAATCGAAAAAGTAGCGGAAGTGGCTGGTTATAGCTCACCGGAAGAATTTGTCATCCATGTCCTCGAAAAGGAAATCAGTCAGTTTGAAGGAGCAGATTCAGAGGAAGAGATCAAAAAAAGGTTAAAAGGACTGGGCTACATTTCCTGAGAAGGGTAAATCTGAGACCTGATGTGGTGGTTGAATCAAGCAGTCGGATTGGTGGTAAAAATTTTTTTACTGCCTTTTACTGGTCTCAATCCGTGGGCGGGCATGATTTTCATTTCTCTCGTGACCGCCATCCTGATGCTTTTTATCTATAAAAAAACTTCCAATCAGCACGGCATAAAAGAGGCCAAGAATCTGATTAAAGGCTATCTTCTGGAAATAAGACTTTTTCAGAATGATTTTGGAGTATTTCTAGGCGGGTTAAAGAGGTTGTTCGCCGCCAATCTGCGTTACCTGGCCAACAATCTCAAACCACTTCTGGTGATGATTGCACCCATCTTCCTTTTGCTGGCCCAGATGAATCTCTGGTTCGGCTATCAAGTTCCCCAGCGGGGTGAAACTTTATTGCTGAAAGTTGAGTTTAACCAGTCGGTTGAGGTTGACCGCCTTGACCTGGAGGTAGAAGCACCGCCAGGTGTCATTGTTGATTCTCCTCCTGTCAGGATTATCGATGAAAACGAAGTTGATTGGCGGCTAAAAATAGTTGACCTTCAGGGTGGACAGCTGGTAATAAAAAATGGAGGTGAGAAATACGCCAAGGACATCTCTCTGCCTCTAACCCGACTGGCCAGGCTTTCAACGATCAGAGTAAGCCAGAATATCTGGGAGCAATTGCTCAACCCAGGAGAAAAGCCTCTCCCCCGGGAGGCTGAAATAAAGAAAATTGAGGTTGTTTATCCCTCGGCCAGACTGAATCTTTTTGGCCTTAAGATTCACTGGTTGGTAGCCTATTTTGTGCTGTCCATTATCTTTGGCTTTGGCTTAAAAGGCTGGTTCAAGGTGGAAATTTAGGGCTATATCAAAGTTGCCAAGAGAGAAAGGAGAAAGGACATGAAAATTGAAGTTTTTAAAATGGAAAGAATGCAATCACTCTGGGAAAATCTGGTAGATTACAACTTATCTGAGAGTGGTGTTCATCCTTTGACACTAAAGGAGCTTCTGTCAGTTGAAGAAATACAAGACCTGACCGGAGTGGAACTTGGCTACACGCAGACCAATGGCACCCCTCCCCTGCGCCAGCAGATCGCCAGGCTTTATCCAGGCCTCGATCCGGAGGATATCATGGTCACCGCCGGTTCGTCTGAAGCCAATTTTCTCCTGATGTGGAGCCTGATTGAACCTGGAGATAAAGTGGTTTTTGAGTTGCCTAATTATCTTCAGATGTGGGGATTGACCAGAGCTTTTGGGGCACGAGTCGAACCTTTGTGGCTTAAAGAGGAGCTTGGCTGGCAGCCTGATCCAGCTGAAATTGACCGGGTAATAACGCCTGGAACAAAATTGGTCATTTTGACCAATCCCAATAATCCTACGGGTTCAATTCTCAAGCCGGGTATCCGCCAGCAAATAATTGAGCGAGTAAAAGAAGTTGGGGCCTGGCTGATTGCTGATGAAGTTTACCGCGGAGCCGAAAGGAACGGAGAAGAGACGCCATCTTTTTATGGCCAGATCGAAAAAGTGGCCGTGGTCGGAGGTCTATCTAAAGCCTATGGGTTGCCTGGTTTGAGACTGGGCTGGCTGGCTGGACCGGCGGAGCTGGTTCAAAAAGTCTGGACTTACCATGACTATACCACTATTTCAGTTTCAGCTTTGACCGACCACCTGGCAACCAGGGCTCTAGAGCCGACCAGGCGCCTGCAGCTCTTGAACCGGACCAGAAACATCATTAAGACCAACCTCCCTATCTTAGAAAAATGGCTGCAAAGTTTCGATGGGCTATTCAACTATCAGCCACCGCAGGCCGGTGCTATCCTTTTTACGGCCTATAAATCTAAGATTAATTCCACCCAGCTGGTTGAGAAACTTTTAAAAGAAAAAAACGTTCTACTTGTTCCAGGCGACCACTTTGAACTCGACCACCATCTGCGGCTGGGCTATGGCTCCCCGCCTGATTATCTGCAAACAGCTCTTGACCGCATAACTGAATTTTTAAAAGAATCTATCAAAGATTTGAAATGAATAAATCGCATCCGTAGCCCAATCAAAAATTGGGGAGGAGGTCTGGCCAGATGAAAAGGAAAGAACTGTACCAACTGTTAGAAGTCCTGTGTCCATTTTTTTTAATTTTGGTTGTAACCGGATTGCTTCCGGCTTCAGCTGGCGCCCAATCAGCTCAAAAAGTAGCCATTATCGATTCTCAGAAAGCTTTTGACCGCTCGGTCCAGGGCCAGAAGGTGATTACTCTTCTTCAGGACAAGGAAAATGAAATAAAAGCAGGACTGAAGCAGAAACAAGAAGAAATAAACAGCCTCCAGGACAAATTAGCTTCTCAGAGATTGACTTTGAAGGAGGAAGCTTTAAAGCAGTTGCAGCTCGAAATAGACAAAAAAGAAGCAGAAAAAAGGAAATATGAGCAGGACTCCTCTATTGAATTTGATCAATTCAAAGCTAAATTGATAAAGAAAATGAGAGATGAAATATTAACCATAGTTGATGAGCTGGTTAAAGAAAGAAGCTACGATCTGGTCTTTGATCTGTCTTCTTCTGGACTCATTTATTTTCAGCCAGCCATGGATATAACTGAGGAAGTGATAAAAAGATACGATGAAGCATACAGCCAGAAGCAAAGCCCGGGAAGCTTCTGAGTTAGTCCTCTAATTAGTTTTCGCTGGCCCAAAACACAACTCCAGCAGAACCATTTCAGAACGGCTGCCAGTTCTAACGGCTGGCCCCCAGGTCCCGGCGCCGGAAGTGACATAAATATGGGTTTGACCTTTTTTAAGATAGCCCCAGTTTTTTTCGTAAATTAATCTATTGATAATATCAAGAGGAAATAGCTGCCCGGCGTGAGTATGACCGCAGAGTAAAAGATCTACACCTGCCTGCTGAGCTTCTTCCAGCCGGATCGGCTGATGATCGAGAACAATAATTGGTAAAGAAGGATCAATCTGGCCGGCAGCCATAATATCCTGAAGGCTGGCCCGACCATCACCAAACCTCTGAGCAGCCCAGTCTTTTCTTCCAATAAGATAAAATGAACCATCAACTTTGAGGGCCTCATCCAGCAGCTCCTGAACTCCGGCTCTTTCCAGATAGCTAATATTTTTTTCCAGCCCACCATAGTATTCATGGTTACCCGGACAGGCAAAAAGGCCCAGTGGAGCCCTGATGTCCTTCATCAACCGAACCATTCTCTCTTCTTCTTCAGCACCGATGGCTTCATCAACTATATCGCCAGCGAAAAAAACAATTTCTGGTTCAAGCTCATTTATTTTCCTGACCAGGGCTTCCAGCCGATTAGAACGGTTATACATTCCCAGATGAATATCAGACAGCATAACCGCCCGCAGCCCGGTTCGGCCATCAGCCATTTTATTAACCTGGAGGCGAAGAGTCTTAACCACTGGGTGGGTAGCATTAAGATGGCCTAAAAAGATAATAATCAGGGATAAAGACATGATAGCTGTAAAAGAACCTTGATTACTGACCGATAACCAGCTTGATGCTTTTACTTGCTGACTGAACAGCCGGCAGCCCCAGCGAATGATATCTTTTAAAAAAATCAACAGGAAAAAATAAAACATAAAGGCCAGATAATAAATTCCGGGAATAGCCAGAATCTTTGATAAGGGGTGGTTAAACTGACCATTAATAATTCTGCTGGCGGGAAAACTTAAAATTAAGAAACTAAAGACCAGGACAAATAAAAGACGGCCAACTGGCTGAGAAGAAAACGCCTGCAGTCCTCTCTTTAGAATGTAGCCATTGAGAAAGCCATAAAGGAGAAGGCTAACTACTAAAAATACAATCAAGTCTTTTCTCCTCATCAAGACCTGTTTAGTTTTATTTTCAACTCAGTCTCCCAGCTGATTAAACCAGGCGATGTCCTTAAGTTCTTTTCTAGCGCGGGGTCTGGTCGGCCGGCTGGCAGGATAGCCAGCTGACAGCATAGCGACCAGGCGGTATTTCCTGGGGATATCGAGCAACTTCCTGACCGCTTTGAGGTTAAACCAGCCTATCCAGCAGGTACCCAGTCCTTGCTCCTCAGCTTTTAAAACAAAGTGCTCACCGGCAATGCCCAGGTCTAAAAGATAAAACTGCGTCCCCTGTACCAGGCGTCCGAGATTATTTGCCAGAAGGTCCAGCCTGGCCATCATCAGAACCAGGACCGGTGCCCCAGCCGCAAATCGACTGGTGGCGTAAATGCCGGAAAAGGCTGCTCTGGCTACCCTCTCTTTCAGTTCAGGCTCATCAATCACCAGAAATCTCCAGGGCTGAACATTTTCGGCTGAAGGAGCCAGACGGGCAGCTTCCAAACAGGCCAGAATTTTTTCTCTCTCTACCGGCTGGGGAGAATAGCGCCTGATACTTCGCCTCGATTGAATAATTTCGTCCAGAGTCATCTGTCCTTCTCGTAATCTTATTTCTGACCTTAATTATATTTTCTTATTTACTTTTCTTAGACCCGGATTTTTCCCAATCTCTCTGCAGTTCAATCAAATCCACCGTTTGGGAAAAATCACCCAACAAATAGCGAGCAAAATAATCGGCTCTGATCCAGAACCAGTAATCATTCATGTCACCATAACCGTGCCTCTGTCCAGGGAAAATAAAGAAGTCAAAGCGCTTGCCGGCTTTAATCAAAGCGGCAGCCAGTCTCAGGGTATTGGCCGGATGGACGTTATCATCGATATCTCCGGTCGTCAATAGCAAGTGCCCTTTAAGGTTGCTGGCCAGAGTTGAATTACGGTCAATGCTGTATTCAAATTTGACCTGTCCGTTTTTATCTACTACCTCTTTTACACCATGATGTTTTTCACTCCACCAGCGGTTATAGATATTATTCTCATGATTGCCGGAAGATGATACACCTACTTTGAAGAAGTCAGGATAGACCAGCAGAGCTGCCGCTGTCATAAAACCGCCGCCCGAGTGACCGTAAATCCCAACCCGGTTAAGGTCAATGAACGGGTAACAGGCAGCCAGCTGCTCAATAGCATATTTTTTATCGGCCAGCCCATAATCACGCAAATTGCCATAGCCATAATTATGGTACCACTTGGAGCGCATTGGACTGCCGCCTCGGTTGCCAACCTCGATAACGATAAAACCCATCTGGGCCAGAGCGACATTTTGATTGGCGGGCGAAAAGCTCTTAGAGACGCTCTCAGTTTGAGGTCCGGGGTAAACGTAGGTGATAATTGGGTACTTACGCTCTGGATTAAAATCAAAAGGCTTATACATCACACCGTAAAGATTGGTCTGGCCATCAGCCGCTTTAACCATAAAAGGTTCTGGAAATTTGAATCCAGCGGCCTGGAGAGCCGAGATATCAGTTGTTTCCAGCTTTAAAATCAGATTACCCGAGGCATCCCGGAGCTCAGAAGCGGGAGCGGCATCTACCCGGGAATAATTATCGACAAAAAAACGGCTGGAATCGCACATGGAGACCTGATGATTAAAATCACCAGGATCCAGACACTTCAGGCTCGTGCCGTCGAGATTAATTCGATAAAGGTGGCTAAAATAAGGGTCTTCACCTTTTTCCCGGCCACCGGCCAGAAAATAAAGGACCCCGGTCTTCTCGTCCAGATTAACAACCTGCCGGCAATTAAATTCACCGGAAGTAATCTGGTTTTTAAGCCGGCCACGGGCATCATAAAGATAATAGTGCCCCCAGCCATCCCTCTCCGACCACCAGACCAGCTCCTGACCACCATTAACCAGCCGCAGGGGTTGAATTTCGACATAAGTGTTTAGCCTTTCTTCGATGAGGACGGTTACCTCACCGGTGGCCGTATCAGCCAGACAGACTTCATAGCCATGGAGATCCCTGGTCTGTCGGCCAAAATAAAGTTTGTCTGAGGTATCCGCTACCCACATGGGGGGCAGTGGTTTATCAGGATCTTCAACCGCTGCTTTACGAGGCGCGGTAAAAATATTGTAGGTTGGATCCTTGAACTTCTCAGCTTTTATTTTAACCCGGTTTTTGCTGGCCAGCTCGAAAACCAGAATTTCAGGCTGTGGCTGATTCTCCTCTCCTGGCATTCCATATTTATAGGTCTGAAGTACCGGTCTGGGTTCGGCCAGGCTATCAATCACCCAGAGGTCACCGACTTTTCTCTCGTCTTCTCGAATACAGGCAAATTTCTTTGAATCTTTTGCCCAGAAAATCATGATAGCTGGTGTCCGGAAATCCTTACGATCTTTCTCCTGCTTCTGTAGTTCCTTCTTTTCATCTTCTCTTAGGTCGCGGGCATAAGAGTAGTACTGCTCGCCATCGGTGGTCAGCTGAACTTCCTGGATGGTGGAATCATCGGCCTTTTTCAGAGCCTTTTCATAATTGGCTTTATCCATCATATAAAGGTTATGGGCGCGGGCAAAGATAACCGTCTGGCCATCTGGAGAAATTGAAGCCCAGCGCGGCCTTTTGGGTGCAGGTTGATAGTCCTTGATCAGGGTTAAAGTCGCTTTCTGCAGGTCATACTCAAAGCCAAGGGTTTTGGTCTTTTTGGCCTGAGCAACAGCCTCTTCTTCCCTTCCTTTATTTTTTTCCGTATCCTGTTCTTTTTCTTTTTCTTTTTCCTTATCCATAAACCGTTCTTCGAGCTCCTGGACTTTCATCATCTCACCAGCAACGGAAATATCATTATCAAGAGGAACTTCAATTTCAAACTGAAAAGCCGTATCGTTCTTAATCATTTTAATGGTTTTAATCGGCAGATGCTGGGCATCATAGGGCGTCAGGAGGATGCGAGTCAGGTCTGAAGCCATCCTGGCCTTATCAAAGAGAGGCCGCCGGCTGCCACGGGCGGCTTCCACCAGGTACCAGTCTTTTCCGGCCGGAGTTTCATAAACATACCAGAATCGGTCCCCGCTTACCAGCCAATGAGGTTCAACTGAAAGGTTGAAGACGAGTTTACCAACTTTAGCTGGAGTCCAGCGGGCAGCCAGCTCATAGTTGGCTTTTTCCTGTCCGGCCGAAAGAAAGGGAGCAAAGAAAAAGATTACAGCCAAAAGAAAAAGACACCCGGTAAAAATCTGGTTGTTGACCAGTGTCCCGGTTTTTGTTCTTTTCATCATTTTTTCCTCCTGACCGTTGGTTGCAAGCCATCCGGCCTTTTATTTTCTTATTAATGTTGAGCTTAATTTCAATAGTTATTTATTAAAGCTCAACTAGCGCCTGGATAGCAAGAAAATTTTATTTTTATTACCGTCCGATATTCTGATAAAATCCTAAGGCAAGAGAAAACCATATTCATCAAAGTTACATATTTCAATTAAAGGAGATATATATGAAAAATCAGAGAGTGGTTATATCTTATTGCCTTCTTTTAATCCTGACTGCCTGGCTTCTTCCCGGATGCGGCCCCCAGGCCAGAAAGCCAGTAGCTGGTTCTGCCCGTGGCCAGGATATGCTGACTCTTCTGCCTGCTGACACCTCCGCTTTTTTTGTTCTTGACTGGCAAAAGCTGGTCAACCTGAAGCCTATCCAGACCTGGCTGGAACAACTCAAAGAACTGGAAACTTACCAAAAAAAGGCAGAAGCTCTCCCGGTCGATTTTAAAAAAGACATTTATTACCTGGCCGTGGCGGTCGTCGGAGAGATGGATAAGCCAGCTGAAGGACTGGTAGCACTGGCTAACCTCAAGTATCAGAAAGACAAATTAATACCACCAGGAGGTGGCGACCAGAAGCCCGAACTTAAAACTTATAATGGCCTCTCCTACCTGCCAATGATCGAAGTAGAAGAGAAAGCTATTGTCTGTCTGGCTTTTCTGGATAGCTCTAACCTGGCTATCGGTTCAGAAGCGGCGGTTAAAAAAGTCATAGATGTTTATCAGGGAAAAACGCCTCATTTCTTAAGCAATAAAAATTCACGGAACCTGGTTAAAGATCTCAATACCAGAGCTATAACTTTTGGCTGGCTGACCGTCCCTGGAGATCTTCTCCAGTCAAAGCTCAGTCAAAATCCATCGCTTATGCCACTCAGTAAGGTTAAATATATTTCCTCTTTTTCTGATTATAAAAATTCCACCTACCTCAATGAGATCAAGCTTTATGCCGAGGAGAAAGATAATTTAAAATCAATTGCTGACATTCTAACCGGCTTCAAATCTCTTGGCCTTGGTTTGGGAGCTCAACCCCCGGAACTAAAAGAAGTGCTGGAAGCTATTGAAATTACCACCACCGAAAAGTATCTTAAAGTGTTTATCAGTCTTAAAGAAGAACAACTCCAGGCAATTACCAAATTGATCAAAGAAAAAGAAAAGGATCAGAAAAATAGTAGACCCCAGGCTGGAAAAAACCAGACCTGACTGGCGCTTAGCCTGATCCTGGTCCAGGGCAGGAGAATCAGTCCTGGATAAGATATTCTTTAAAAGAAAATAAGAGAGCGGCCAGAACCAGGAACACAACCGTAATCAGAACCAAAATCAACACAGACAGCCAGTCCGGAGTTGGCTCCAATCTGATAAAGAGGAAACTCAGTCGGCCGGAGGCTGACGAGTACTGAGGAAGAAGAGATTTCAGGTAATGAACAATGGATAGTTTCTGGGTGGTGCCAGGGAAATACTGAATGACATTCTCCCAGCCAAAACCGAAAGCCAGTCCAAGTAAAATCGGCCTGGCCAACCAGGTACTGAGAAAAGTAAAAAAAGACAGATAAGCAGCCAGGCCCAGCAGCAAGACCAGCGCATAACGGACTACTGTCCAGATGTCCTGCAGCTGAAATTCACGATCGAGATTGAGAATAAAGTAGGAAATAAGCAAAGTTGAGATCAGCATGATAGAAGTGACGGCCAGCGAAGATAGATATTTACCAATAATAATAGAGGCTCTTGACAGTGGTCGAGAAGAAAGATAGGGCAAAGTCTTGCCTTCCACTTCTTCGCTGACAATTGATGTTCCATAAAAGAGAGCCAGAATAACAATTAAAAACTGAAGGAAAAAAACCATTAAGATATTCTGGAATATTATCTGCCCGCTTTCTGTCCATTGACCAGCCAGCCGGTAAAACCTGATAATCAGGGCCAGCAGGATGGAAGCTGAACTCAGCAGAAAAAACATCCTGGACCGCGGGGATTTCTTCTTCAGAAAAAAATAGAATGAAAAGACTCTTTGTGTTTCAGGCTTCATCTTATTTCCCTACCAGATAATCAAAAACAGCCTGTAGATTATCATCAGGCGAGGTAATCTCATCAATGACCAGAGACGAAGTGAGCACAATCTCATTCAGTCGGTTAAAAAAACGGTCCCGATCATGGGTTTCAAACACCACCGCTTGCTCTGAAGGTTCGAAGGCTATCTTTAGAAGGTAATCCTCGCCCGCTAGAGTTTGGGCCAGTTGCCGGAAATGAGGTGATTTTACCCTGATCATATGGGGATGGGTATCAATTAAGTCCCTGATGAAATAGATATCTCCGCGAGCAATGATTTTACCCTGGTGAATGAGAATAATCTCTGAAGTTAAAGCTTCGACCTCCGGCAGAATATGGCTGGAGACAACAATGGTTTTCCCGCTGTTCTTAAACTCCTTGATCAATTTTATAATGCGCCGTTTGCTGAGCGGATCAAGGCCATTTAAAGGTTCATCCAGAATCAAGACTTCCGGATCATGGGCAATAGCCTGAGCGATCTTAATTCGCTGTCTCATCCCCCGGCTATAGCTTCTAACCTTCCGATCAGCTACATCGGTCAGCTCGACCAGCTCCAGAGCCTGCCTGGCTCTCTGGTTGCATTCGGCATGGCTGAACCCATAGAGAGAGAGCAGCCCTGCTAAAAATTCGAAACCAGATAGATCTTCATAAAAGGCATCATCTTC
>JAKPXU010000011.1 GCA_029571905.1 Acidobacteriota bacterium | reverse complement strand
GGATGCCTATGAAGCTGGTATTTTCACTGAATTTATGGAACAGAGGACACCAGGTCATACTGTTCTTGGTGATAAAATCTATACAAAGGGACTGCTGGACATTAAAAAGGACATAGAAGAATCGCTGGCCAGGCTTGATTTCTATCATGATCCCGAGGCACTGGACAAACAGTACGAGCTGGAAGCGATGGCTATTGCCGCTGACGCCCTGATTCTCTATGCCCGGCGTCATGCTGAGCTGGCCAGGTCAATGGCAGCGGAAGAAAAGAATCCCCAGCGAAAAAAAGAACTGGAAAAAATTGCTGCGGTCTGTGACCGGGTTCCAGCCCACCCTCCCCGCGATTTCTGGGAAGCTCTGCAGTATTACTGGTTTGTTCATGTTGGTGTGACCACTGAATATAACACCTGGGATTCCTTTAATCCTGGTCGGCTGGATCAGAATCTATATCCCTTTTATAAAAAAGGGCTGGAAGAGGGGACATTGACCAGGGACCTGGCGAGAGAATTGCTCCAAGCTTTCTGGGTTAAATTTAATAATCAGCCAGCACCACCTAAAGTCGGTGTCACGGCTGAGGAAAGTGGCACTTACACTGATTTTGCTTTGATCAATGTGGGCGGCTTGAAGCCGGATGGTAGTGACGGTGCCAATGAGCTTTCTTATTTGATTTTAGATGTGATTGAAGAGATGAGGCTTCTTCAGCCAAGTTCTATGGTTCAGGTCAGTGCCAAAAATCCTGATTCACTGTTGCTCAGAGCGTTGAAAATTATCAGGACAGGTTTTGGCCAGCCATCGATTTTTAATACCGATGCGATTGTCCAGGAGTTGATGAGACAGGGGAAAGCAGTCGAAGATGCACGCAAAGGTGGATCGAGCGGCTGTGTTGAAGCTGGCGCTTTTGGCCGGGAGGCTTATATTCTGACCGGCTATTTTAATATGCCCAAGGTTCTCGAGATTACACTTAATAACGGAGTCGACCCCAGGACAGGTAAAAAGATCGGCCTGGAGACCGGCGATCCGCGGAATTTTGGCAGCTTTGAAGAGCTGATGTCAGCCTTTGAAAAACAGATGAAACACTTTATTGACATTAAAATCCGCGGCAACAATGTGGTGGAAAAGCTTTTTGCCACCTACCTGCCGTCGCCTTTTCTGTCGCTGTTTATCGATGACTGCGTGGCCAAAGGTAAGGACTATCATAATGGTGGTGCTCGCTATAACACCAGATACATTCAGGGCGTTGGCCTGGGCACCATTACCGACATGCTGACCTCACTCAAATATAATGTCTTTGACCAGAAAATAGTAACCATGGATGAAATGCTGCAGGCTCTCAGTCAGAATTTCAAGGGTTATGAGCGGCTCAGAGACCATCTGCTTAATAAGACTCCCAAGTTTGGCAACGATGATGATTATGCTGATGAGCAGGCCAGGCG
>JAKPXU010000005.1 GCA_029571905.1 Acidobacteriota bacterium | reverse complement strand
CCCTTTTATGACCCGATGAAAAATTGTCCCGTCATAAAATTTGCTGTCGACATAAGCCAGGAAGTTTTCGACAGTCACCGGCGCTTTATCCGGATAAAGCTCGATAACAATGTCTCCTTTGGATGTTTTCATCAAAACCTTAGGGTTGGCGGCTAAAGCTGGCAGGGCTAGAGACAAAGTGAGAAGGCTAATAACAGCTAAGATCGATTTATTCATGTTACACCTCCAATTTTTCAGTCTAACATAACAAATAAGAATAAAATAATCAACGTTGAGCTTAAATGCCTGGTAGTCATAAATCAGGTTGAACGTCTTCATTCAGAAGGGAGATTGAGCGTTAAGAATTCGCCGTCCCCAGAGCTGAGTTTAAGTCTTAGTCTTAGCCTTGACATCTATATTCAGGTAAAAATAAAATAGCCAGGTCAAGATATAAGTGAGAATCTCTATAATGAAAAAATTTAAATTGTTGGGCCTGAGCTGCTGGCTGTTTTTTCTGGCCGGGCCTCTCCTGGCCGATGGGCGGTTGGAATTTAGCTTCCACTATTCCGGTTGGAGTTTGAATATTGCCAGAGGCCTGGTAGATAATATGGTCAGTGATGTTCTGGAGAGTGATCTTAAAGATAGATTTTTAACTCAGATCCAGGCTGATTATCCAGCCCTGGTCGAAAATGGTTATAGCCAGAAAATAGCTTTTGATGCCCCTGGACATAATTTTGGCTTTGAATTGAGGTTTTATCCCGGCGGGAGGCAGGGGGCTTTCAGTCTCGGCCTTGGTATCGAAAAGAGTTCGATGGAAGTCAACTTCTCGGAAGTTCAAGCAGACCTTGATTTGATTGACCAGAATCTCAACCAGGCAGCTAATTTTCAAGCCCTGGCTCAGGCCAGATTCATTATCAAACCTTTATCTTTTCATCTGAACTTGCGCTGGGAACTCTGGCCAGCCAAAGTAATTTCTCCTTTTATCACTCTGGGGGCTGGACTTTCCACCGGCCAGAGTTTTTTTGACGCCAGCTATGAATATGCTTATTTGGGGACCTTGAGCTTGCCTGATGATTCAACTCGGGACTACACCCAGTCAGCAACTAAAACTCTCGGTGACATAAAGGACGAAAGGCTGGCTGCTGGTAAGGATTTTTCTCTTAACTTTTTACCTCTGGTCCAGCTGGATATTGGCTTCAGGGCCAGAATTTCCAGGGCGCTCAGCTTGTGCTTTGAAGCTGGCTTTTTTGATGGCTTCATATTTCGGGGAGGCCTGGCCATAAGAACTTAGAACCAGACCAGGCTCCTTAACTGGCTCAAGGAGGCATTTCATGACCAATAAACGAAGCCAAAAATATCACCTGAAAGCGGGCTTTCTGCTATTCTTTATTCTTAGCATCTCTCTGCTACTGGCCTCTGGCCAGCTGTCAGCTCAGAACCAGGGAAGCGGAGACGAAACTAAGTTACTTAAAGCTTTTCATCAGATTTCCAGTCAATCCCTGTACGATTGGGTGAAAGAGTTGAGCTCTGAAAAATACCAGGGCCGCTTGACAGGAACAGAGGGCTTTAATCGGGCGGCCAGCTGGGTCAGCTCGCTCCTGTCTTCCTGGGGTGTCCAGCCAGCTGGCGACCAGGGTACTTTTCTCCAGGCCTTTCCTAATCCTTATACCCTGGTTCTTGATCGGGGAGAGGTCTCACTTCACCTGCCCGTTATAACTGGCGGCCAAAAGAAATCTGGCGAAATAAAAAAGTACTATCGCTATGAGGATGAATATTTCCCCGGCGGGACCTCAGCCTCTGGGGAAGTGACAGCCGAAGTGGTTTATGTCGGCTTTGGTATTACGGCTCCTGAACTGGGCTATGATGATTACCAGGGAGTTGATGTCCGGGGGAAAATAGTTTTAATGGAAAGTGAAGTGCCAGTCAGTCCGGACAAAGATCCAGAAACGTTCAAGAAATGGCGTCCTTATTCCTTTCATCAATATAAGCTTCAAAATGCTGCTGCTCACGGAGCGAAAGGGCTTCTATATTACTATGGGCCAATAGTTAATCCTAACAATGATTACCTCGAAGGTTTTCTCTATAGCCATGTCGGCCGCACTGTTGTCGATGATATCTTTGCTGGCAGCGGCCAGACTTACCAGGGAACTGAGGCAGCCATAAGAAAAAGTCTTAAGCCTCGGTCTTTTGCGACCGGCAAAATTTTTACCATTAAGAACAGGACAGAATATCATCCAGAAGGTCTGGGCTACAACCTGCTGGCCAAAGTGGAAGGCCAGGATCCAGTCCTTAAAGATGAGGTAATAATTATCGGCGGGCATCTGGATCATGTGGGCAGCTGTCCCGACTTGATGCCCGGAGCCAACGATAATGCCTCAGCGGTGGCCGTGATGCTGGGAGTAGCTCAAGCTATGATGAAGTGTGAAGTCAAACCAAAAAGGACAGTCTTGTTTGCCTTTTTTGGGGCCGAAGAACAGGGCGTTAAAGGTTCAGAATTCTACTTAGAGCATCCAGTGTTCGACTTAAACAAAACAATCGGCTTGATCAATCTCGATGGTGTCGGTTCAGGCGACAGAATTTTTGCACTGGCCGGGAAAAATTTCCCCTGGCTCTACGCTCCGCTGGATCGAGCCAATACCAGCTATGTTCACCGCCAGCTGGGCACAAATTACTGGAGTAATGTGGCCCGTCCCCGGTTGGATGCGGCCCGCTTCCTGGATAAAAATATTCCTTCTTTATCATTTTCTGTTTCTGGACTGAAGTTGCCCTACCCGACTTACCATAATACGCGCGACGACCTGTCCATTATCAATCCAGAAATTCTTGAAGATCTGGCCAGGCTGCTCTTTATGGGAGTGATGGAACTGGCCACGATCTCGCCGGAAAAATTAAAATCAGAAGCCAGTCCTATCCACTGATCAAAAAAAAAGCCGATTAGTCTGCTGGCCAAAGCCTGGGGGAACCAGGTCAAAAAAGGAACAGCGGCCGGGGTATCATCGCCCTGCTCAACGGGAAAAATTTCAAGCCGCCTGGATCTACAAAATTTGGTGTCGGCGAGAAACTTTATGCTCTGACCTCGTCTTTTCTTGTGGTAAAATAATAGCGAAAATGTCAATATTTTGCTTCTTGTGGCAGGTGGCCGCTATTAGTGCTGGTAAGTTATTGATAATAAATATAATAAACACCTATATTCGGCGTCTTTTATCCCATTTTTCTCTTTACTTTTAGAGTGATTTAAGCTATAATCAAAATGTAAAATGGTTTCAGGGTTGTCCGGATTTTCCCTCGATTTAAACCCTAATTTTATCCTGGCAGGTGTCAAGAATGAAAGATGAAAAATACACAGCTGATAGTATAAAAGTTTTGAAGGGACTGGAGGCGGTACGCAAGAGGCCAGCCATGTATATTGGCAGTACCGGTCTTGATGGTCTTCATCATTTGGTTTATGAAGTTGTGGACAATTCAGTGGACGAAGCCCTGGCTGGTTACTGCACCAGGATTGACGTCATTATTCATGTTGATAATTCGGTGACGGTTATTGATGATGGCCGCGGCATTCCAGTCGAAATACATCCCAAGGAAAAAAGGCCAGCCTCCGAAATCGTCCTGACAGTTCTGCATGCCGGTGGGAAATTTGATGATAAAAGCTACAAGGTTTCGGGCGGATTACATGGAGTTGGTGTGTCCGTGGTCAATGCGCTGTCCCGGCGGCTAGAGATGGAGGTCAAGCGTGACGGTGGTATTTACACCCAGGCTTTTGAACGGGGTAATCCGGTTACTCCTCTTAAGAAAATAGGCAAGACTAATAAAACCGGAACCAAAATTACTTTCTGGCCAGATGAAGAGATTTTCGAGACAACTGAGTTCAACTTTGAAGCTTTGACCCAGAGGATGAGAGAGCTGTCCTTTCTCAACCGCGGTCTGAAAATTACTATTACGGATGAAAGGGTAAATAAAAGCCATGAATTTCAATACAAGGGTGGAATCCTCGAATTTGTTCAATATCTAAATCAGGACAAGACTGTTTTAAATCCACGTCCCGTTTACTTTGAAGCTCAGAAAGATGACATCATTGTCGAAGTCGCTTTTCAGTATAACACCGGTTATACCGAAAATATTTTTACCTTCGTCAATAATATTAATACGATTGAAGGCGGGACCCATCTGATTGGTTTTAAATCAGCTCTGACCAGATGTCTCAACAGTTATGCTGAAACCCACAATCTGCTTAAAGAGGTTGGCACAAGCAGCATTTCAGGTGAAGATGCACGCGAGGGGTTAACGGCAGTTTTAAGTATTAAGATGCGCAATCCGCAATTTGAAGGTCAGACTAAAACCAGGCTGGG
>JAKPXU010000227.1 GCA_029571905.1 Acidobacteriota bacterium | reverse complement strand
CTGGGTAGGACCATAAGATCGGAAGCCGAATAATAAGCCGGGGTCTCATGATGGTCAATGAGTCCGACCCAGATGACCTGTTTTTCCAGGCCAAGGCTGGTGACGAGATTTTTTAAATTATTGACATACTCTTCTTTGCCTGGCGGTCCGACCAGCAGCAAGAAAACATCCGGCCGGTGTTTCAAAACAGCCGGCAGCGCCTTAATTATTAAATCAATTTGTTTTTTGGGATGAAGCCTGCCCAGAAAAAGCATAACCAGGGCTTCGCCGGGTATATTTAGTTTTTTCCTGAGCTCTGCCCTGAGTGTCTCATTTCTTTCATAGCGGTCGGTAAAAATACCGTTAGGAACAATAAAGCTGGCTGCTCCACGGGTAAAAGCCTCGGAGTCCTGGCGTTCTCCTTCGCTTAGAAAATGAACAGCAGTGGCGTTTTTGATGGCTTTTTTACCCAGTAAATTCCAGTAAAGTTTTTTTGTCCGGATCGATCCAACCCCGTAAAAGGAAGCGGCCATCAAGCTGGAGTGCGGCGTGATGATGGAAGGAAGTCCCTGTTTTTTCACAATTGATGAAGCGGCGACACACAGATATTGCCACAGGCCGGCCAGATGAATGACCTCAAAATCCGCTGCTGTTTTTTTTAGATGATGGAGAAGACTCCTGGAATAAAAAGCGCGGACTCGCCCCAGTTCATAGGGAAAGTACCAGACTGTCAGGCCGTCCAGATCAACCGGCTGCTTCAGAGGGACATCCAGGTGGCTGCCCACGCCGTCAGCATTGCTGGCATAAACAGTCACCTCGTGACCAAGACGCTGCAAAGCGTGGCAGAGGTTGCTGTGAGCTGTGATTGATCCACCTACCGCCCAGGCCGGCTCAAAGGAGGTCAAAACGTGCAGTATCTTCATTGGCTTAAACCATCCTTAATTATTATTAGTTTATTAGCATAAATCGGTATGAGCTGACCACCTGGGTTTATTCAGGCCGACTGCTCCACCAGTTTTTTCTGAACATAAAAATGGAAATAAACCGATTCAGCGAGCCAGCCAAAGCTTATGATATAAGCCAGAATAGGGGCCTGTTTCAGGGCCAGGAGGACGAAAACCAGAGTGGCGAAAAAGTCGCGCCGCACAGTGAAGGCCAGTTTGGCTGCCACTTTATCTATAAAACTCAATTTTTTTTCTTTTTCAGGTCTGACCTCTATCTCTTTGGCCACCAGGAAGATTTTCTTACCGATTCCGGAGTTGCGAGTATAGCGGGCCAGATTGTAATAATACCAGACAGCAGAAAGAAGAAAGATAAACATAAGAATAAGGTAGCTACTATCCTGTCTTAAGCGATAAAGTCCGAGGTCCAGGCAGCTGAAAAAAATAACATAACTGGAAGCATCGAGGATGACATCGGAGAGAGCTCCCTTATCGGAGGTGGTGTAGGTCAGGCGGGCCACCTCGCCATCACAGCCATCGAAAATACTAGCCAGCTCAAAGCACAATCCAGCCAGGAAAAAACTCCAGTTGCCGCCGCCCATGGCGGCGAGCCAGGCGCCTACCAGGCCCAGCAGAAAATTTAGAAAGGAAAGGAGGCTGGGGCTGGCTCCAAGTCTTAACAGTCTCTGGCTGAAAAAGAGCGAGATAGGCCGGTTGATGTGTTTGGCGATAAAGCCATCCTGGGGCTTGCGGGCCGTATTTAGCAGAAGTCTCGTCGCTTCCTTCTCGGTTTGTCTGGAATTTACTTTAAGAAAAAAGTGCCCGGCGGGCACAATCTGGTAGCTAACCAAGGCCGTCGGTGGAAGAGCCCTCAATAAATCATTTTCTCCCTCTTTGATTGAAAGAAGCCCGGCCAGAAGCTCAGGCAAAATTTTTCCTGAGCCAACGGCCAGCCCTGACCAGGTGGAGTCGGGAATGCTATCAGCCGGGGATTTAAAAAGAATTATTTCTCGCTCCTGAGGTTCAAAAAAATTCAGATCTTCCAGGAGTAAAGGATCGAAAATTGCCTCACCATCCAGCAGGAGAAAACTACCCGACCAATCATATAGTTCCTGGCTTTTTATTTTGTCTTCAGTAGAAAGGCTTCCAGCCTGAAAATAGTGTAAGTCAGAAGAGAAAGGCAGAACACGCCTGTCTTTCTTTACTCTTTCAACCAGTCTCAGTTCTTCCTCGCTGCCAGAACCGATTAAATAAAAAGTCCCTAAACCGGCCTGGCGGCAGGCTATAATTGCCCTGAGGAGAAGCGGCAGACCAAGAATATTTTGGCCTGAGCCAGGGCGGAGCAGAATAATAGTGTTATCTGGCATGATTAATCTCCGTGGCTAATTTTTCTTTTTTTTTAACGGCTGAAGTCAAAATCACGGTCAGAACCGCAAAGATGATTTTGCGGACTCTTCTCATCAGCCCAACACTCAGCCCGATGTTAGGCGAATAACCGACAGTGGCCGCGGCCAGCAGACTCCCGCCTTCGGCTGCTCCCCACTGGCCCGGGATAATAAAAAAGGCAGTGTTGATGATAACTGTAAAGACCGAAATGAAAACAACTTTGACCAGGCTGGCCGGATGGCCCATCGCTCTGATAATTATGTATATTTCCAGAGCTCCAAGACAGCGGGCGACAAAATGAAGCAGAAAAGCCACCAGCAGACCTGTTTTGGAGCGGCTGAACAACAGACGCATATTCCTGTCGAAATCTTTCAGGCTGGCTTCTTTTTCCTCATACCAGCGCCGGCTGCGGCGGGAGATCCCGGCCAGCCACCCGATAATCGAATAAACGCCTTTGAATTGCAAAATGATCATGATTACCAGAACCAGAGTGATAGCTCCCAGGGCCACCAGCGAGGAAATTTTCAGCTTCTGGGGGATCTTAAGATAAATCAGTGACAGAAAGAGCCCGGCTGCTAAATAAGCTAAAGAAGCCAGATATTCAATGGTTTTATCAAAGACAATGCCAGGAATGCCCTCATTTAAAGGAGAATGGCGCTTTATAATGACTGCCCGCGCTGCCTCCCCTCCGATATTGGCAGCCACTGGCAGAAGAGTTCCCATGCCGTCGGCTATAATTTTGGCCCGGAACAGAGTCATAACTGGAACTTTTTGGAAGGCCCCCTGGACAATGGACCAGGCTATAGCCTGAAGAAACATCCAGAAAAGGGCTGTGAAGCAAATTAGAGGCAGATAATAACCAGCTTTGACAATGTTATCCCAAACGACCTGTGGTCCAGCCTTCCAGATAAGAAGGGCGAGCAGCAAGAAGCCAAAGGCGGTCAGGCTTACCCTGGCCAACTTTTTTTTTCGGCTCTTACCTTCGGTTTTAGTGGAATTGTTATTTTCCATTGGTCGTTAATTGGCAATCAAGTAAGTTAAGTTTAGCTTAAAACCTCAGTTAGCTTTTCAGGCAAAGTTAGCCTTAGCCTTGTCCCGGATCTAAAGTCGGGCTGAAAAATATAGACCGGGGTCGGCCAATTAGTCTTGTAAGTATAGATGATACAAAAAATTATGTCAAAAAAGAGCAAGCCTCAGGTAGGACGGCGTATCCAGAGATCGGGCAAAAGGGAAGCCCTGGTTATTTCCTTTCCAGTTGGCACCGAGCCGGAATGACCCACCCCGATGGCAAACCATAACTCTGTTTATGATTTCCAGTCGCCCGGCAGACTGCTGAATTTTAAAGACTCAGGCTAACCCTGGCGTCGGCCGTTTTATCCGGCTGGCTTTCAGATGTTGCTTTTAGAACTACGGTTGCTTCTCCTGAAGCGCCTTTCGGCGGTAGAACATAAACGGTTATATCTGAGGTCTGGCCAAACTCTACAGAAGCCAGAGCGTTGGGCAGCTGAACCTGCCAGCCCTGCCCGCTGATGGCGACCTCCAGCCGGTATAAATCATAGTTAAGGTGGCTGGAAGCATCTGAGGGATGAAGCTTCGGATCAACTTCAGCCGGTTGGCCGGCATTTTTGAGAGAAAAAGTAACCGGAGTCAGCCCTTCAGTAGTGGCCTTGATCTGGGCAGAAAGCGGGGTCAACTCGACGCCCCTTGCCTGTGGGCCTGAGCCATCCAGAGACCTGATAGCCAGGGTATAGGTTAAAATGCCGTCCTGATTCCGATCGACAGATACAACATAAAAATGGAGGCGGTTTGGTTCATCACGATATTCGAACTGACTGCCTGAATTAAGGCCAGCATGGAAAAGAGCATCGTTTAGCTGGCGGTAGTCGGCAATCGTCCTCATGACTTTTTCACCAGACGGGCTGACATAGTCAACTACATTTATATCTTCCGGGTGAGCATCTATGACCCAGATATAGCTATTGAAGGCGTTAGGACCTCCGTTATTTCCCCGCAGGTTATCCCTGTTTTTAGCCAGCAAGACACCGTTATCTGGGCAGAAGGAATCAAAGCCGATCCGCTGGACGACCTCCAGGGAATAAAAATTATAGTCGGGGTTGCCAGAGGAGAGGGGATCGGTAGCCGGGTCAGAAAATGGCGTTCTATCGCCTGGCTCTGAGCCATCGAGCCGGACGTTTATCCCAGTATAACTACCAGGCAAAGGATCAACTTCTCGGGCGGTGACCTTGGCTACTACCAGTCCAGATTTGGCCAGCCCTTCGCGGCTTAGTGTAAGTAATTGGCCGTCGGGAATGAAGCCGCAGGCCATTCTATCTCTTATCATCAATCCGGCCGGCCCGGCCCCACCAGCTATGGGTGGAACTACCCAGCGTTGATGAGGACCTCCGGGGCCATTGAAACAGGCTCTGTCCATCAAGTCCCATGGCCCGACAGCCGCCCGTCGATAAGGCTGGACATAAGGATTGTTGTTGAGGTCAGGCAGACGGAAAGCAAAGTGTCCAAGCTCGTGGGCAATTGTGCCGGAATTTTCTCCCTGGCGCATCGAAGAAAGCCCCCACTGCTGCGAGCCAGCCAGCCAGCTGGTCCATTCGACATAACGAGTGGGTACCCAGCGTGGCATCTCTGGATTGGGATTACCCCACTCGGCTGGAATATCATCTTTACTTTTAAACTTCATCTGGCCAAATTCCATCCAGACTCCAGTCTCATCATATCCAGCATAAATTCTTAAAATGGCATCATAATTTTTTCTGATATCCTGGCCAGCACTCTGCATCCACAGCTCATCGCAGTCCTTTTCCAGGCGTCCGGCAGCTACACTACCGTCAGGCGTATATTTATTCTGGCGGTGTTCATTGAGGCCATACCACCAGTGAGGTTTAGGCATCTGGTAAGGTCCAAAGGTATCAACCTGAGTCACGCCAAATTTGCCTCTCGACTGCCACATCCAGTAGTGATGGATATCAAGCCCATGATTAATCGGCAGTGATTTAGTGAAAAAATCAGCGTAGAATTGCGGCACTTTTTCTCTGGCTATGGGCTCAACCTGCGGGTTGCCGAAGGGATCGGTGCCCTTGGCCTGGGTGATGACAAAAGGCTGGTTGGGAAAATCAACGGCGACGACGGCTAGCCTGAAACCCCGTTCTGGCTTGAGCGAGGGATCAGCCCAGTTTTGGCCGGGAATCGGCCGGTAATCAGCCCAGGTCATTTCGTCTTGATCCTGAACTTTCTGTGGATCAATTGGTGGAGGGAAAGAGGAAAGCTCTGTAGAAGCAGGAGAGGTAGGTGATTTAGCTTTGTTGTTGACAAAGACCAGAAGGATTACTCCTAACAAAATTAAGATCAGAATCAGCCAGAAACCGGTTGATAAAGATTTCCGCCTGACGGGAGTTTGGTCATTAGCCATCGGGCACCTCCTGATATATCGAAAAAATGAACCTATGAAGTAAAGTATATTAGATATCAGGCAGAGTCAACAAAAATCTTTCCTCTTTTATAGATTCTTTATTCCTGACACAATCTGAGAGAATTTCAGCCAGTTTTCACTGCTTTTTGTAACTAACCGGATGATTGAGAAGGGGAAGCTGCGTCTCTTTGAGTTTGAGCAATTCCCGAATTTTATCTCTATCCATACCAGATCTTGGTCTGGTATTCAGCCCGATACCGGCGCAGAAGAGGGATATATTTTGAGAAACGATGCCGGTATCAAGAGCTGCCCATTCCTTTTTTTGATCATCATTGCCCGCCCTGAACCTGGAGATATCAGAGACAAGAAGCAAAACAACCGGAGCCATAGTCACCTGTTCTTGGGGGCGAGGAGCTCCAGCCGGTGGGGTCGGGGGCTGCTGACCGGGTTGCCCGGCGGTGGCCGGTCGTGGTCGCCTTGGCTGGAAGAACAGCGACCGCTGGTCGCCGGCCACGACTTCTACCAGGCTGTGGCTTTTTGCCTCATACAGGTAAACACCGTCTTTTATGAAAACATAGATATCAACATCTTGAGCGTTCATGGCTGAGGGCGCAGTCTTTTTGCCGCTATCGGGGCGGTTAATCCCATTGGCTGCCCACAGCAGGTCGGACAGATCCTGGGAACTTAAATCCCGGGTAGACCATTCGGTCGCTGAGGCTCTAACTGCCAGAGCTGCCATGACGGGTAAGCCTCTTTCTTTGTTGGGTTCATTTAATTTTATGGTCTTTGGCCCTTGAGCTCTCAGGACCAGCGGGCAGAAAAGGAAAGCCAGGATCAGAGTAACCAGAACATGATTTTTAAAGTTAGTCGAAGGCATGTTTTTACCTCCCTTCTTTAATTCTTTAATTTTAAATTTATTTTTATTATATAACAAAGAGCCAGGAATAGTCTCACCTTGTATGATGTTGTTAGCCAGAGGCTGCGGGATCTTTATTCTCTGCTTCTTCAGGAAGAATCGGATCACTTAATTAACGAATCTATAAAAATCAAAAGAATTTTTGTCAGTAATAAATGATTCGGGAGAGGCAAAATATTTGGTGGGCGGAAAAGTAAAAAAGGGGCGGAAAAACCGCCCCCTCTTCCTATTTACTTCGTTAAATCTTACGACGTCGGTCAGATTTTTCGATGGCAGAGCCACCAGTCGAAGCAATTAGCTTGCTTTTTACGCTCCTTAGCCCCTTTGATATCGGTTGGGGCTGGAATAATAACATGATCCTGAATCAGCTCATTATTGGGCCAGTTGGCTGGCATAGCCACATCATACTGATCAGAAACCTGGAAGGCTTCAAGTATTCTCAGGATTTCAGAAATATTGCGACCAACTTCTGCCGGATAGTAGAGAATCAGTCTAACAATTGCTTCTGGATCGATGATGAAAACAGCTCTGACCGTCTTGGCACCACCACCTGGATGAATCATGCCAATCTTCATTGAAATTTTGCCCAGATCATCAGCAATGATGGGGAAAGGAATTTCCACTTTGAGCTCATTTTCTATCCATTCTACCCATTTGATGTGGCAGAAAACCTGGTCAACTGACAGGCCAAGAAGTTCGGCATTCAGCTTTTTGAACTTATCGTAGTTCTTAGCGAAAGAAACGAATTCAGTTGTGCAGACCGGTGTAAAATCACCTGGATGGCTGAATAACACCAGCCATTTGCCGGCATAGTCCTTGGGCAGCAACTTTTTCCCATGAGTCGTTTGAACTTCCATTTCGGGAAACCTGTCACCGATCAAAAGCATGCCTTTCGATTCGTTGTTTTCCATGAGTTACCTCCTTAATAATTTTTTTAATGCTGGAGCAGTAAATAAAATATCAGCCCGTGGTCGGCACTCAGGTCAATCATACCCTTCGACCCGGAACACCAGTCGCGGCGGCTCTTGCCGATGAGTCTCCTTCCACCACAGGGACCGGATGAGACCTCAATGTGAGTCTCAGTGCCGTTGACCAAATATTTTTTCATTTTAGCTACGCTGATTTCAATTTACCTAATTTTTGTTTTCCCAGAGAAGGTGGATGTTGCAATATTCCCGAGCCCAGACTTTGGCGGCGGTGATGGGGAAGAAGGCTTCCGGCTTGTCACCGGGTTTGAGTTCCTGGCGGTACACCTGGCCGTCAGCTATCAGTTCAATCCACTCGATATAGTGTTTCTCTTCCATCGGATGAGCTACCATCTGACCAACTTTAACCAGATACCCACCGGCCACTTTTTCGATATAAGGTACATGTTTTTCCTGAGTAGTATCGGCTGTTTTAGCTTCCATAAAAACCATTTCCTCACCGCAGCAGACTAAGGTTCCCATTCCTTCGTGCAGAACCTCAACGATATTTCCACACTTCAGACATTTGTAAATACCATACTTTTTAGCCATTTAGTCCCTCCTGTTCTTTAAATTTATTTCTCTCCCGGCAAGAAGGGCAGAGGCCCTTCAGGTCGAGATGCTTTTCCAGGACTTGATAGCCGTCCAGATCGGCCAGCTTCAGGTCCTTAATTTCGACGTCATTAATCTGACCACAGGCCAGACATTTAAAATGTCCGTGCCAGGTTAGATTGGCATCATAACGAGCTTCATTCTTTTCGACATTAAGCAACTGGACAATTTGTTTCTCAAGAAAGAGCCTCAAGGTGTTGTAAACTGTAGCCCGGGAAATGGCCGGGATGTCCTTCCTCAGAACCTCATAAATCTCATCGGCGGTGGGGTGGGTTCGCTCATTAATCAAATATTCGAAGATTTTCAAGCGGTAGAAAGACGGACGGATGCCCTGCTGGCTGAGAAATTGGCTGATCTCATCCAGACTCCAGGGCTTTTCTGGCTTTTCTCTTAATTCGACCCTAACTCTCATGTTTTTAATCATTTTAAAAATAGAATCAATATAAATTTATACTGATTATAATGTTTTGTCAAGACCTTCTCGCCTTTTATTATTTATCTGGCTTATTAAAACTTTCTCTGTGCAGCTCGTCCTGAAATTGGCGTGGATCAGGTTCAGGCCTGATCTATGTCTTTTATATTTTTTGTTGGGATTAAGTTGTCGTCTTGTGTTTTAGGCGCAGAAACCATGATAATTAGTGCCTATGCCGCCAAAAATCGAGATAAGACCCCAGAACAAGGGGTAGGCCAGAATATGAATAAGTGCGGGCTGAGAAGTAAGATATAATCCTTGTCAGGATTATCTCATCTCTTTCCGGCGCGAACTATAATTATTTTGAGTAGTAATCAATCATCTGCTTGATGGCTCGCTGGCAGACCTGGCAGAATTCATTCTTCGGGCTGGAAATCATCACACAATACATCTGAGGGCGATAAAGGCCTTTAGAAGCATAGCCAGCACCTTCAAAGGCGCCAACTTGGTCCTCGAGGTGTTTATATTTTTCCCGGATAGCCTGGATCTTAGCCATCAGCGGTTTATTTTTTTCCTGGAATTGAGCCTGAATCTTTTTTATTTCTGCCTCTTTTAAGTTTTTCTTCTTAGCTTCTTCCAGTACCTTCTGCATTTCCTGGAAGTTGGCTCTCATCTCAGCCTGTAATTTTTCTATCTCATCTTTTCCGTAATCAGTCGGAATTTTTATTCCAGGAGAGAGAAGGTCTTTCCATTTTAAG
>JAKPXU010000104.1 GCA_029571905.1 Acidobacteriota bacterium | reverse complement strand
TTAGCTACTGTTTTATCGATCGCCCTGATAGCTTTTGGCAGGAGTTCCAGGGCAGCTTCCCGGTCACCGCTGGCCAGTGCCTCCCTGACCTTTTTTATATAGGTTTTCATCATAGATTTATTTCTCTGGTTCGTAGCCCGTCGCTTGAGGCTCTGGCGATGCTGCTTAATAGCTGATTTGTGTCTCAGTGCCATCTGTATCTCCTTTAGAGGGCATTATGATAGAATATTCAAAGTTTAAAGTCAACTGAAGCGGGCTTGATTGGAAGTTTCGAAGTGTGGTTGGAAGGAGCCTGAGAGTGAAGATAGTTTTACAGAGAGTTAAAAAAGCTAAAGTTCTGGTCGAAGGGAAAACAGCAGGAGAGATTGGGGCTGGAGTTTGTCTGCTGGTCGGGATAGAAAAAGGCGACCGGGAAGTCGAGGCTGACTACCTGGCTGATAAGGTTATCGGGCTGCGGATTTTCCCGGATGAACAGGGCAAGATGAACCTGTCTTTAATGGAAACGGGAGGTGGTATTCTGGCTGTGTCTCAGTTTACCTTAGCTGCTTCCATCAAAAAGGGTCGCCGGCCGAGTTTTGACCCGGCTGAGTCGCCAGAACAGGCCGCCCGGCTTTTTAATTATTTTGTAGAAAGGCTGAAAGCAAGTGGACTCAAAGTGGAAACAGGTGTCTTTCAGGCTATGATGGACGTTTATCTGATCAATGATGGGCCGGTCACTTTTATTCTGGATTCAAAAATGAAGCAGCTTTGAATTGGATAGCCAGAAGAATCTTCTGGTTTAGCCTCTGAACCATCAGGAGATATCCAGCAGATGGCCCATTTTTTCCTTTTTAGTTTTTAAGTAATCAAGGTTTTCTTCGTTAGGTGGAATCTGAATTGGCACTCGTTCGACAATCTCCAGACCATAGCCGCTCAGTCCGCGGAACTTGCGGGGATTATTGGTCAGCAACCTGATTTTCCTTATGCCCAGAGCTACCATAATCTGGGCACCGATACCGTAATCACGCTGATCAGGTTTAAAACCAAGCCGGCAGTTGGCCTCAACTGTATCGGCTCCTTCATCCTGAAGAGAATAGGCTTTGATTTTATTAGCCAGTCCGATGCCCCGGCCTTCGTGATTGAGCATATAGAGAACCAGACCACGCCCTTCCTTTTCGATCATTTCCATCGAGAGATGAAGCTGGTCGCCACAGTCGCAGCGCAGAGAACCAAAAGCGTCGCCGGTCAGACACTGAGAGTGAGCCCTGACCAGCACCGGTTCATCGCCAGCAATGTTACCTTTGATGAGGGCCACATGGTGGTCGCCATGGATGATGTCTTCAAAAACGGCCAGACGAAAATGACCATAACGGGTCGGAAGATCAGCCTCAGCAATTTTTTTGACCAGCGTTTCGGTACGCATACGGTAGCGGATAAGATCAGCAATGGTTAAAATAGGCACATCGTGTTCTTCAGCAAACCTTTCAAGATCCGACATTCTGGCCATTGTGCCGTCTTCCTTCATGACCTCGCAAATGACCCCGGCCGGATAAAGACCGGCCATTCTGGTCAGATCAACTGCCGCTTCAGTCTGACCAGCCCGGGCCAGAACTCCACCTTCTCGAGCGATTAGAGGAAAAACGTGTCCGGGACGAGCCAGATCTTCCGGTCTGGTGGCTGGATTAATGGCCGTCAGGATGGTTTTGGCCCGATCATAAGCGGAAATGCCTGTGGTGACGCCTTCTCGGGCGTCAATCGAAACGGTAAAAGCTGTGCCAAATCTGGCGGTGTTTTCGCTCACCATCGGGGGTAATTTGAGCTCTTCTGCCCTTTCTTTGGTCAGGGAAAGGCAGATAAGCCCCCGGCCGTATTTAGACATGAAGTTTATAATTTCCGGAGTGACCTTTTCAGCTGCTACCATCAGGTCGCCTTCGTTCTCGCGGTCTTCATCATCAACGATGATGACCATCCGGCCAGCTCGGATATAGTCCAGAGCCTGGTCAACGCCAATAACTTTTGATTGATTGTCCATTTTGTCTGAAAGATGCGATTAAAATTTCTTTGATAAAAAATTATACACGTATTTACCGATAATGTCACCTTCGAGGTTAACCCGATCTCCTGGCCTCAGTTCATTTAGATTGGTGGCCTGAAGGGTAGCCGGTATTAGCTCTACTTCCAGCCAGTCTGGCCCGAGGGCGGCGACAGTCAAGCTGACTCCATTGACTGCCACCGAACCCTTGTCCACAAGATATTTTCTGCTCTCAGCCGGCACTTTTATTTTAAGCCTTTTGCCCGGCGGCCTGCTCTTAACTTCCTGTACCTGACCCGTGCCATCGATGTGGCCGGTGACCAGATGACCTCCTAAGAAATCATTAAGTCGGAGTGGCAGCTCGAGGTTGACATTTTTCCCTGGCCTGTAGTCTTTCAGGTTAGTCCTGTCCAGACTTTCCCTGGACAGGGTAAAAAACAATTGATTTTTTTCTTTCCGGCTCACGGTCAGACAGACGCCGTCAACAGCCAGGCTCTGACCAGACTCAAGCCGGGCGGCCAGCTCCTCCGGCACTTCCAGCCCCAGTTCAGTCCGGCTTTTTCTCAGACCTATAAATTTTCCCTGATAACAGACAAGACCGGTAAACACCTAAAAATATCCCTCCACGATAAGATCATTATTGAGCCTAAAAGTTCTTATACTCTTTAATCTGGCTGCTCTTGACAGACGACTGACTCCCTGCCCCTCAAACATGGTCGGAGCTTTTTCTCCGCCGATAAATTGGGGCGAAATGAAAATGAAGACTTTATCGACCAGCTTTTGCTCCAGACATGAGGTCAAGAGTCTGGGCCCACCTTCTACCAGAACTGAAGCTATTTCTCTTTTACCGAGTTCTTGAAGAACCGCGGCCAGCGATAGGTAACCTTTCTTCTCGGGAATGCGAATGACTTCGGCTCCTCTTTCCTCCAGCCTTTTAGCCTTTTCATTAGAACTCTTATAGCCAGTAAAAATCAGAACTTTCCCTTCGTCCGGGTTTTTTAGAAGGCGAGCAGCAGGAGGGAGGCAGAGGCTGGAATCAAGCACAATTCGAAACCATCTTTTCTTGACGAAATTTTCCAGCCTGACAGTCAGTCTGGGATCATCAGTCAGAACAGTCTTAATACCAACCATGATCCCATCCTGCTCTGCCCGCAGTCTCTGGGCGAGCTGTCTGGATTCTGCTGAGGTTAACCAGCGAGACTGACCGGTCGAGGTGGCCATTTTACCGTCAAGGCTGACGGCGGCTTTAAGGGTAACATAAGGAACCTGGCTGACAATATATTTATTGTAGGCTTCATTTAATCTGGCCTGTTTTTCAGCCAGAACTCCCGTTACCACCTCTACTCCGGCTGCTTTCAACCTGGCCACTCCTTTTCGGTAAACGACTGGATTCGGATCATAGGTCGAGATGACCGCCCGTTTTAAGCCGACCGTAGCCAGACGATCAGCGCAGGGAGGGGTTTTGCCCCAGTGCACACAGGGCTCAAGTGTCAGATAAAGAGTCGCCCCCTGAGCTTCTTTTCCGGCTCTTTCCAGAGCGATAATCTCGGCGTGGGGCTTACCAGCTGCCTGATGGTATCCCCAGCCAACGATCTTGTCCTGTTTAACAATCACGGCCCCGACGCAGGGGTTGGGGCTGGTCTGGCCTCTGGCTTTTTCCGCTAAGGAATAAGCCATTTCCATCAGGCTGACATCGAGTGCTGACTTTATCATGAGAGAAGAGCCTCAACAAAAGCTTCTGGCTCAAACTCCATTATATCCTTTTCTGTCTCGCCCAGGCCAATAAATTTTATGGGAAGCTGCAATTCCTCCACCACCGCCAGGACACTTCCTCCACGGGCTGTTCCGTCCAGCTTGGTCAGGAAAACGCCGGTCAGACCCGAAAAGCGGTTAAACTCCTTGGCCTGAACGATGGCGTTTTGCCCGATGGTTGAGTCGAGGACCAGCAAAATTTCCTGGGGAGCGCCCGGGATTTCGCGGCTTATAACTTTTTTTATTTTTTCCAGCTCGGCCATCAGGTTAGCATAGGTGTGGAGGCGACCAGCCGTATCAATAATTAACAGATCGTAATTTTTCGCCTGAAAAGATTGAAGAGCATCATAGACAACCGAGGCCGGGTCGGCACCTGGTTGTCCCTGAATGACCGGCAGATTAAGTTTCTTTCCCCAGAGAGCTAATTGTTCCTGAGCAGCGGCGCGGAAAGTATCCGCTGCGGCCAGCATGACTTTTCGTCCCTGGCTTTGGTATTTATAAGCCAGCTTGGCAGCCGAGGTTGTTTTGCCTCCACCGTTGACTCCAACCAGCAGCCAGACTGCCGGGAAAGTTTCCTGGACTGTTGAGGGCCTGGCCGATAGAATTTCAATCAATTCCCGTTTTAATAAGGTCTTAAGATCTGACTGATGAGATTTTCTGGCTTTTTCTTTCAGATCATTGATAATTTTCTGACTGGTAGCTACCCCGACATCGGCCAGAATGAGCAGCTCAAAAAGCTCATCCAGAATTTCTTCCTCTGATTGGCCGCGAGAGAAGAGTTGTTCAATAGGTATAAAGAGCTTTTTGGTTTTGGATAATGTTTCTTTAAGTTTTTCCAACACGGCCTCAAAATTATATTTTTGCCTCTGGCTGATGTCAACCAGCCGGGCCGGTTGGTCGGTTGTCGAAGGACGGAAGTTGTGTTAAATTGAAAAAGATGAAAGCTAATTACCTCTGGCAAATCAGACCCGAAAATCCAGAGGCCTGGATTCTTGCTCAGGAACTCAACCTGCCCAATGAGATAGCGGCCATTCTGGTCAACCGCGGGATAAAAAGTGGCGAGGAAGCCTCTACTTTTCTTTATGGCCAGCTGATCGATCTTCATAATCCATTCTTAATGGGCGGCATGAAAGAGGCGGTCAATCGCATCGGGCGAGCCCTGGACAGAAAAGAAAAGATTGTAATCTTCGGCGATTATGATGTTGATGGGATGCTGTCGGTGGTGATGTTGGTTAAGGCGCTGCGTTCGCTGGGAGGCGATGTTGATTATTTTATTCCAGATAGAATGAAAGATGGCTACGGTCTTAAGATTCATCATCTGCCCCATATACTGGAAATGAAAGCTAATCTCCTCATCAGTGTTGACTGCGGAATAAAAGCTGTTGATTTTGTGGAAGAAGCTAAAAGAAATGGGCTGGAGGTCATCATCACTGATCACCATCACCCGGGAGAGGATTTACCTCGAGCGGTGGCTGTCCTCAATCCTGTGGTAAAATCATCAGGTTACCCGGATAAAGATCTGGCCGGGGTGGGGGTGGTTTTTAAACTCATTCAGGCTCTTTTCCTTGATCGTGGGGTCAGTCAGGATCTGACTCTTTTTCTGAAGTTGGCCAGCATCGGGACAGTAGCCGATGTGGCCAGGCTTCAGGGGGAAAACCGAATTCTGGTCAGGCAAGGACTGGGCAGATTAAACGAGGTCAAAACTCCCGGGCTCAAAAGTTTGCTGGCCATATCAGGCATTGGCAGCCGCGATATTAATGAGGTCGATCTGGGTTTCAGAGTTGGCCCAAGAATCAATGCGGCTGGCCGGCTGGGTGAGACTGAACTGGCTCTGAAGCTTTTCTTTTCTGATTCCGAGGAAGAATGTGCTGAACTGGTTAAGAAGCTGAATGAATTAAACAATACCAGGCAGAGAATTGAAGAGAAAATTCTAAAAGAGGTGGTACAAAAGATTAAAAGCCGAAAGCTCGACGAGAGATATCGCCTCTTAGTTCTGGGCAGCGAAAACTGGCACCGAGGAGTGATCGGCATTGTCGCTTCTAAAGTCAGAGAGCTGTTCTACCGGCCGGTAATTCTCTTTGCTTATGAAAATGGTCAGGCCTTTGGCTCTGGCCGTAGCCTGCCTGACCTGTCACTTATTGACCTCATAGATAAATGCAGCTCTTTGCTGGTCAATTTTGGCGGACATGAACAGGCTATCGGTTGCACACTCAACCAATCAGATCTGCTGCCTTTCAAAGAAAGAATCAACAGTTTGGCGGCTGAAAAAATAACTGATGACATTTTGCAGAAAAAACTGCTGATTGACGGCCGTCTTAACTTCTCGGCTATTAGCCCTTCTTTTCTGGAATTTTATACCCGCCTTTTACCTTTTGGGGCGGGCAACAAGCGTCCGATTTTTGTGACCGCAGAGGTGGACGTTCTGGGAGAGCCGGTTATTCTAAAAAATCGACACCTTAAATTCTGGGCCAGGCAGGGCGGTCGGGTTTTTGAAGTCCTGGCCTGGGACAGAGCAGGCCAGCGGACTGAATTTAAGCGGGGTGAAAAACTGGACCTGGCCTATTCACTTCAGGTCTCAGACTACCGGGGGAAAAAGCAAGTTCATCTCAACCTGGAGGACGCCAGGACTCACCAGATGTGATGTCAAATAAATCAGAGTCATATATCTGGCCGCTTCTTCTGAGAAGAATCAGCCTGCTGGCTCTAATCGCCTTTCTAATCATTTTGACTTTGATTATTATTTTTGGTGCGAAAGAAAAGGAGATCACCCTGACCGGAGCTGCTCGAGTGGCAGCAGACAATGTCCAGAGTCTCGAAGAAAATTTGACTGCGGTTGAAATCAGGGCAGAGGGCGGAAAAATAAAAATCAGGGCCGATCTGGCCTCAATTGATAAGAGGGGCAATCAACTCCTCAGCGGCAACGTTGAGTTTATCCAGGACAGGACGGATTTCCAATTAAAGCTGAATGCCGGGGAGGTAATTATTGGCCCGGGGAGCGAAGAGCTATCGGCCAGAGGAATAGTTGAAGTGGAAAGTGGAGAGGTTAAGCTTTCCACTACCAATCTGACATATAAATTGAAATCCGGTCTCCTTCAAGCGGAAAATTTGAAACTCGCCATTGGGCCTTTGGAAATATCAGCTCCGCGAGTAGATTATGACCTGATTGCCAGGCAAGGCCAATGCCACCAGGGGGCAGTTCTGAACCTGACCGGGTTGGAGCCACCTCTGGTAGTCAGAGGTAAGAAACTGAAGTTTAATCTGGAATCAGGGCAGGTCGAGGCCAGCGGATTTATGTTCGAAAATGGCTCCTGGTCAGGTCTGGCTTCAGCCGGGACCTTGCTCCTGGCTAAGGCTAATTTTGAACCAGAGCAAGTTGAATTAGAGGGAAAGGCTTTTTTCAATCTGAGGCAGAAAGAGAATAGCTCGACTTTTACTTGTCTTGACCTGAGAGCAGAGCGAATGATTTTAACCCGGCAGCAGACCGACTGGACTCTCCTGGCCCCAGGCAGCTGGGAGATGAGGGCTGAAGACAGTCAGAAGAAGCTGGAAGGCAAGGGGGAAAGGATGGAGCTAACTTTCAAGCCAGAAGGGCAGGCTACTTCCTTTCTGGGTCAGGCAGCCACGCTGAGTGTCTTTAAAGATGGAAAGAAGGAAATAGAACTCCAGGCTGACCGGTTAAAAGAAGACCTCCTCTGCGGCCAGATCAATCTTAACTCTTCGGCTCGATTAATTTCTAACGAGTTCAAGATCGAAGCCAGTTCAATCCAACTTGACCAGGCCGGTTCTGACTTCAAGGCTGAGCAGGCCAGACTCGAAATAAGTCCATCGTTTTTTAAGGTAACCGGGCCCTTTTTTAAAAATGACAGGCCACTCCTGGCTACAGGACAGGAAGCCCGCGGGAGCAGCCAGGGAATTGAGCTCAGCGGCCAGGTCACTATCTGGCAGGAAGAGAACGTTTTTTGGTGCGGCCAGGCGCGTTTAGATAAAGAAACCGGTGAAATAAAGCTGACGGGTGGTATTAAAGCCAATCTGGCCTATAGTTGCGAGGCCGGTTCTGTGCTTAAAAGAGCCGAAATAAAGGCTGATGAACTAAGTCTGCTACCGGCCGACCGTGCCTTCCGAGCCGAATACGAGACTAATTTTTCCGGAGAAGAATTTAAAATTCAGGCTCAGCAGTTGACATTCTATTTTGAAGGAGAAAAACCCGATGAGCTAACCAGGCTGGAAATGAGCGGCCCTGTTGGCTTTGTCTGGAAGGATTATGAATTTCAGGCAGCAGGAGGTCTTTATCTTCCGGCAGAAGAAGTTTTTGTCCTTAGCGGTCAGGCTACTATGAAAGATACAGAAGGGAACCAGATCGAAGCTGACAAATTGACTTTACTTACCCTGGATGATAGAATCACGGTAGAAAATAAGGGAAGAAAGAGATCGATGACCGTCCTTCGCAGGGGAAAATGAACCTGTTAGAGGTCAAAAACCTGGTCAAAAGGTATGGTCAACGAGTCATTTTAAACGACGCTTCTCTTCGCGTCAATCCCGCCGAAATCGTCGGTCTGCTTGGCCCGAATGGGGCTGGCAAGACAACCGCCTTTTCGATCATTATCGGCCTTGTCCGTCAGGATAGGGGTGAGGTCTGGTTGGGTGGTGAGGAATTGACACCCTATCCGGTCTATATCAGGGCTAGAAAAGGGCTTGGCTTTTTGCCTCAGGAAAACTCAATTTTCCGCCGTCTGACGGTGGAAGAAAATCTCTGGCTGGCAGCTGAAGCCAAAAACAAAAGCGGGAAAACCGGAAACAATCGGGAAACGATTCGCCAGCAGCTGGAGGAATTCGGGCTGCTGCCACTGGCCAGCCAGCCGGCCGGCCAGCTGTCGGGAGGCGAGCGCCGGAAACTGGAAATAGTCAGGGCTATGATTCTTGAACCTGAGTTTCTCCTGCTGGACGAACCATTTTCCGAGCTTGATCCCAAATCGGTGGCTGAACTTCAACAGGTTATTCTCAGGTTGAAAGAAAAGGGAGTCGGGCTGCTTCTGACCGATCATCGGGCCAGGGAAGCGCTGAAAATTCTTGATAAAACCTATATAATAAATGAAGGAAAGATTTTATTTGAAGGGAAGCCCGAGGAAGTTTTAAAAGAAAGTGAAATTAAAAAGATATATTTTGGCCTTGATTTCCGTCTTTAATATAAACTCATGAATTCAGGCCCATGCTAAAACAAAAGTTAAATCAGAAACAAGCCCAGAAATTGATCCTGGCACCAGCCCTGCAGCAGGCGATTAAGCTTCTTCAGCTGACCAATCTTGAATTGCAGCAGGTGGTTTATGATGAGCTCGCTGAAAATCCGCTGCTGGAGATGGAGGGCGATTGGGGAGAATCTCAGGCCGGAGTACTTACCGCTGAGGAGGGCAGGACAAAGCCAGAAAGTGATCAACAGGATGACAACGGGCAGGATTATGACGAGGTCATCTTTTCCAGCGGGTTTGAGGACTATCTGGACGAATCTATTCCGACTCTGATCGAGCCCGATCAGGATGAGACCCGCTTCGAAAATCAGGTTTCGGAGAGTCCCTCTCTCTGGGATCACTTGAACTGGCAGGCCGGTTTGACTTTTTTTGAGCCGCGAGAATTGAAAATAGCGGAATATATTATCGGCAACATTAACGAAGATGGCTATCTGACAGTCAGTCCAGAAGAAATAGCGGCCAGATTGGGAGAAGATGTGGCGGTGGTGGAAGAGGTTCGATCGAAGGTCAAAATGTTTGATCCGCCTGGGTGCGGCAGCCTGACTCTAAA
>JAKPXU010000202.1 GCA_029571905.1 Acidobacteriota bacterium | reverse complement strand
TAGAATGCCCGAAAAAGAAACCAGAAAGCCGAGATCAATCATCGCCTCAGCCAGTGACCAGCTTTCGCTGAAACAGTGCAGGATCCCTCCCACCTGGTAGCGGACTGATTTTATCACCTCCATTATTTTATCAGCTGCTTCTCGGCTATGAATAATGACCGGCAGCTTTAATTCCGCTGCCAGTTCCAGCTGCTGCCTGAAAGCTTCAATTTGTTTTTCAGGGGGAGAAAAGTTGTAATGAAAATCAAGACCAATTTCTCCGATCGCTAAAATCTGGTCGGCTGCGGCCAATTTCCTGATTTGGGTGAAATGGGCCGGAGCCAGTTGATGGGCATCATGAGGGTGGAGTCCGGCTGCTAAATAGATATAATCTTTTTCTTCTTTTAATTTAGAACCCTTACTCAGGCTTTCGCCGGAAGAAACATCAAGGGGACAAAGAATGAATTTTACCCCATTTTTTATAGCCCTCTGGATGACTTCCTCTCGGTCAGCTTTAAAATCTGGCAGGTCAAGATGGGCGTGGGAATCAACTAAGGCTGAAACTACATCCTCAGGCATCAGATAGTCTCCTTCTTTTACTGCATCTTATTTTCCCGACTCTGGCAGTCAGGGTAACGATCGGACTCAATTGAAATAAAAAAGGGGAGAGAAAAATTTTTTCTCTCCCCTGAAAGGCCACTTACTTATTTGGTTACCAGGTTTCTTAGTAAAGAAGGGGGCAGAGCTGAATTAGAAATCAGTTTGGTAATAAATTCAACTCGGTCGAAGGCCTGTCCCTTGGCCATTTGTGCCTCTTTTTCCAGGTCAAGTATTTCTTGCAAGCCGATATAGGGAAGAGCGCCCATACCGGGATTTAGAACTAAGTAATCCCACTTTCTTTCAGCCTCGGCTTCACTCTGAAAACCAGTTATAGTCAGATATCTCATTACCTGATCCTTGGTCATTCCACTCTGGTGGATATTCAGATCGATGATAAAATCCATTACATTTTTAAGCATCAACTTGAGCTGGGCCAGCCTGAGTCTCAAATCGTAATCACCATAGCCAGCGCTCATCATATTTCTTTCCACATACAGTGGCCAGCCAAGCGTCAGGGCCATATTCGGGAATAGTTTGGTCATCAGGCTACCTGCTTTTCTCGTCATAGCCAGAGGAACAAAGGTTCCAGGAAAAACATTTTGAGCGGCCATCATATCGATCAGGAAATTATTGTGTTCTTCCAGAAAACCCTGAACTTTTTCCGGTGACCAATCAGAAGGAATTGTCATAACTTCCAGTGAATAGCTTCCCTCGTTATCATAAGCCCCTGGGCCGACCAGCCTGGTTAAACCAAAATTGGCAAAATAGGGTGGCATGGGTTTTATGCTCAGGTTTTCAGCTGGAACCGGGAAGAAGCTGGTGTCCTGACCGAACTTTTTCAAACGGTCGGCAGAAGCGGTGACAGCTTGAATGAAATTTTCAGCGGTTGGGTGAAAAGTCTTGATCTTATCAAAGATGTCCTTAACTATTCTGTTGATAATAGTGTCCTGGTCGCCCTGTAATTTGTCGATATCGACCTCAGGATACATCATCTTGTGAAGGGGATAGCAAACCAGGAGCATTTCCATTCGGATTGCCTTGATTTCGCTGGTTGCCCGGCTGATCAATTCTTCCTGGCTGATAGCTGCACCGGATAACCTTTGGATCATGCGGCGGTGAGCATCCTGTAGACGGAAATTGCCAGTCGATTTAGGAAGAAGTTCGCTTTTAAGGTATTGCCGATAGTCTTCCAGAGCTGGAATCATCTTGTTAACTTCAGCCAGGAAAAGCTGCTTATTAGCGTCGGAAGCACTGGCTACCAGCCCGGCCACATCATTCCTGTAAAAATCAATGATATAGCCAATTTGCTTGATGGCTGCCTCGGTATAAGCCTGAGCTGGAGTTTTTAGATCACTTTTAGCCCTCTTGATGAGGCCTGGTATAAGCTTTACTCTCTCAGTTGCACTCTTAATTCTGGTATCAATTGGAGCAAATTCTCTGGTCAGCAGGGCATGAACGCTGTTAATAATTATATCGTTGTAAAAAAGAGGGTTATATTCCCAGGGCAGAGTATTTTCCAGCTTAACGAATTCAAGATCAAGCTGATCGAACAGGATATTTAGGGCCTGTTGATTTTCTACAGAAAGCTTCGAGCGATCGATTTTAATCATATCGCCATTAAACTTCTTTAGAATTTCATCTCTTTTATCAACATTGCCAGAGCTGGGATCTTCCAGCTTATTATTGTACTTGTAGTAGCCGGC
>JAKPXU010000201.1 GCA_029571905.1 Acidobacteriota bacterium | reverse complement strand
TCTAAAAAGCCAGAAGATGATGGAGCTTTTCTCTATCAGCCAGGTACTCTTAAAACAATTACCCTGCTTAAAGGTCAGGGCCACTATGTGAAACTGGCTTTTGACGACCAAGGCCAGAAAGTAGCTTTTCTGAGCGACCGTGACTTCTACCAGGAAAAGGTTTCTCCCTATAAACTTTATTACTGGGAAGAAAAGATGACCCTGGCGGCGGAAGTAGCCGGGCCAAAGACGGCTGGTCTCCCCGCTAACAACGCACCATCCGAAAACCGGACACCTTCTTTTTCTAAGGATGGCAGTCTTCTTTATTTCGGCTATGCTCCTGTTCCTGAGCCAGAGCCAGAAGATGCTCTTGAGCCAGTCAAGGTTGACATCTGGAGCTTCACTGACCTCGAACTTCAGCCCATGCAAAAGGTAAGAGCTGAGCAAGAGAAAAAAAGGAATTATCTGGCTGTTAGCCATCTCCAAACAAAGGGTAGGCCCATCCTCATTCTGGGTTCTCCAGATCTTCCAGAGATAAGGCTGTCTGAAGATGGTCGGAAAGCACTGGGCGTCAATAACCTCCCCTACCGCCAGCTGATTTCGTGGGACAGAGAATATGCCGACTATTATACAGTGGATATAGTGACCGGCCGCCGGACAAGAATCCTGGAAAAATTTCCTGGCCCGGTCAGCTTTTCGCCTGAAGCTAATTACCTCATTTTTTATGACCATGGACCACGCGCCTGGTTCAGCTATCGCCTGGCTGACGGGAAAAAATTTGATCTGACCTCTAAACTTGGGGTCAATTTCTTCCGGGAAGAATGGGACACGCCAGGCGAGCCGCCGGCCTATGGTCTGGCTGGCTGGACGGAGAACGACTCCTCTGTCCTTATTTATGATCGTTATGACCTGTGGGATATAAAACCAGACGGTTCTGGGGCCAGGCTTCTAACCGGGAAATTCGGGCGGGAGAACAACCTTATCCTCCGCTATCAGCGGCTTGATCGAGAAGAAAAATCAATCTCCCTGAAAAAGCCTTTGCTCCTCTCAGCCTTCAACGACCAGACCAAAGCAACGGGCTTTTTCCGCCTTGATCCGGCCAGAAACGAGCCACCCACCAGACTGATTTATCAGGATAAAGCGCTGGCTTCGCTGCAGAAAGCCAAAAAGGCCGAGGTCTATATCTTTACTGCCCAAACTTTTGAAGAATTTCCTGATCTCTGGCTTAGCGGACCTGATTTTAATAATCCCAGAAAGATAAGCCAGGCCAACCCCCAGCAGACCAATTACCTTTGGGGAAAATCTGAGCTGATCACCTACCTCAACGCTGACCGCCGTGAGCTGCAAGCCATCCTGATCAAACCCGAGAACTTTGATCCGGGGAAGAAATACCCGCTGATGGTTTATATTTATGAAAAGTTGAGCGATGGTCTCCACCGTTATTATGCACCTGGTCCAGGGACAAGCATTAATTTTACCCGCTATGTTTCCAATGGCTATGTGCTGCTTATGCCCGATATTGTCTATGAAATTGGCTATCCGGGTTCGAGCGCCGTTAAATGCGTCGTTCCAGCTGTCGAAAAGGTCATTAATCTCGGCTTTATTGATCCGGCCAGGGTGGGAATTCAGGGTCATAGCTGGGGTGGATACCAGATTACCTACCTCATTACCCAGACTGACCTTTTTGCCGCCTGCGAAGCCGGAGCAGCTGTAGCCAATATGACCAGCGCCTATGGCGGCATCCGCTGGGGAACAGGCATGTCACGTGCTTTTCAATATGAAAAAACCCAGAGCCGCATCGGAGCTCCTCTCTGGGAAAGGTCACTCCAGTATATTGAAAACTCACCAATTTTCTGGATAGAAAGGGTCAATACTCCTTACCTGACCATTCACAATGATGAAGATGATGCTGTGCCGTGGTACCAGGGTATAGAATTTTTTACCGCCATGAGGCGGCTGGGTAAGAAAGCCTGGATGTTCAATTTTAATGGCGAAAAGCATGGATTGAGGGAAAGAGACAATCAAAAATACTGGACAGTTCATCTGGACGAATTCTTCGACCATTATCTAAAAGGAGCATCAGCACCAGGCTGGATGACGGAAGGCGTCCCCTATCTTGAGCGGGGTAAAAGAGATGTTTCCACTCTCTTCAAGCCCAAGGAGGAAGAGAAATAGGCAACCGACCTAAATAATTTATTGAAATTGGCTTTCTTATTCTGATATATTAATTTTCTTTATTAATTTAATAAGGAGTGGACTAAAATGAATGTTTTCGTCTTAAATTGTGGCAGCTCTTCGGTCAAGTTTCAGATAATCAACACTGACCTGGAGATGTTTGAAACTGATAGCGACCACCGGGTAGCCAAAGGTTTGATTGAAAGAGTTGGCAAGGATGACGCCATCATCAGTTTTGAAGCTGATGGCCAGTCCCCGGTTAAAGCAATCGAGCCGATCCATGATCACCGGGAAGCAATTTTAAGAATCAAAAAGTGGATGGAAGACCCTGCAACCAAAATCGATGGCATTCACAGCTGGGATGATATTCATGCTATCGGTCACCGTGTTGTTCATGGCGGAGAGAGGTTCACCAAATCAGTCAAAATTGACAAGGATGTTTTGGCCCAGATTGAAGAGTGCTCGGATTTAGCCCCACTGCACAATCCAGCTAACCTCAAAGGTATCTATGCCTGCTACGAAATATTTGGCGACAGGATCCCCCAGGTGGCGATCTTTGATACCGCTTTTCACTCAACCATGGCAGCCGAGTCCTATATGTATGCCATTCCTGTTGAATATTATGAAAAGTACCGGGTCCGCCGCTACGGCTTTCACGGGACCTCACATCGGTATTTAGCCTACCGCTATCGCAAACTGGCGGGGAAGCCCAGAGAAGAAGTGAATATCATTACCCTCCATCTCGGGAATGGCTGTTCGGCCGCTGCCATCAAAAAGGGTTATTCCGTTAACACCAGCATGGGTTTGACCCCACTCGAAGGCCTGATTATGGGAACCCGTTCTGGCGATATAGATCCTGCCGTCGTAGAATACCTTTTCAACAAAGGCATTGGCAGTGTAGCCGACATTTTCAACATACTCAACAAAAAGAGCGGTATGCTGGGTGTTTCAGGTTTAAGTAATGATATGAGAGATATAGAGAAGGCAGCCAGCCAGGGTAATCGCCAGGCTGAACTGGCCCTGAAAATGTTTGCTCTCAGGGTAAAAAAATATATCGGGGCCTATCTGGCCGAGATGAATGGGGCTGACGCTATTATCTTTTCAGCCGGCATCGGTGAAAACTCTGCCCTGGTCAGAAAGATGGTCTGCCAGGGACTGGAAAACCTCGGCATCGAGCTGGATGAGGAACTCAACCGGCAGGCGGTTGGTGGGAAATGCCTGAAGATTTCTAAGGCCGATAGCCAGATAGCAGTCTGGGTTATTCCGACCAACGAAGAACTGCTGCTGGCCAGAGATACTGTCAGAGTGGTCAGAGATGTACCACGGAACTGGTAATAAAGTCAGGAGGATAAGATGAGTGGAAGCAACTTTGTAAAAGAAATAAGAGCAAAGGCAGCCAGAAGATTTTTAAAAATCGCTTTTCCTGATGCAGAAGATGTCCGGACATTACAGGCAGCCAGAACATTAATCGCCGAGAAAATCGGCCAGCCAATTCTTATTGGCAATCCAGAACATATAAAGAAGATAGCCGCTGATAATAACCTTAAAGTCGATGACCTGGAAATCATGAATCCGGTCACCTCTCCCTGGAAAGAAGAGTTCGCTGAGCATCTTTATGGCCGGAGAAAAGCCAAAGGCCTGAGCCTGGAAGAAGCCACGGCTCTGATTCAGACTCCTCTTTACTTTGCTGGTTGCCTGCTGGCCAAAGACAAAGTTCAGGCTGTGGTTGGCGGCAATATTTCGGCTACAGGAGATGTGATCAGGGCTGCCCTTTATACTGTGGGGACAGCTCCTGGCATTCAGATTGTTTCCAGCTATTTTATCATGGTCCTGCCTGATAAGCTCCTGGGCTTCGCCGACTGCGCCGTGGTACCTGATCCAACCGATGCCCAGCTGGCTGATATCGCCATCTCTTCAGCCCGGAATTTCCAGGCGGTAACCGGCCAGGAGCCGCGGGTGGCCATGCTGTCTTTTTCCACCAAAGGTTCAGCCAGTCATCCTTATGTGGACAAAGTAGTGAGCGCTACCAAAATTGCCAGGGAAAAAGCTCCGGAGCTTTTAATTGACGGCGAAATGCAGGCTGATGCCGCCTTAGTTCCGGCCGTTGGCGAAAGAAAATGCAAGGGCTCACCAGTCGCCGGCCGGGCCAACGTGCTTATCTTTCCTGATCTCGATGCCGGGAACATCGGCTATAAGCTGGTAGAAAGGCTGGGCGGAGCAGAAGCTATTGGCCCGATTGTCCAGGGACTGCTGAAACCTTATTGCGACCTTAGCCGCGGTTGCTCAGCCGATGATATGGTCAATGTAGCCGCCATTTGCAGCCTGATGGCTTGAATTGGGAGCTTAATATTAAAACTTGAAGTTGAACTGTCGATTCTATTTAAAATTTGTAGAGGGTTAAATATTCACCGATTAGCAGGCTATATCAAAGCCTTTATTTCTGCTTGTTTCTCATCCCAACCACCAGGGCAGCCAGACCAATTGAGTAGAATTTTGACAGCTCACTATCTCCGCGAGAAGTAAGAATACAAGGAGCCATGGCGCCGGTAACTATGGCAGCCAGCTTGGCTCCGCCAAAAATAGTGCAGGTTTTATAAAAGATATTGGCCGCTTCAACATTGGGGAAAATAAGAATGTCAGCCGCCCCTGCTCCTTCTCCTTTAAAGCCCTTTATTTCAGCACTCTCTTTATAGATAGCAATGTCGATACCAACCGGCCCCTCAACCTTCGCTCCTTTAATCTGACCCCTTTCCGCCATAACCTTAATCAGGGCTGCATCGATCGTGGAAGGAACTTTTTGACTGACCGTTTCGGCCGAACTGATAAGATAAGCATAAGGGTTTTCTATCCCTAAGGATTGAGCAACTTCAATGGCATAACCCAGCATTTTCACTTTCTGTTCCAGGTCGGGAAGAACCAGCACGGCCACATCCGAGACAACCAGAAGCTTGGGATAGGCTGGAACTTCGATGACAGTCACGTGGGACAGCAGCCCACCTGGTGGAACAAGTCCACTTTCTTTATTCAGGATGGCTCTCATATAATCAGGTGTCGTCACCAAGCCCTTCATCAAAATATCGCCTTCGCGCTCTCTCACCAGCTTAACGGCCAGACTCAAAGCTTTTTTAGTATCCACTTCATCAATAACTTTATGAAAAACTGGAGAAACTCCGTGTTCCCTGGCTACCTTCTCAATTTTTTCCTGGTTACCCACAACGATTACTTCCACCAGTCCTTCACTCTGGGCCCGGGCGATAGCTTCGATGGTGTGGGGATCCTCCGCACAAGCCACAACCAGCTTTTTTTTCGGGCTGCCTTTAACTCTGGCAATTAAATCTTCCAGCTTTTTTATCATCAGCTTTCCTCCCTTATTTCCTGTTCGTAAATCTTAGCCTGTTCTTCCCCTCCCAGCACCCTCAGAGCTCCCTCGGCCAGAGCCCTCATCTCATCACCACCAGGATATAAATAAAAAGGAGCAATAAACTGGCATCTTTCTTTCACCCAATCTACCAGCTGCTGGTAATGAGCCAGACCTCCGGTCAGCACGATGCCATCCACCTCTCCTTTGAGGACGGTGGCCATTACACCGATCCATTTGGCAATATTGTAGGCCATAGCTTTAACCACAAGCTCTGCTTTTTTATCGCCGGCTTTAAGGCGTCTTTCCACCTCCATCATATCGTTGGTCCCCAGGTGAGCCACTACACCGCCTTTCCCGGCCAGCAATTTTTTTATTTCGGCTTTAGTATAACGGCCTGAAAAGCACAGTTCGACCAGGTCCCAGGCTGGCAGGCTACCGGCTCTTTCCGGGGCAAAAGGGCCATCTCCATTGAGAGCATTATTGACATCAATAACTTGGCCACGCCGGTGAGCACCGACACTTATCCCCCCACCCATATGGACAACAATAAAATTGACTTCTTCATAACGGCGCCCCAGATCCCTGGCTGCCTGTCTGGCCACCCGTTTTTGATTGAGGGCATGAAGAATACTTCTTCTTTTGATAAAGGGTAAACCGGTAATCCTGGCCATGTCCTCCATTTCGTCCACCACCACCGGATCAACAATGTAAGCCGGAATGTGAAGCTCAACCGCCAGGCTGTTAGCAATAAGGGCTCCTAGATTGGAAGCATGCTCGCCCTGAACTTCAGCCTTCAAGTCCTCAATCATCCTGTCAGTAACAGCATAAGTCCCACTGGGAATAGGTCGGAGCAATCCACCCCGGGCTACCACCGCCTGGATTGATTCTTTCGGAATCCCGGCCCGGTCTAATTCCTCCAGAATGACTTCTTTCCGGAAATTAAATTGCTCAATCACTCTCGAAAATTGCTGAATTTGCTCAACTGGATGCGAAATATTAACCTTGAA
>JAKPXU010000185.1 GCA_029571905.1 Acidobacteriota bacterium | reverse complement strand
CAGAATTTCAAGGGTTATGAGCGGCTCAGAGACCATCTGCTTAATAAGACTCCCAAGTTTGGCAACGATGATGATTATGCTGATGAGCAGGCCAGGCGTGTTTTCGACCTCTATTTTAATCTGATTGATAATCGGCCGACGGTCTGCGGTGGGAAGTACAGAATTAACCTGCTGCCGACTACTGTTCACGTTTATTTTGGTAAGGTAACCGGAGCGACTCCTGATGGGCGCCTGGCTGGAGAACCGGTTTCAGAAGGAATTTCGCCTGTCCAGGGCATGGATAGAAAAGGCCCGACGGCCGTCATTAAATCAGAAGGGAAACTCGACCACATCAAAACCGGTGGAACACTTCTCAATCAGAAATTTACCCCGCAGCTTCTGGCTGACGATGAAGGGCTGGAAAAGCTTAAAGACTTAATCAGATCTTACTTCAAGCTAATGGGACACCATATCCAGTTCAATGTCGTTACAGCTGAAACACTGCGCGATGCTCAGAAACACCCGGAGAAATACCGCGACCTGATTGTCAGGGTGGCTGGCTACAGCGATTATTTTGTGGACTGTGCCAAAGAGCTCCAGGATGAAATCATCCGCCGCACCGAGCATCAGAGCTTTTAATTGGGGTCGGGCCAGCCGATTTTATTTATTATCAACAAGATAGCCTGGGTGGCAGCCGTGGCCCGGTTAAAGCTGGCTATTCTTAGTACTGACGAAAAGAGCAATTTTAATTCAGGGCTAATCCCAATATTAGAATCATTATAACTTTAGACTGATTATAAAACAGTAGCCCGGCTCTTTTCGCTTCCTACCCCTTTATTGTTTCCTTTTTTAAGACTGGCCAGGAGCAAATAAAAAGGAAACAGGCAAAATCAATCAGTCTGGCTAATTTGATTTTTTTGCTTTATTGCGTATGTTAAAATCTGTTCACCGTCAAAATTCAGGAGGAAGAAATGTTTACACCGGAACTATTGCAAAAAGGACTGACCTGGCTGCTGACCACCGGTCTTAAGATCCTTTTAATTGTTGTCGTAGTTATGATCTTGACTCGTATTTCACGAGGATTGACCGGGCGCCTGGAAAAGGTCTTTCTCAAGGGAAGGGAAGATGAGGAATCGCTCAAAAGAGCCAAAACCCTGTCGGGCATGATCAGACAGTTTCTTAATAGCCTCATTGTGATCATTGCGGTCATGACCATTCTGGCCGCCCTGGATATTCAGATCGGGCCTTTACTGGCCACGGCCGGCGTAGCCGGGCTGGCCATCAGCTTTGCCGCCCAGTCGCTCATTAAAGATGTCATCAATGGCTTTTTTATCATCCTCTGGGATCAAATAAGAGTGGGGGATGTCATTGAAGTTGCCAGTCACAGCGGTGTGGTTGAATCGCTGAATCTGAAGATGACTGTTCTGCGGAGTTTAGATGGTAATGTCCATTATATTCCCAATCATATGATTGATACTGTCACCAACATGACTAAAGAATATTCACAATTTGTCTTTGATATCGGCGTCAGTTATTTTGAAGATGTGGACGAAGTCATTAAGACTTTAAAAGAAGTTGATGAGGAACTCCGGTCAGATGCGCAATTCGCTGAAAATATTGTCTCGCCACTGGAAATTCTGGGCCTCGACCGCTTTGAAGATTCAGCAGTGATAGTCAGGGCGCGGACAACGACCAAACCCAGCAAGCAGTGGGAGGTGGGCCGCGAATTTAACCGCCGGTTAAAGAAAACTTTTGACCGGAAGGGCATAAGTATTCCTTTTCCTCACCTGACCCTGTTCCCTGGCCAGAACAAACAGGGCGAGACGCCTCCTCTCAAAGTTAAGCTGGTTGAAGACAAAGAAGTCATGACTGGAGAAGTTAAAAACTGATGCGTTCCTATTTTGACTCAGAGATAAGAAACTCAATCAGCCTGAAGGAGGCTATCCCGGCTATCGAAGAGTCTCTGGCAGCTTACAGCTCGGGCCGGGCGATTTTGCCCGGTGTCATTAACCTTGATTTGTCGGAGTTTGAAGGTGAAGTCCACGTGAAAGCTGCTTACCTTCTGGGCGATGATTATTATGTTATAAAAGTTGCTTCTGGCTTTTATAAAAATCCTCTTCATGGCTTGCCAGCTGGTGACGGCCTCATGCTGGTTTATAAAGCCCGAACAGGCGAACTGGCCGCTATCCTTTTTGACCGCGGCTATCTGACTGATTTAAGGACAGCTGCCGCCGGGGCAGTAGCTGCCAAATATCTGGCCCGAGCTGACCTCAGGCATGTAGCCGTTATAGGTTCTGGTCTTCAAGCCCGTCTCCAGCTTCTGGCCCTGGCTGAAGTGCGCGCCTTTTCCGAGGTTTCAGTCTGGAGTCGCAGACCGGAGAACGCTGAGCGATATGTAAGAGAAATGACTGCGGTTTTCCCTGAGGTCAAATTTTATCCGTCTCCGACACCGGAGGAGGCGGTAAGAGAAGCAGACCTGATTATCACCGCCACAGCCAGCCGCCAGCCGCTCGTCAAAGCTGAGTGGCTGAAACCGGGAGTTCAGATCACAGCCATGGGCTCTGACGGACCTGAAAAACAGGAACTCTATCCCGAGGTCTTAGCCCGGGCTGACTTTGTTTTTTGCGATTCGATTGATCAATGCCGCCGCTTAGGAGAAGTTCACCACGCTCTTCAAGTCGGAGTGATTTCTGAAGACAAAATCAGTGGAGAAATCGGAGAGCTGGTTCTTGGCAGAAAAGTCGGAAGACGCTCAGCCGAGGATATCACCGTGGCTGACCTGACCGGGCTCGGTGTCCAGGATGCAGCTATTGCTGGCTTGTTTCTGAGCCTGGCCGGAGAAAAAGCTGGAGGATAAAGAACAATAGCAAGGTGGATATTTTTCGGTGGGACTTTCTACCCGAATCAAGGCTAACTTTTGTCCGGTTCGATAAGGTTATGTTGTCTGTTAAGTCTTTCCCGGTCACTTTGATTGTCGGTCGGAAGAAGTCCATCAGGTAAAACCTGTTCTTAGGTCAGGATAATTCTCACTTCCAGCCCGGGTGCCAGAGCGAGTCACGACAGCAGCTTCAAGACAGGTCCAAAAAGATGGAGGGAGGCCTTGACCGCCGAGCTTCATGTTTTATAAACTAAAGTTTTGTCCAGGTAAAATTTTGTTAAGGAAGATATCAGAGCTATATTAATCAAGATAATTGTGTTGATAAAAATCGGAGATTAAAGCCTGACAAAAATATATCACGGACAGGTGTCATTATTTTCGGTCTTATGGAGAAACAGGAGGTTATGTTGAAAAAAGTATTAAAGGTCAAAAATATTCTGGCTGCTTTTAGCCTGGTCTTAATTTTCTGGGGGTTATCTTTATCAGTTCGAGCTGATGAGGGCATGTGGCCGCTCAGTGAAATTCAGAAGCTTAATTTACGCGAAAAAGGCCTGAGGATGGACCCCTCCCTTATTTATGACCCGGCCAGACAAAGTTTGCTCTATGCTGTTGTTCAGCTGGGCGCTACTGGCTCATTCATTTCTGAAGAGGGACTGATTATCACCAACCACCATGTGGCTTTTGGCTCTGTTCAGGCCGCCAGCACTCCCGAAAAAGATTATCTTAAAAACGGCTTTCTGGCCAGAACCAGAGCTGAAGAAATCCCAGCAGCAGGCCGGAGTGCGCGAATCACTGAATCATTTAAGGATGTTTCGGCTGAAGTTCTATCTGTGGTCAAAAAGAAAATGAATCCGGCGGAGAGAACTCTGGCTGTGGAGAGAAAAATTAAGCAATTGGTCGCCGCCGCCGAAAAGGCCAACCCGGGCAAACGGGCCGAAGTAGCTGAAATGTTTCCAGGCAAATCTTACTGGCTGTTTCTTTACACTGATCTCCGGGACATCCGGCTGGTCTATGTACCCCCGCTGGCCGTTGGCAATTTTGGCGGGGAAGACGATAACTGGATGTGGCCTCGCCATACCGGTGATTTTACCCTCATGCGGGCCTATGTCGCCCCGGACGGGAAGCCGGCGGAATACAGCCCGAATAACGTGCCCTTTCGTCCCAGGACTTATTTAAAGGTAAATCCAACCGGGGTCAAGGAAGGAGATTTTGTTTTTCTGCTCGGCTACCCGGGGCGTACTTACCGCCACTTGCCAGCCAGCTACATTGCCTTTGAACAGAAGGTCAGGATGCCAGCTGTAGCTGATTGGTACGAATGGCAGATCCGCTTGATGGAAGAGATGAGTAAAACCAGCCGTGAGGTGGCTCTGAAGCACGATTCAAGGATTAAAGGTCTGGCCAACACCATGAAAAATTATCGTGGCAAACTGGCCGGTCTCAGACGTTTGAATTATTTAGCCCAAAAGCAGCAGGAGGAAGAAGCCCTGAAGGCTTTCATCCAGGCTGATCCAAAGCGTCAGGCTGCTTATGGTGAGGTCCTGCCATCTCTTGAAAAAATCTACAAAGATATGGAACTGAACTATCCCAGAAGCTTTGTCCTGGATAATCTCAGACGCTCGGTCATTTTATTCCAAAATGCTATGACTGTGGTGGAAGCCGCCCACGAGCGACAGAAACCAGACCTGGAAAGAAATGCTGCCTATATGGACAGGAATTTTAACCGGATAAAGCAGCGGCTGCCACTGACCATGAGGACAAGTTTCTACCTGCCAACTGATCTGGCCATTTTTAAGGAGCTCTTGAAAAAAGCTCAGGCTCTTCCCGGCGATCAGAAAATTGACGCACTCAGCCAGTTACTCTCAAGTGGAAGTAATCTGGATGAAATTGCTAATGACCTCTTTCGAAAAACTAGAATGCAGGATGTAGAATTTATCAATACTCTCTGGGACAGGAAGCCAGCTGACCTGAAGCAGATTGATGATTCGATGCTGAAGTTGGCCCTGAGCCTTTATCCTGAATACCTGGAAATGGAAGAAACCAACCGGGCGAGAAAAGGCCAGCTGGATGAACTGCAGGCTAAGCTGGTTGATATCCGGCAGGAGTTTCTCGGCCAGCAGTTTATACCGGATGCCAACGGTACTCTTCGTCTGACCTATGGCCGGGTGGAAGGTTATGAGCCCAGGGATGCTGTCATCTATAAACCCTTTACCACTGTCCAGGGAGTGGTCGAAAAAACTACCGGTCGTGAACCTTATGATACACCGCCTGCTCTTCTTGAGCTGATCAAGCAGAAAAAATTCGGCCGATTTACTAATCCTGAACTCAAAACAGTTTCAGTCTGCTTGCTTTATAGCACCGATACGACTGGCGGCAACTCCGGTAGCCCGATTATCAATGCCGATGGCGAACTGGTTGGAGTCAACTTTGACCGGACGTGGGAAGCAACCATCAATGACTTTACCTGGAGTCATGATTTCAGCCGGTCGATCGGGGTGGATATCAGATATGCTCTGTGGATACTTCAGGAGCTGGGTGGTGCCGGCTACCTGCTGGGCGAGATGGGGATAGAGTAAATCGAAGAGGAATAGGGTCCTGTCAGGGCGCGCCCCCGTGGGGAACCCCTTCCGCTGCGGGCGGAGCGGAGACACACCCTGCCACCCTGCTTTAATCTAGGTGTCGAATCAGAGAGAAGAAGAAAGCCTTGCTTGAGTTTTTAAAACAATTAAGGACTTAGCGAGGTAGTTAGGAAGGTCTGGCTTTAGAAGCTATGGCTTTATCGGGTTGTGTTTTTTAGGTGGAAGAGGAATAGGGTCCTGTCAGGGCGCGCCCCCGTCCGTCCTCGCTCCACCCATCCCCCCCCGTGGGGAACCCCTTCTGCTGCGGGCAGAGCGGAGACACACCCTGCCACCCTATCCTATTTAATCTGAAGATTTTTTGTAATTTTTAGGATAGTGCTTTAAAATACTAACGTCGGGACAAAAAATTTGGAAAACAAAGAAGGAGGGGGTAAGAAAATGAAAAAAATAAGTTATCTCAGCCTGGCTGTCATTTTGAGCCTGGGCCTGGTCAGCCCATTATTTTTGGTCTCAGAAGCTGCTGCCCAGGAAGAACAAGAACAACAGGAACAGCAGGCTAACCAGCTCCCAAATTCCTGGGAGAACTGGCGCCAGGCCAAAGCCGAGGCCGAAAAGTATGATCAGGAAGGTGACTATGTCAGAGCTCTTCAGTATTACCTTGAATACATTCGCCAGGCTGAAGGGCTGGGTCGTCCAGATATCGTTGCCTGGGGCAAAAATAATGCTGCCTATATGATTATTAAACAACACAAGCAGGATTCGACGGCCAATTTGGAACCGGCCAAAAAATTGCTGGAAGAAGGTCTGTCCATAGCCGAAGCTACTGAAGATTGTCGTGCCAGGCTTCAAAGTAATCTGGACTACGTGAAGCTCTTTATAAAAGATTAGAATGGCAAGGAGCACTTGACTTTATGACAGATGTAATCGGTCACAGACAGACTGATTTCGTCGACGAGACTACAGCCCTTACCTGGCTATGACTTTTGAATAATAGATTTCGCTGCTAACTCTTGAAATCAAGTGTCCAACGATAACCAAACGTTTTATAAGCTATGTCGTATCCAGTTGCCCGCTTTTTGGCTTTTTCGCTTAACTCCATGTGGATAGATTTGTTCTATGAGGTCGGTTTCTGGCCGAACCTGGCAAGCGTAACAGGCCAGTTGGTTTGCCTGGAGTTGCTTCTGCCTCAGGCCGACCGGTGGGGCAAGGCTTCCTTCCCTGAAGTTCAAACTAAACGTTTATTGCCGAGCGGCTGGTAGCTGTTCAAAAACAGATTCATTGACTGTAGTTGTAAATTTTGACTTTAATAAATTTATAACTGACAACTGGAAGATTATCATTTATAATTCGTCTTTAATTTAGAGAGATATTTGGCTGAAATCAAGAGTCTTAAATCAAACAGGTGGCCAGACTGATAAGCCGGCCAAATTCAAGACAAAAAAATTAATTTTAATTCAAGTGGTGAGAGCATGAATAGAAGCAGGTATTTTCTTTTTATCTTTTCAGGGTTGATTTTTGCCGCTCTTATTCCGTTTCCAGGTATTTCGGCTCAGCCGAATTCGGTCATAAAAGTTAAAGCGGTCAGAATTGAAAAGGCGCCTCATCTGGATGGCCTGTTGGCCGATGAAGTCTGGAAGCAGGCTGAGCCCTTCTCTGGCTTTAAAATGGTTGAGCCTTCTCCTGGATCTGAGCCGACAGAGAAAACCGAGCTAAGAGTAGTCTATGATGAAAGCAATCTTTATATTGGCATTTATTGTTATGATAGCGAACCGGGGAAAATTGCAGCAAATTCGCTTTCTCATGACCAGACCGGTGAGAGTCAGGGAATGTATGGAAGCCATCAGGGTACCAGCACCAGTAATGATGTGGTCAGGGTTTTAATCGATCCTTTCTTAGATAAAAGGACTGCTTATATCTTTTATATCAATCCGAAAGGTGCCAGGAGTGAAGGCCTGGTCTCGGGTGGCAATGCCAGTCTGAACTGGGATGGCATCTGGGAAGGCCGGGCAAAAATCCTGTCTGATGGCTGGTCAGCCGAGATGAAAATTCCTTTTAAAACGATTTCCTTTAAAAAAGACCTGCCAGCCTGGGGCTTGAACGTTGAACGGTATATTGCCCGCAAGCAGGAGACTGATCGCCTCTCTGGTATTTCCTGGGATGCTAATTTTAATAACCCCATGATGGCGGCCGAACTGGAAGGGATTTCAGACATAAAACAGGGGCTGGGGATTACCATCCGGCCATATGGCCTGGTAGCCACCCAGAACCAGCATCAGCCTGATAATAGCCATTATGACTGGAACTCTCAGGCCGGACTCGATATCTACAAGAATATCACACCCAATCTCGTCGCCGCCTTTACCTATAATACTGATTTTGCTGAAACTGAAGTTGATGACCGGCGTCTTAACCTGACCCGTTTCCCGCTGTTTTATCCGGAAAAAAGAATGTTCTTCTTGGAAGGCTCAGAAACTTTTAACTTCAGCTCCAGCGTTAGCTTTTACCCATTTTTTAGCCGCCGGATTGGCCTTTATCAGGGGCAACAGGTGCCAATTGATTTTGGAGCCAAACTTTACGGGAAAATAGGGAAATTCAATCTGGCTATGCTGGATATGGAGATGGAAGACGCTGACCCGTTGCCCCGAACTAATCTATTCGCGGGCCGGGTGACTTATGACTTTCTGGAAGAAAGCAAAATCGGAGTTATTTTTACCAATGGCAGTCCCACTGGAGATAACAATAGCCTGGTTGGTTTCGATATAAATTATGCTACCTCCCGCTTTGCCGGCAACAAAAACCTGTGGTTAGCAGCCTGGGCTGCTTACAACTGGAATGATGAGCCGGGCCGTCATCACGGGTTTGGCTTTCGCGCCAATTATCCCAATGACCTTATTGACATTGAATCTACCTATGCCTACTACGGTGAAGCTCTTGACCCCGGTGTTGGTTATATGATGAGACCGGCCATCCAGACCTTTTATTTGCAATTGGGCTACAACCCGCGCCCGCAGCGCGGTTGGCTTGACCGGGTAATCAGGCAGTTTTTCTTTCAGGCCAGCGGTGATTTCTACTGGAAACTGGATGGCAGTCTGGAAACCAGCCGTCTGACTTTTACCCCTTTAAGCTTTAGAACCGAGGCTGGAGAAAAATTTACAGCCAATGTGGTGGTTAACAAAGACGTATTGCCCTACGATTTTGAGGTAGCGCCGGGAACAATTCTTCCAGCCGGACCTTATAACTTTACCAACGCCAGATTGAGTTTTAATACAGCTCCCCATAGGCCGGTATCGTTAAATCTCAACTATACTGTCGGGCAATTTTATTCAGGACATTATGGTGATTTTTCTGCTGGTTTGACCTATCACTGGCGCGGCAATATTGATACATCTTTTAATACTGAAATTGTCAGGGGAACTCTGCCTGAAGGTAAAATTAATGAAAATGTTTATCAGCTGAAACTTGATTTCTATTTCTCACCTGACCTGGGCTTTATGAATTATCTTCAGTACGATAGCGTCTCGCATCTTCTAGGTTGGAGTGCCCGTTTCCGCTGGGAAGTTAAGCCGGGCAATTTTATTTATTTAATTTACAACAGTAACTGGGAAAAAAGATGGGATCCAAATAGCCGCTTCTATGCGGCAGGTGACCGGGGTGTATTTAAAATTACACTCTCCATCAGGCCATAAAAAGCAAGGTGAACTGGTTTCTTTTCACTCCTGTTTTTATTTTCCTGGCTAGTGGGGCCTCTTATAAATAACTTCACTTAAATCGCCTTTTCTGAAAACGCACCGCCGGTAGAATTTTTTGTTTGATAATTCTGGCTAAGCAGAGTAATATAGTGATAATGTTTGCGGGGCGAGAGGCTTATGTCTTTTTTATACCTTGGGTTATTTTGGCAAGCCCAAAACCATAATATTAATTATTAGTAGGAGGGTAAAATGAAAAAAATCTTGTGTGCTTTGACCTGTCTGGTTTTCCTGGGGCTTCTGTTTCAGGCTATTTCTTTTGCTCAAGCAGAAACGCCTAAAACTGGTGACAAAAAATTTGATTCTTACCTTAAAAGCATCAACGAAGAAGCCAGGGCTGATCCAGAAGGGTTTATCCGCAGGTTGAGCGAGAGGCATAACATGCCTGAACAGGAGATCAGGGAAGCAAAAGAGAAGCATGGTCTGGATTTCGGTGAGACCTATATGGCTACGATTTTAGCCAGGAAGTCAAATCGAATGGTACTTGAAGTGGCTGGAGAATACAAACAGAATCAGGGACAGGGCTGGGGAGTGATGGCCCAGCGGATGGGCATCAAACCAGGATCTCCCGCTTTCAAGGAGATGAAAGCTGAAGCTAAAGAGCATGCCAATTATTTGAAAAATATGAACAAGAAGAGGAACAAAGAGCTGGAACGGGAGCGAGCTAAGGAGAAAGAAAGACAAAGAGAAAAAGAAAAGGCCCAGAAAATAAAGGACTAAGCCGCCAGTAGAGACAAAAAAATAAGTTAAAGTCTTATGACTATTGCACTAACGTGGATGATTCAGAAATAATCCCGGTTAGTGTGAAAACCTTGTGAAATCGTCTTAAGCCCCCGATTTTTCCATTCCTCAACGATCGTTACTATGGGGAAATACCACCTTTAATGAATATGGTTACCAGATCGATTACTTTCTGAACAGCGACCTTCTTCAAGAAAAAGGCCATAGGCAATCTCCAACCCAAAAGTTCTACTGAAGAGAATAATAGAATAATAGATCAGGGTTATTTTTTCTTGGCCTTCCTGGCTTTAGCGGTAGTCTCAGATTTGCTCTTGCGCTTCAAGTCAGCAGCATGAGCCCGCTGGTAAGTCTGAATGTCTACAAAGCGCCCTTTTTCATCCCGGACCGCATAAAGTTTGGTTCCCTTAACACTGCGATGAGTTGTTCTCTTCATGATCACCATCCTCCTTTTAAGTTTTATTTAATTTATAGCCAGCCGCCTGACGATCGGCGCTGACCTGGTTCTGGCCAAGGGTTCTTTGACCGGCAGCCTGATCAAAATCTGCGATGAACTGAATCATACTCTTTCCTCCTGCTAAAAAGACCTTTCAAAGCTTCTACTGATGTCTTAGCTTCCTTAAAATCAATCTCCTGAGTTGAGCCTGCCGGGACTAGCCTGGCACGAATGATTGGTCGTCACCAGTTTTTCCCTGCCGGAACTCATTTTTAAGATCGCCCTTTTCCCATTTCTGAGAATATAACTTGGAGAAGATAACTGTCAAGGAAATAATGTTCTGAATGAAAGGATCAGGAAAGACTGAAATTAGAATAAAAATACCACCCGGTTATTAAAAGAATAAAAGCGACCTGGTCAGAAACCTGGCTCCAGGTTGCCTGAGGCCAGATGCCAGACAGGCAACCAGAGAAGGCCAGACCAGATTAGAGCCAGGTCTTTTTTCTTTGGTCTCAGGGCAACGGTTTCCAGCTGTTCGCTGGCTGGATCGTAGATGCTGACTATTTGGTCTGCTTCTTGCTGGAGTTCTTTTTCTATCTCTTCCAGTCTGGCTCGAGTCAGTTCCACCTGTTCTTGAGCTCTTTTGATGTCCATCTTCTCGTAATAGGCCCGGCTGGCGCTCCGGGCGGTGGTCGTGGCCCGGCCTAAGTGATATGATTTGCGGCCGAGGATAGCTCCGAAAATAGTGGCCCCGGCCGAGATGGCGCTCTGAGCAACCTTCTCTTTATATTGTTCCTCTTCTCTCTGCAGCCGCTGCTGAGCGGTCAAATACTGCTTCTCCAGTACACTAATTTTTGAAGCATATTTTTGCCTCAATTTGTCGAGAGCCTCATCCCGTTTTTCCCGGGCCAGCTGGGTTAATCTGATCCGGAAATCTGTCTCTGATTCACCTGGTTTGGACATCGCCTTAAAGAGGTTGCTTTTCCAGAGTGTAAGCTGATAATTTCTGGCCAGGTAATCAAGATAATCATTTCCAGCTGACTTTAAAAGCGAAAGAGAACGAGACGGTAGGGAAAGGAAACTGGCTCCAGCTGCTGGTTCCTGATTAAGAGCTTCAAATCTATAGAGCAGAGGAAGAGATTTATCCCAGAGTAAACCCATAACTTCGTCAGTCAGTTCAACGTAATTAGCCACCTCTGAAACCTGAGAAATTCCCAACCGGTTATCAAAGATAGCCACCTGTCCAAAAGCAGCTATAGCTGGATGGTAAGTCAGATTAGCAGGCGATGAGACCCGATGCCGAACAGGCAAATAAAGCTCCGGCACATCAGGCGGTAGAGAAGGTTTCAACTGGTTGAGCCTGGTGGCTGTTGAGCTCACTACCTTTTTAGCAATTTCTTTAGCGGCAAAAACTCCAGAGGCAGTGGCCTGACTCTTTTTATCCTTCATAACTTCCATAATTTGCTGCCTGGTCATCGGACCGCGCAGGTAGGAGAGAGTCCATCTGGTCGTCATCAGAACTGGCTTATCCTCGTGAACGTTATGCAAGAGAAAGACCCGGCTCTTCAAGCGGCTGATCTGGGCAGAAACCTGATCCATATCCAGGCCGCCGGCCAGGCCCGATAATCCCTGGAGCAGGCGGTTCTTGTCCTGTTCAGTCTGGAGCCGTCCAATAAACCAGGTTCCAGCGTTAGCCAGGCCTTTATAGTCAAGGTCAACCGGGTTCTGAGTAGTTAAGACCAAACCGAGCCCAAAAGCCCTGGCCTGTTTGAGCAGGGTCAACAGAGGCTTTTTGGCTGGCGGCTCGCTAACCGGTGGGAAAAATCCGAAGATTTCATCCATGTAAAATATAGCCCGGAGGGAAGAAGTTCCTGGCTGCTGCCTCACCCAGCCCAGAAGCTGATTAAGAAGAATGGTCACAAAAAACATTCTCTGGGCTTCCTGCAGGTGAGCGATGGAGATGATACTGAGCCTCGGCTTTCCGGCCGGTGTGTAGAGAAGAGAACCAATATCAAGAGGATCACCGGTCAGCCAGGATTCAAAGCCCGGGGCGGCCAGAAGATTATTTAACATCATAGCCAGCTTGAAACGGTCTGCAGCCGGGTAAAATGAATCCAGTTCAAAAACACCGATTCGATTCAAAGGTGGATTCTGAATTTGCTGGATAAGAGCAGGGAGGTCCAGCCCTTGACCGTCTTTCCAGGCAGAATGAAGCAGGTTGGAAAGCAGAATGTGCTCACGGCTCTGAAGGGGGTCAGCCTCGAGTCCTAATAATCCAAGCAAGCCGGAGACGATGGTGGAAACATTTTCGCTGAGAGCTTCTGGATCATCGAGGATGGCTGGCGGCGGGACATCAAATGATTTGAGGATAGATAAAGGTAGACCAGCCTGACTACCAGGGGTATAGATGGAGATATCAACCGCTTCCATGAGCCTTCTGATTCGCTCCTGATCCTGGTCCCATTCAGTCAGTCCCTTTTTCCATAATTCGGCTTGCTGGCGGGCATATTCATCGGCGGTAAGGCTTTTTCGGCCCGCTTCTTCTTCATCAATCCAGGAACGGAAGTCTTCAGGCCTGAGGTCAGGGAAAAGAAGCTTGAGATTACCCAGATCACCTTTCGGGTCAACAATGATGGCCGGGATGCCATCCAGCCCGGCCTCTTCCAGCAGGCCAACACATAATCCGGTTTTGCCGCTGCCGGTCATACCGACGCAGACGGCATGAGTAACCAGATCCTTAGAATCATACAGCAGGTAATCAGGCTTTAGGGCTAAAGTCTCAGGGTCAACTTCTTTTCCAAGATAAAAAAGACCCAGCTTTTCATAAACAGGATTCATCTGAGGACTCCTTGGATAGAAATAATAATGAACAATCCCTTCTTATTTCTGCGATTACGATCTGTGTAAATTATAACTTATCTGCCCGGTCGATATAAAGATTATCATTGGTGGCTTTAATTCCCAGCAAGATGGGTTAATCGACCTTGGCCAGAATTATAGATTGCCTCCGGCGCCCCCTGATAAATGATCAAATAATAAACACAAAAGGCTCATCCCAACCATGAAGTCAGACTTCCTCTTTTATAAACAAAAGCTCATGTCTGGCTTCGGACAGGATAACCATTAAGTAATCAAGTCAGCGTTTTTTCACTTTTCTCTGGGTTTGAACCGGACGCGTAGCCATAACGTTGGGTTTAACTTCTTTGACCATGGCTTTTTTCAGCATATCAACTGTAGCCATGATTTCCGTCATGTAATCTGTCTCGATGAGGCCGATGGCCGCCTGAAATAAAGGTTGATGCAGAACTATCCGGGGGGACAGGTTAAATGTCCCCCACTGATTCAAATCATTCAAAAAGGATTCTCGGTAGGATAGGGTAGAGCTGCTGGCTGATTGTAATAAACCTCTTTAATGCCCAGCATCCTCAGCAAGGCAAATAAGACCCGGCCGGCTGCTTTAAAACCAACAGCTGTATGATGAGGAAATCTTTTCTCAATCAGAACATGACGGTAGAAACGGCCCATTTCTTTAATACCGAAGACGCCAATACTGCCAAAAGACTGAGGTTCAACATCGAGCACTTCCCCATGAGCCAGATAGGATCTGAGCTGAGTGTCGGCTGTTCCCTGCAGCCGGAAGATGGTCACCTGGCCGGGCTTAATTCGGCCTTCGATTGTCCCCCGAGTAATTTCTGGCTTTTGTTCTGGCTCGAGTAGACGATGCATAATGAGCTGATAGCCAATAGCAGGCTGTAGCAGGCAGCAGGAAGCAGTGTTGCCGCAGTGAAAGCCCATAAAAAGATCGGTCAGCTTGTATTCGCCGATTTTCTTTTTGTTTTTTTCATACATATCCTGCGGTACGGTGTTATTGATATCAAGAAGGGTGGCCGGCATCTCGGTGACACAGGTCAGCAGGTATTCACTCAGTGCGCCGTAAATGTCAACCTCGCAGGCAACGGGAATCCCACGAGCTGCCAGACGCGAGTTGACATAGCAAGGGACAAAGCCGAAATAAGGTTCAAAAGCTGGCCAGCATTTATTAGCAAAAACACCGTATTTCTCAGCCCCGAGATTTTTTTCCATAAAATTGAGTAAAGCCACCTCGTATTGAGCCAGCTTGTCGAGAAGCTCTGGATAGTTGTTACCGGTGCCCAACTCCCTGGCCATATCTGCGGCTACGGCTTTAATCTCTGGCGAGCCAGCAGCTTTAAGATAAACATCGTAGAGGTCAAGTTCAGAGTTCTCCATAATTTCTACACCAAGATCAAAAAGCGGTTTAATCGGAGCATTGCAGGCATAAAAATCCTGGGGGCGGGGTCCAAAAGAGAAAATTTTGAGATTTTTTAAACCCAGCCAGGCCCGGGCGATGGGGACAAACTCTTCTATCATTCTGGCCACATCGTCAGCTGTCCCCGCCGGATATTCCGGAATATGGATTTTTAGCTGCCGCAGCCCAACACTATAGGAAGCATTGAGGACTCCGCAATAAGCATCGCCGCGGCCGTCAAAAAGATCAGCTCCGGTCTCTTCCGCCGCCGCCGCCAGCATGACGGGGCCACCAAACTTCTGGGCAACCATAGTGGTTGGTCCTTCCGGTCCGAAATTTCCCAGATAAATAGCTAAAGCATTAATTCCTTTTTGCTTGATTTCTTCCAGCGCTTTAAGACCATCCTTTTCATTTTCTATAATTGTTTCCAGCTCGATCACCGGCAAATTCAGCTTTTGACAGGCAGCGGCGACCGCCTGTTTTCTCCTTCTTGACAGTGCGATGGGAAAGCAATCCCGGCTAACTGCCAGTAAGCCAATTTTAACTTCAGGGATGTTTTTTTGATTAAACATCTTACTTCTCCTTTCTCTGTCCATAATAGGCCGTCGGGCCGTGTTTTCTTTCAAAGTGTTTCTTAATTAAATAATCTTTAAGCGTACTCGCCTCAGGATTGATAAGTCCGGTCATGAGCGCCATCCTGGCTATCTTTTCGAGGTGCAACAGATTATCAACAGCCGCCTCGGCCGATTTTCCCCAGGCAAAAGGACCGTGGCCATTGACCAGGCAGGCAGGAAAATGAGATGGGTTAAGACGCTCAAACCTTTCGACGATGACTTTACCCGTGTTCAGCTCATATTCGCTATTGACTTCCTCTTCGGTTAACTGTCGTGTGACCGGCACTGGTCCCGGGCAGAAATCAGACTGAGTTGTTCCCAGAATTGGTATTTCTGTTCCAGCCTGGGCAAAAGAAGTGGCAAAATCACTGTGAGCATGGGCAATCCCACTGATAGCCGGCCAGGCCCGATAAAGATAGAGATGAGTCGCTGTATCAGAAGAGGGACGCAATTTGCCTTCAACTACCTGGCCATCGAGATTCAAGACGACCATATCTTCGGGTGACATCTGTTTATAATCAACGCCGCTGGGTTTAATGGCCATAACTCCCTTCTCCCGGTCAAGCTGGCTGACGTTACCAAAGGTCAAAATGACCAGACCATAGTTGACCAGCTGCCAATTTGCTTCATAAACCCTTTTTTTTAATTCTTCATACATTTTTTCCCCTTATCCCAGGCCGAATTTATCCGGCCTGGCTCTTTAACTTTTATTTTTCATTTTAATATTTTTCTTTCTGCTGGCTTCGAGCTGGCGAGCTTTCTCCAGCTGGCGATCGCGAATATCAAGCAGATCTTTCATTAGATGGTAGAGATTTCCTGACCAGCTTCTGGTGCCAAAAGCATCATGTAGCTGGCGGTAGAGCGGATAGAGCTCTTTATAGATCTGGTGGTAACCCTTCCGCGGTTTGAAGCTAAATGGCTTCAGGCCGCACATAGCTTTTTGAGCCTGTTCAAAACTTTCGTAGCCACCAGCTTTTTTGCCGGCAGCCACCGCTCCAGCCATGGCTGAACCCAGGGCGCAGGTCTGGGAAGAGCGGGCGATTTTCATCTCCAGACCAAAGACATCGGCATAAACCTGCATAACTAAGGGGTTTTTCTCAGCGATGCCGCCGCAATTTATAACTTCCTTTATTTTTACGCCATACTCTTCAAATCTTTTGATGATGGTTAAAGCACCAAAAGCTGTACCCTCGATTAAAGCCAGATATATTTCTTCAGGTCTGGTATGAAGGGTCTGACCAACCAGAAGTCCGGTCAGTCTCTGATCGACCAGGATGGTCCTGTTGCCGTTGTTCCAGTCAAGAGCCAGCAGGCCTGATTCACCGGGAAGGAGGCCAGTTGCTTTTTGCGTCAGTTCTTCATGACTTCCTTTTTTGGGTCCACCTGGCTGAAGATAATTAACAAACCAGTTAAAAATATCGCCAACCGCCGATTGCCCTGCTTCCAGCCCAAAATAACCGGGCATGACTGAACCATCGACAATGCCACACAAGCCAGGGATATCGGGCAGCGATTGGCTATTCGGCCAGACGGTAATGTCGCAGGTGCTGGTGCCAATAATCTTGACCAGTTTGCCCGGAGCTACTCCAGCTCCAATCGCTCCCAGATGGGCATCGAAGGCGCCAACCGCTACGGGAATTCCAGGGGTGAGGCCCAGGGCCTTAGCCCACGATTCAGTCAGATAGCCAGCCGGTTGGTCAGAAGTATAAGTCTGATCGTAGAGGCGGTCGCGCAGTTCACCCAGAGCAGGATCAAGCTTACTCAAAAAGTCTCTGGCCGGCAGCCCTCCCCATTCCTCATTAAACATAGCTTTATGGCCAGCAGCGCAGCGACTCCGTTTCATTCTCTCCAGCTGGAGTCTACCAGTAATTAAAGCCGGGATAAAATCGGCCAGCTCAACCCAGCTCCAGGCGGCAGCAAAGACTTCAGGGTCAACGCGCCGGCAGTGGAGAATTTTACTGAAAAACCACTCCGAAGAATAAACGCCGCCGCATTTGGCTAAGTATTCCGGATGCTCTCGGGCGGCCAGTTCGGTAATTTCTTGAGCTTCAGCAAAAGCGGTGTGGTCTTTCCACAACCAGGCCTGAGCATTGAGGTTTTCTTTAAATTCCTCATGAAAAGCTAAGGGTAAACCGTTTTTATCCACGGGGAGTGGTGTCGAACCAGTAGTATCCACACCGAGACCAATAATCTGATCAGGCCTGAAGTTTTGATCAGCTTTTCTGGCCAGCCGCAGCGCTTTTTTGATAACCTTAGCCATCGCTTCGACATAATCAGCAGGATTTTGACGGGCCAGTTCCGGGTCTTTGGGATCGAGTAAAATTCCGGCTCCACCCGAAGGATAGTTAGCTACAGCCGTGCTGATTTCCTCGCCGGTGGTCACATCCACTATTAAGGCCCGGACTGAATTAGTCCCGAAATCCAGGCCGAGCGAATAGACTCTGGCTTTCTGGCTCATCTTTACTCCTCCTCTTTTTTCATTTTAATTCAAATCCCTGGTTTCCAAGAAAAACATTTTTGACCGGCAGCAAATATTATCCAGGTCTCAACCTGATTAACCTTTTAAAAAAAGCTTGACAATTTCATCTCAGGTATTATATAAAATATACGTGTTAACGTTAACAATTAATTTTTAATATTTTTTTTCTTGTTCAATGTTATCGTTAACACAGGGTGGTTATTAAAGGCTTTTTTGGCAGGTGAGAGGAACATGAGGCCAAGCTGGTGCCAGGCAAAAAAAACGAACCCCCTATTTCATAACCTTACTTTTCTATTTTCATCTATTTTCAAATTATTTATATCCAGCAGGCAAGTCGGCAAATCAAAATTATCAATAGGAGGCTTAACGTGAACAAAGGAAAGCATCTTCTCCTTCTGATTCTCGTCTTTTTACTTTCCTTTTCTATCCTCCAGGCTCAAATTACCCGTCAGACAGGAATGATACGAGGTGTGGTCAAGGATAGCAATGGACTGCCATTGCCCGGCGTGACTATCACTTTGTCAGGTCCCAGCATGATGGGTAAAGCAACGGATGTCAGCCGTGAGGATGGAACCTTTCGTTTCCCAGCTGTCCCGCCAGGGAGTTATACCCTGACGGCTGAACTGCAGGGTTTTAAATCCGTGACAATGACGGAAGTCATTGTTCGGGTTGGCTTAACGGTGACTCTTGATCTGAAAATGGAGCCCTCGCCGCTTGAGGAACAGGTTACAGTTGTAGCTAAAGCGCCGGAAATTGACGTTCAGAAAACCAAGGTGACGACGGCAGTTACTTCTGAACAAATTTCCAGATTACCCCTTAACAGAAGTTTGACCAGCGTCTTGAACATTGTTCCGGCC
>JAKPXU010000215.1 GCA_029571905.1 Acidobacteriota bacterium | reverse complement strand
GATTTTCCTTACTCTACCCTTGGTGATTCTTCCAGTATTAGAGTCGGCGAATGGGTGCTGGCTATAGGTAATCCATTCGGTATGGAACACACGGTTACGGCCGGTATTATCAGTGCTAAGGGCCGCCAGCTAGGACTTGGTGGTAATACTCCTACTTATGAAGATTTTATTCAGACCGATGCGGCCATCAATAGAGGCAATAGTGGTGGACCGCTGATTAACTCGAGGGGAGAAGTGATTGGCATCAACAGCAGTATTCTCACCCCCTCGGGAGGAAATATCGGCATCGGTTTTGCCATTCCTTCTGATCTGGCTAAAAAAGTTGTTACTCAGCTAAAAGAGAAAGGACGGGTTGTCCGCGGCTACCTGGGCATCAGAGGAACTGATATAACCGAAGCCATGAAAAAGCAGTTCAAGCTGACGGTTGATAAAGGGGTTATCGTTTCTCAAGTTGAGGCCGGTAGCCCGGCTGATAAAGCTGGCCTGAAGAAATACGATGTGATCGTAGCCATTAATGGCCAGCCAGTGGAAAACTGGCGAGATTTGAGATTTAAAGTGGCCGATCTCCAGCCAGGTAATGTCGTCAACATTAAAATTATCCGGGATGGCAAGGAGACGACCGTCAAAGCCACTGTGGATGAGCTTCAGGTAGAGACGCCCTCTCCAACCGGGGAAAAGATTGATAAAGATGTCGGACTTAGCCTGACTCCTCTGACTCCTAATCTGGCCCGCCGTTATGGCCTGTCAACCACTGAGGGCCTGCTGATCACAGATGTGAAAGAATATAGCGCCGCCGCCAGAGCTGGACTCCAGCCTGGAGATATCATTCTTGAAGTTAACCGCAACAAAGTGACTTCTGTCAGAGAGTTCCAGAACATTTTAAAGAAAACTGAATCGGGCGAAGAGATTATTCTGCTGATTAGACGAGAAGGTGACGGAGAAAAAATTGATTTTATTGTCACCCTGAGGGTCCCATGATTAATTTCACCAAAGTTCATGCTCTGGGGAATGATTTCTTACTGGTTGAAGACAACCGGGAAATTCAAGCTGACCAGCTGCCATCCCTGACCAGGCAGTTGTGCGAACGGCATACTGGCATCGGCGCCGATGGGCTCATCCTCATTAAAGTTCTAGATTTTGATCGAGGTCGGGTGAGCTTCAGAATCTTTAATGCTGACGGATCAGAGGCGGAGATTTCAGGAAATGGCCTGCGCTGTGCCTCTGCTTTTCTATTCCATTACCAGAAGGTCCCCGGAAAAGTGATTAACTTCGAAACGATTGTCGGTGAACATTTGACCGAGCTTATCAACAGGGACAATAATCACTTCGAGATCAGGACAGATATGGGGCAGCCAAAGTTCTCTTCCAAAGATATACCATTCGACGACGGCAGCGAGCATGACTTTATCATTGATTATCCCCTTTCCATCAACAGGAAAATTTATAACATCACCTGTGTTTCTACCGGCAATCCCCATTGTGATATTTTCGTCGAACGATTTTTCCCGGCCAGAATAGAATGGCATCAGATTGGTCAGGAGGTCGAGCATCATCCCTTTTTCCCCAATCGGACCAATGTCGAATTTATCCGGGTACTAAACAGGAACGAGATCGAGGTTCTTTTCTGGGAACGAGGAGTCGGAGAAACCCTGGCCTCGGGGACAGGGGCCTGCGCCGCTGCTGTCGCCTCAATTCTTAAAGGCTTAACTGAACGTAAAGTTAGAGTCTGGACCAACCTGGGAACGCTGGTTGTCGAGTGGGAAAAAGACAAACTTTTTCAGACCGGTCCGGCTGAGCTCGTTTTTGAAGGTCGTTCATTTATTTAGACCGTTTCTTCCCTTTAGTGGTCTTTTTACTCTTGGGCTTCTGGCCAAGAGGAGCAGCCAGAGCGTGGCGGAAAACCTCTTTTATATCTTCGACAAAGACAAATTCCATCTCCTGCCTGATTTTTTTCGGAATATCGACCAGATCTTTTTTATTGGGTAGAGGCAGGATCATTTTTTTAATTCCAGCCCGCTGAGCAGCCATCACCTTTTGTCTTATTCCGCCAACCGGCAGCACACTGCCTCTCAGGGTAATTTCACCGGTCATGGCTACTTCCCAGCGAATCGGGATATTGGTGCAAACCGAGACAAAAGCAGTGGCAATAGTTACTCCAGCTGATGGCCCATCCTTGGGTATAGCCCCTTCTGGAATGTGAATATGGAAATCATTTTCCATAAACATCTTACTATGCAGCCCAAATTCTTCAGCATGCGCACGGGTATAGCTTAAAGCTGCCTGGGCTGACTCTTTCATGACATCTCCAAGCGAGCCAGTCAAAAGAAGCTGACCTTTTCCCTTCATCATGATTGCTTCGACAAAAAGTATTTCTCCACCAGAAGCAGTCCAGGCTACTCCAGTGGCTACTCCAACCGTATCTTTTTTCTTCAACTGGTCACGAAATATAATTGGCGGCCCAAGGAATTTTTCTATCTTCTGAGCAGTAACTCTGACTTTATCTTTATGCCCTTCTGCTACCTGTCTGGCCACCTTCCGGCCAACTGCAGCTATTTCCCTTTCCAGATTTCTAACCCCGGCTTCACGCGTGTACTGAGAAATAATAGCTTTTATAGCCCCTTCGGTAATTTCTATCCATTCAGGTTTAAGAGCATTTTCTGTCATCTGTTTCGGGACAAGATGCTTCAGGGCAATTTGCAATTTTTCTTCTTCTGTATACCCGGGCAGTTCAATAATCTCCATTCTGTCTCTAAAGGCTGGCTGAATCGGATCGAGCAGATTGGCCGTAGTGATGAACATGACCCTGGACAGGTCAAAGGGAACACCCAGATAGTGATCAAAAAAGGCATTATTTTGTTCTGGATCAAGTACCTCCAGTAAAGCGGATGATGGATCCCCGCGGAAATCAGCTCCGATTTTGTCCACTTCATCAATCATAAAAACTGGATTATTGGAACCAGCGCGACGCAGCCCTTGAATAATTTTACCAGGCATGGCCCCAACATAGGTTCGCCTATGGCCTCTGATTTCAGCCTCATCATGAACTCCGCCCAACGAGATTCTAACAAACTTCCTGCCCAGTGCCCTGGCGATTGACTTCCCCAGAGATGTCTTGCCCACACCGGGTGGTCCGACAAAGCAAAGAATCGGGCCCTTAATCTGATTGGACAGTTTCCTGACAGCCAAATATTCAAGAATTCTCTCTTTAACTTTATCCAATCCATAGTGATCTTCATCCAGAATTTCTTTGGCTTTCTTCAGGTCAAGATTATCTTTGGTGCTTATATTCCAGGGCAAAGAGAACATCCAGTCAAGATAGTTTCTGATGACCGCCGTTTCGGCTGACTCTGGATGCAATTGCATCAAGCGGTTAATTTCTTTTTCTATTTCCTGCCGGACCTCATCATTGACCTTGAGTTTTTTTAGCTTCTCCTGGTAGGTCTTAACCTCTTCCTGCAACTCCGAGCCTTCACCCAGCTCTTTCTGGATAGCTTTCATCTGCTGCCGGAGAAAATATTGCCTCTGCATTTTATCCAGCTCGCCTCTGGCTTCATTTGATATTTTCGATTGAATTTCCAGAAGTTCCAGTTCGCGGACGAGTAATTCATAGACTTTTTTGAGTCTGGCTACTGGATCAACTATTTCCAGAACCTCCTGGGCATCAGCTACTCTAAGTTCCAGATTGGAAGCAGTCAAATCAGCCAGACGACCAGGATCATCAAGATTGGCAGCAATAACCAGTATCTCTGGCTGAATTGATTTACCGAGAGTGGCAGCTTTTTCCAGACCTGATCTGATGTTTCTGATTAGAGCTTCTACCTCCAGACTTTTTTCTGGCGAAGCCGGTTCCTGAATGGCAGAAATTCTGGCCTGCAGGAATGGTCCGTCTTCTTCAAGAGATTCTACCCTGGCTCTGACCAGTCCCTGAGCCAGAATCCTGATCCGGCCATCGGGCAGCTTTAGCATCCTCATGATGACGGCGACTGTGCCCACATCATAAACATCCTCTCGCTTCGGCTCCTCTACCTCCATATCTTTCTGAGTAAGTAACAGAATCATTCTGTTGGTAGAGAGGCTATAATCAATAGCCGCCTTTGATTTTTCGCGTCCCACATAAAGGGGAGCAATCATATAAGGGAAAACAACGACATCCCTTAAAAGCAAAACTGGCAATTTTTCTGGTATCTGTAATTTTTGTTGTTCTTCTTCAGATAAACCACTGATCGGTTCTTCTGAAGAACCTTCGAACTGCGACATTACTTACCTCCGTTTTCTTCTTCTTTTGGCTTTTGAATTTTCACTTCTATTTCTTTATTCACACCAGCTTTTTTCAAGCGGATGGTTAACACCCCATTTTCCAGAACAGCCAGTGTTTTATCAGGTTGAACTGGAACTGGCACAACAATTTCCTTTCGGAAAGAGCCCATTTCTCTTTCCAGCCGGTGAAATTTAAATTTTTTTCCTTTTAATTCTTCTTTTTTTACTCCACTGATGATCAAGCGGTTCCCCCATTGGACTATCCGGAGACACTCAACCGGAATACCCGGCACTTCCGCTTCGACCACAACTTCCTTCTCTTTCTCATAAACATCAACCTCTGGTTCCCACAGAATATTAAAACCGCTATCGCTGCCTCTTCGGTAAATGACTTCACCCTGGTCTCTTTTGATTTCTTTCTCGACTTTAAATATTTTAAATTCCGGTCTTATTTTTCTCTTCATGGTTATCGACGAATTTATTCTTCTTTTAATAGATTTTCCAGGACATGCTTAAATTCTACCACGTCTTTAAATTCCCGATAGACAGAAGCAAATCTGATATAAGCAACTTTATCCAGAGCTTTTAATCTTTCCATCACCATCTGGCCAATTTCCGACGATTCAATTTCTTTATCAGGTCGCTCCTGTAGAATTGATTCGACTTCCTCCACAATTTCTTCCAGCTGGTTGATCTGTATTGGCCGCTTTTCACAGGCTTTCATCATTCCCCGCAAAAGCTTCTGGCCATCAAATGGCTGGCGGCTACCATCTTTTTTGACCACCATATAAGGAATTTCTTCAACTCGCTCATAAGTAGTAAATCTTTTCTGGCAGGAAAGACATTCTCGACGGCGGCGGATTGACATGCCCTTTTTACTCTCGCGGGAATCAATCACCTTGCTTTCTAAAAAGCCACAATACGGACAACGCATTAACTTTTACTACCTTTGCCCAGCTCTCTAATCTGGAAAAGGCTTAATCGATTTTTCCATATTATAACATAGCCAAGAGCACATGTCACTAAGAGCTGTATGGCATGAACGACAATGGTCAGTCCGACCGCCAGGTTAGCTTCCAGACCGAAAAGACTGGTTAAGCCAACGCGGCTAAAGTAATCAAAACCACCAGCCATACCCGGGGTTGGAATAGATGCTCCCACTCCGGTCAGAAAAACGTAGGGAATGGTTAAAAAAAACGGCACTTTTACTTCGTAGGCTAACAAAAAAATCCAGTAAAAAAAACAGATACCCAGCCAGACGACCAGGGATAGACAAAAATAGCCAATCAATCTGGGCCAGGATTGGAAAAATTTTAATCCCTCAATAAACTCCTGGCCAAAGCTTACCACCCTCCATCTTATCTTTTCTGGAAATGGGCGCGATAAAGAAGATACCAGCTGACTGGCCTTACCTTTTAAGGAATATATCAGGGCAATCAACATAAAAAGTAAAGTAGCCAGAACCAGACCAACCTTGCCCCAAAGATAAAGATGAGTCAAAGCTTCAGGTCTGGTTTGATAAAAAGAGCCATAGGCTGGCTTTGAGATCAAAAAGGCCCCCAATAAAAAACACATGGCAAAAATGTCAAAAGTTCTTTCGACAACTATCGTCCCAATCAAATAGCCCGCACTTAACTTTTCCTTTCTAGCCAGAAAGACGGGACGCACCACTTCGCCCAGGCGGCCAGGGAATATATAGTTCACGGTATAACCAAGGGTATTGGCTTCAATGGCATTATAGATTTTCAAGCCGGCTTTAACCGACCTGAGGAGATACTTCCATCTGATCGAACGGGTGACAAGATGAAGTGGCACCAGACATAAAGTCAGAGCCATCAGGTAAGGATTAACCTGCTTTATATATTTCCAGGTTTCAGCCCAGTTAACGCTTTTGAAGAAAAACCAGAGGAAAACAATAGTAATCAGCCCGATAACCAGGTAGTTAATAAGCCTTCGCCTTCGTGAACTCATTGGCCAGGTTCCTTTAAAGTTTTTATTATACCTTAACCAACCGGTTAATCTGAAGAATTGCTTTTCATCTCGCCTTCCTTACTTGAAAAATTAAGAGGAATTGGCTATATTAAGTCGAGCGCTGGGAAGTCGTCCAATGGTAGGACACATGACTCTGGATCATGTGATCTAGGTTCGAATCCTAGCTTCCCAGCCAACCTCCCCAAAACCCTCCTTCTTGTATAGAAAGGCAGCTCCACCCCCTCCGGAGCTGCCACTTTTTATTTTCGGCAGTAATTTAGGTCCTTTCTGTCTATCCTGGCCGATTTTATCTTTGAGTCGGAGGAAAAAGACACTCTGTTTTCGGACCGCAAATATCGCATCAAATTTCACCAACTGCCAACTCCTGAACAGGACTTAATCTGGTAATTTCTTCAATTTGCCGCTCTTTACCATGGATAAAATATACTCTGCCATTTGCTCCATTGGCTGCTCTTCGGCCTCTGCCCTGAAAAACATGACCGGTGGCGGCAAAGCGGGGATAAAATCAGGTAATAGCTTTTTCCTGATGACCAGCAGACAATTTATTTTATCCAACAGCGGATAGAGGTCAGGCCAGACTCCTTCTCCCCTGACTTCGGCCGGCCCGATTTCATCCACCACCATAAGATCGTAATCTGCGGCTGACCTGATTATATCTCTGGCTGCTTTCAAACCCGAAGGTAAAAAATAAAATTGTCCAACCTCAGCCTGACTGATACCACCTGCTTTCCTCAAAAATGGACAACGGCGGCCAGAGCTGGGCTCAAAGAGATCATAACCTTCTATTTTCCCTTTCAACCTGAAGGCATCAGAAACATAGCCAGCGACTGATAGTCCTGTTGACCTCAGGTGATTTATGAGGACTTTAACCAGAGTTGTTTTACCGGCTCCTACCGCACCTGTCATCACAAAAATCATTGTCAACTCTTTCCGTCAACCCATGGTCTTTAATCTTTCTCACTTAATTACATGGGTTCCTGCTTCTATTCTCACCACGTGAATAGCCGGTTCTTGCCCGGTGGCCTCCCGGTAATCAGCCGATACTCTTTCGTTAAAAGATTTAACCGCTTCTGACCTCATCAGACTGATGGTGCAGCCACCAAAGCCAGCACCCATCATCCTTGAACCATAGACACCTTCTACCCGGGCAGCAGATTCAACTAAAAGATCCAGCTCCCGAGAGCTTACTTCATACTCATTTCTTAGCCCGAGGTGAGATTCATACATCCGCTGGCCAAAGGAGATCAAATCTCGTTGGAGCAAATCCTGGCAGGCCTGCTCTACTCTCTGGTTTTCTTTGATGACATAGAGGCATCTTTTGAAGACGACCGGGTCGAGCTCAGTCTGATGAGCAACCAGTCTGGTGACAGTCACATCCCTCAGGCTTTTTATTTCGGGGTAATATTTTTTGAGAAGATTGACCCCAGCTTCGCACTGCTGCCGTCTCAGATTATATTCCGAAGTGGCCAGTGCCCGGCGGACGAGACTATCGCTGATAACCACCCTTATCTCTTCCCACTCAAAAGGATAATATTCAAATTCCAGGCTGCGGCAATCGAGCTTGATGACTCTTTTAGCCTGTCCAAAAAGATTGGCAAACATGTCCATAATCCCACATTTGACACCGACAAAATCATTTTCAGCTTGCTGGGCCAGTTTGGCCAGCGTTAAACCATCCAGCTTAAGATCATAAAGATGATTAAGAGCAAAAGCCAGGCCTCCCTCGATAGCAGCCGAAGATGACATCCCACCACCGATAGGCACATTTCCCCCAAAGGCCAGATCAAGGCCCCTGATCTGGTAACCAGCCTGAAGAAAAACAGCCAGCACTCCTTGAACATAATCCGGCCAGTGTAAATCAGACTTTTGAAGATGACCAAGGGAAGTGCTAAAATCCTGATTGAAATCGCAAGCATAAAAGCGGCAAATGTCGTCTTTCCGGGGAGCAACAGCCAGTATAATCGCTCGATCAGTAGCCCCCGGCAGGACAAAACCTTCATTGTAGTCAGTGTGTTCGCCAATCAAATTAATTCTCCCGGGCGAGGAGATCATGACCGGTTCCCGATTAAATTTCTCCAGAAAACTGCCTCTGACTTTTTGTGCCAGTTCGTTCATTTTGTCTCCTGAGCTAAATCTTCTTATTTTCCAATCTTCCATCTTTAATTAAAATGATTATCAATTTAACTGCTATTTGTCAAAGACAGAATTGTAAAATCACAGACTCTGTTCTGTATCAGTTACAATTATCAGTGGGGCACAGCAGAAGATAAAATTTAAGAGTTTATCGAAGGCAGAAAAGCTATTTTTACCAGGGGAAAAGATAAAACAAGGCCAGGACCAGCTGGGCTGGTTTTCGATAAGGAGTATAACTCGTATCGAACTGACCACCGCTTGACAGATCTGGAAACCACTGCCACCAGAAAATTCCCCTCAGATAGGGCTTGCCTCGGACCATTCTGAGGGCGGCCTCGTAACCATTTCTCTGCACCTTGAGGTCAACCGGGCCGGTCTTTTGCCAGTCCCAGGGATTAATGGCCGCACCCCGGAGGCTCCGATAGCCAATTTCCGTGATCAAAATTGGCTTTTTCCATCTGGCAGAAAGAGCTTCCAATCTGGTCAAAATTCTTCGCCAGCCGGCGCACAGCTCAGAAACAGAAGGATTCAGTTTGTGGCTGAGTGTTGGATAAAGATTCTGTCCAATATAGTCCAGAGCACTCCAGAATGTGACTGCCTCAGGCTGGCTTTCCAGCTGATCATCAGCATAAACCAGCTTGCCCTTATAAACCTGGCGGACGGAAGCAATGGTGGCCAGCCAATCCTGCCGTCTTTGCAGCGTGCTATCCAGCTCACAGCCCAGGCAGAATTCTTCTACACCGCTTTGAGCTGCCAGGCGGGCATAATGGAGGATGAAATCCTGGTAGGAAGAAAACCACAATTGCCAGGAAGCCTCACCAAAATTCTGTCCGATCTGCCCTCGCCAGTGCTCCTGGTCATTAAAGAGATCAACATGCGGTTTAAGCATGACTTTCAGGCCCAGCTGTCGGGCATAAGAGATGAGTTCAATTAGTGACTCATCAGAAGGAGTTAGGGCGTGGTTATAATCTATATAAGTTGAATCTATGTTCTCCTGATAGCCCGTAACCAGCAGGCTGATCCAGCCCACTCTTGTCTGCTTGAGATGTAACAGTGACCGTCTGGCTCCCAGGCCAACATAAGCTTCGCGACTGTAGCCGGTAAAGGACATACCCTTTTGAAATTCTCTATTCGAAATGGTCAAAAGATTGTAGCCTTGAAACAGGAGCAGGCAAGCAGAAATCAGACCAAAAGACAGGAATTTATTATTCATCCTTAACTTTTTAGCATGACTGGCTTTGAAAAGTCAAAAAAGCCTGGTTGAAGCCGATCAGTTCGGGGGTGCTATTTTTTGACAATTGGCCGGCCAGATGTTATCTTATATTCGGATTGAAAAGGGAAGGGAAAGATCATGAAAAATAAGCTTATTTTGCTTTCGCTTCTTCTGATTATTTTAACGGCAGGCTGTGGAGTGAAAAGTCTGCCCTCCAGGGATTCATGGTATGCGCAGCACTATTTTATAATGCACGACTACGAACAGAAAATTTATCACCAGCTGACTCCACAGGGACGACTCGAGTTTCAGAACCTATTCTGGGAAGTGAGACAGCCTATGGCCAAACAGGAATTCGATAGCCGGATAGAGGCCATTCAGCGCCTGTTTAAGAGTGAAAACCGCAACCAGCCCTGGAATACCGATCGGGCCCGGGTTTATTTACTAAATGGTTCTCCGGCTTCCATTGATTACAGGCAAAATACTGATTGGGTAACGACTGCCGTCGTCTCTTCTTCTGGTGCCACGGGCAGTCTTGCTATGGGCGACCGAACCAACGAAGATATCCAGGCAAATACTGCTGAAATCTGGGTTTACCCCTACGATAAATATTTCATCTACTATATCTTTACTTTTTCTCCACCCAGCAGCTGGAAATTAAGTCCGGCTACTTTCCAGAATAATCGGTACTTGCAAAACTTTGAAGAGCTGAACAAGGACCTGGTTTTTCCGGTAATTGATGAGGAAGCTTACAAAGCAAAACTGGCGGCTCTGGCTCATAAGTAAAAGAACTTAGAAGGAGTAGCGCCACGGGGATTCGAACCCCGGTTTGATGGCTGAGAACCACCCGTCCTAGGCCTCTAGACGATGGCGCCGCAAGCCTGAAAAATAGCAAATTATTTTCTGACTGTCAACCAATTACCACGTTGATTAACAGATCGTTAAACGATCGATAAGAGACCGGCTTTTTTTCACGGGTATTTAGTGGCTAAAATGATGGGGAGCAACTGCTACTGGCTGTTGTCCTGCTTTTCAGATTTTTCTGCTTTTTATTTTTCCCGAATTTTCAGGACGTTCTTATCACCGACTTAGATATACTCGATGGTAGCCGGCGGCTTGGAAGTAATTTCATAAGCTACTCTAACCACCGCTGGAACCTCGCTGGTGATTCTCCTGGCCAGCTTGGTCAGTACATCCCATGGGACAGGGGTGGGCTGAGCGGTCAAGGCATCCTGGCTTTCCACAGACCTGATAATTATAATATGCCCGAATTTTCTCTGACCTTCAGCCAGACCAGTAGCCATATCGTTCATCAAAACAGCAAAAGCTTGAAAGGGCTGAAGAGCGGCCAGCTCTTCCTCCACAATTTTGGTTGCTTTTCTGACCAGTTCTACTTTTTCTGGAGTCACTTCTCCTATAATTCTCGTAGCCAGAGCCGGTCCCGGAAAAGGCATCCGCTGGAAAATTATTTCAGGTAAACCCAGCTCCCGCCCGACTTCGCGAACCTCGTGCTTAAACAACTCTTTCAGAGGCTCGATTATTTTAAAGCCAAAACCTTTCTCCGGGTCAATTCCGATTTGTTCCAGGATGTTGTGCTGGGTCTTGACTCCGCTTCTGGTTTCAATGATATCAGCAGCGATGGTTCCCTGAATTAAAAAACGAGCTTTACTCTTCAGAACTTCCCGGCCAAAAACCTTATAAAAGGCATAGCGAAAAGCTTTCCTTTTTTCCTCGGGGTCGGTCTTGCCCTGGAGAGCCTCAAAAAATTCTGCCCTGGCTTCAATCACCTCCAGGTTGAGGCCAAGCCGGGAGAAGGCGCCTTTAACTTCTTGCGGCTCGTTCTCTCGCATCAAACCATTGTCAATAAAAATGGCCTTAAGCTGAGGTCCAAGGGCCCGATGAGCTAAAATGGTGGCAACCGAGCTATCCACTCCACCTGATAGAGCAGAAATAGCTTTATCATTGCCTACCGTCTTTCTGATTTCTGCCATCTGTTTGTCGATGAACTTCCTGGCATCCATAGCTTCCTCCCTGAAGGATGGTATAAAAATCATACATCAGATTGGATAATTAAGTCCAAAAAAATATGCATTTAAGTCATCTTTTCTATTGATTTTTTCATAAAAATATTGAATATTAAAAAAAAAAGAGGAGGGCCTCCATCCAAGGCGTAAGATTTGCCGGAGAAGGACACCCCCCGAGAGTCCTTCTCCCCTGCCCTCCTCGGGAGCGGTTTCTAATTATTTAGTCGCTATTCCAGGCCAGAGGTTGAAACTTTTTGAAAATTCTTTTTGTCCGATTGCCCGGCTGGCTGGCATTTTCTGCCTGCTACTAACCTCGTTTTATTGCTTAATCCAATCTAAAATGCTACATTGGCTACAAATGATATGAAGCCTTTAAAATTAAGTGTTTCCGGAGTCAGAGGGATTATAGGTAAGACCATCACCCCGGAATTGATAATAAATTTCGCCTCAGCTTTCGGCACGCTGGTTTCAGTTGGTCCTGTTCTTGTCGGAAGAGATAGCCGTAATTCCAGTCCAATGGTAGCCGATGGAGTTATTTCGGCCCTGCTGGCCACCGGTCACGAGGTCATAGATCTCGGCCTCTGTCCAACACCAATTATTCAAT